>JAQCEO010000011.1 GCA_027729805.1 Actinomycetota bacterium
CGGGGATGCCCGGTAAATGAGCCCGACATTCCCTTGATGATGCCGATGCTCGGTGCAGCCGCGCCGATACCTGAGATAACTAGGAGTGCACCCATCCAAATGAATTGCTTTTCGAGTGCGGCCACGGCAGCGAGCACCAGGGCGCCCGCGGTAACAAGGAGACCAAAAACGCTGACGAATCGGTCCGAGGTGCGGTCGGCGATGTGACCCCAGGCGATGACCGCAATTGCCGAGGCAATCCCGGCAAGGCCAAATAGCAACCCGATCGTCGCCGTGTCGAACCCAGCTTGGATATGGATCGCCGGACCAAGCGCTGGTAATCCAAGTTGCAATCCAGAGATGGCGCCTTGGGCAAAAACCGAGGCGACAAGCACGACCCAGGTTTTCCGAAGGGGATGAGTCACGGAGTTAGTTTGCCGTGAGTAACTGCCTTGCCATCACGACGCGCTGAACCTGATTGGTACCTTCATAGATCTGGGTGATTTTAGCGTCGCGCATCATGCGCTCGACCGGGTAATCACGGGTGTATCCGTAGCCACCGAGAATCTGCACGGCGTTCGTGGTGACCTCCATGGCGAGATCCGAGGTGAAGCACTTACTGGCGGCGGAGAAGAAGGTTAAGTCGGCATCTTGACGTTCACTGCGCGCGGCAGCCGCATAGGTCAACTGGCGCCCAGCTTCGATGCTCATTGCCATATCGGCGAGCATGAATTGAATCGCCTGCAATTCACTGATGGGCTTGCCAAATTGCACGCGCTCCTTTGCGTAGCCGGTGGCAAAATCCAAGGCGCCCTGCGCGAGGCCAAGGGCCTGGGCGGCGATAGTGATTCGGGTGTGGTCCAAGGTGCGCATCGCCAGCCCGAACCCGTCGCCTACCTCGCCGATTACCCGGTCATCACCTAGTTCGACGTTATCTAGATACACCTCACGCGTTGATGAGCCACGGATACCCAACTTGCGTTCATGGGCACCAAAACTAACCCCGGTATCCTCGCGGTCAACGACAAATGCGCTGATGCCATGGCCGGCTCCGCCTGCGGGGTCGGTTACGGCCAAGACGGTGTAGTAGCGGCTCTCACCCGCGTTCGTGATCCATTTCTTGGCGCCATTTAGTAGCCAGCCAGTGCTGGTGCGCACCGCCTTGGTCGTCATCGCGGCAGCATCCGAACCGGCGGCACTTTCCGAGAGGCAGTAGGACCACATATCGGCACCACTTGCCAGCCCTGGCAAGAACACCTGCTTCATGGCCTGCGAACCGGCCAGCAATACCGGCGTTGATCCAAGTTTGTTGACCGCCGGGATTAGTGAGGAACTATCGCACACCCGGGCCACCTCTTCAATGATTATGCACACCGCCAGCGCATCGGCCCCCTGACCGCCGTACTCGGCGGGAACATGCGCGGCGTGCAGGTCGGCGCCAACTAGTGCCGTTAGGGCTTCAGCTGGGAACCGCTCCTGCTCGTCGACTTCGGCTGCCCAGGGGGCGATTTTGTCCTCGGCCAGCGCCCGCACGGTCGCACGTAACTGGTCGTACTCCTTTGGCAACTGATAAAGATCAAAGGACGTCATTGCTTATTCGTACACCATTTGGCCGCAGCCGTCGCGGTCGGGAGAGCTCGGGGGCCGAGCACCCAACGGCCCTTGGGCCGGTGCTTGGCGATAGCCTCGTATCCTGAGCAAAGGTGGAGTCGGAAAATGGGTCAGGTAAGTGGTGACACGATCCGGATCGTGGCAATCGGCGGCAGTACGCGCCCGGATTCTTCAAGTGAGCGGGCCTTGCTCGCGGCGGTGCGGGGCGCGCGAGCCAAAGGTGCCCATGTTGATGTGATTACCAGCCGCGATCTCCTGTTCCCGATTTACGACACCGAGACCACCGATCGTGACCCACTGGCGTTGGCGTATTTGGCCAAAGTCGCTCAGGCCGATGGCTTGATCATCGCCAGCCCCAGCTATCACGGAGCCATCAGCGGGATGATGAAAAACGCCCTTGACTACATCGAGGATCTGCGGGATCGCGAAGGCGGTTACCTGCATGGGATGTCGGTGGGCTGTATTTCGGTGGCCCACGGGTGGCAGGCCACCGTCAGCACCCTGCAGCAATTGCGGCAGATCGTCCATGCTCTTCGGGGCTGGCCCACCCCACTTGGTGCCACGGTCAATGCCGGTCTGACCAAGCTCGATGCCCAAGGCAATAGCGATGACACCGCGACAGTTGAGCAACTCGAACTGGTCGGCCACCAAGTAGTTGAGTTCGCTAACATGAAACGTCAATCAAAAGCCGGAGCGCAAGTTGATTAACACCGCCCAACTTGAGCAGCAGACCGAGTTACTAATTTCGACGCTCAACGCGATGCAGGCCGCGCAAGTTGGTGAGCCCAGTTTGCTGCCTGATTGGTCACGTGGGCACGTGCTTGCACATATTGACGGCAATGCCCGCGGGCTGGCCCGCTTGGTGCGTTGGGCCCTTGATGGCAATCGCCGCGATATGTACATCTCACCGGAAGTGCGTGAAGGCGATATCCAACTCCATGCGGCGCGCAGTCTGGACCAACATCAACTTGCGATTACCCAATCGGCAGAGCAATTTGCTGATGAGTTCGCCATGCTCAGCGCTGACCAACTAGAAATTGAAGTCCAATTGCGGGACGGCCGTCTTGTCAAAGCCGGAAGTTTGCTCAAGTTGCGCCTACAGGAGGTGGCGATCCACCACCTCGACCTTGACTTAGCGGGCACATTTGAGCCGGAGCAGTGGCCTGCGACCATGGTCGATCAGTTGTTGCCGGAAGCAGCCCGGGATTTCCAACGCCGTGGTGAGCTGCCAGTTGGCTGGCTCCAAAGCACCGATGGCACCAGGTACGAAATCGACCCGAACTCGAAAATCGAAGTCGCCGGCTCGGCGCCGCAGCTTTTGGCTTGGCTCCTGGGCCGGAGCGATGGCGGCGTACTTGAGTTAACCGGCGCGGCCCGGCTCCCGCTGGTGCCAAGTTGGCGCTAATGGCACTAAGCGCCCTAAAAGTCTCCGGCACTGAAGCAGCGGTTCCCTTCTCGGCGCGATCTATATGCGGGGTTCGACTTATGTGCACCGACGACTTCGGTATCGATGACGATCAATGGCCCAGCGCCGGCGGCAATGTTTTCGCGGCGTTGATGGAGGCGGTGCAAACCTGCTCCTTGGGTCAGATCAGTTCGGCTTTCTTCGAGGTGGGTGGGCAGTACCGCCGGCCGCAATGTCTGACGTACTATTAGGCCGTGACATCACAGCCCGCCACTAGCTCATCAAAATCCGTTAAGGCCAGGTTGGTCGCAGCCGGTGCAGTCGCCGCGCTCACTGCGGCTGCGATCGCACCAGGCCTTGCTACCCCAGCGCTAGCCGCCGCCTCGCCGTACGACATCAACGAGTCGGTTAAATCCTGGGGCAGAGCGGCAGCCATGCTGGGCACCGCTGGGTCACTGTGGGAGCCGGCGAACACTGCTGGGTTACGCCGCACCAGCAAGGTCGGTGTTATCAGTGACAATCTGGTGATAACAAGTGGCGTCGTAACAGGTGGCGATACTTTCGCGGGTGCCACCTACGGCCGGCCGGCCAAGGGATTCCAACTATCCGAGAAGTGGGCCGAGACCGGATTTGCCGCCGAACCCGCACCTTCGACTAGTTTGGCCAAGGTCGGCAATGTCAAGATCAAGCTCGGGGAGCCGGGCACCCAGATCATCCTGACCGCGCAGGTCTATGCGAATTGCTTCAAGCAGCCGACTAACGCCAACCCCAAGGAAGTACCAGCAAGTTACCGCTGCAAGAAAAGTGAGGTGTTGGCCAGCGGTGGGTTGCTCGAGATGACGGCCAAACCGCCATCAACCATGACGGCCCCGGGTGACACCAGCATTGTCATTGATTCAACCGGCCTGACCTACGACCAACTGGTTGCCATCGCGTCGAGTTTGACGCAGGTCGGACCGAACCCAAATGCGGCGGCCGGTTCAGCGCAACTGCGGGCGGTCTGCCGGCAGATGGTGACCGATAAGTTGACATTTGCGGCCGCGAATAAATTGGCACAGGCCAACGGCTATACCGCCCGGTTGGCCAGTGTTAATGGTGAATCGCAGATGTTGACTATGGACTTTCGGCTTGATCGAATGAATCTGTCGACAGTTAGTAATGCTGTCACCGAGTGCACCTACGGTTAACCCCTCGACGCCATATCGGGTGCCCGACGGGATTCGAACCCGCAACATCAGCCACCACAAGGCTGCGCTCTACCGTTGAACTACGAGCACCATGCGGGCCAAGAACCCAGTTGCCGGGGCTTTGCCTGCCCGCAGAATCTAGCAGCCGACCGGCCCGGCTCCGGAATCGAGGTGTGTAGCCGCGCCATGGTCAACAACGTGGCTTTGGCCCAGGGCTTTTACGGCGACTGAATCTGGTCCGGGTTGGGCGACGAACACCGCATCACGGTAGTAGCGCAGTTCGGCTATCGACTCGCGGATGTCAGCCAGCGCTCGGTGGTTACCAGTTTTGTCGGGTGCACCAAAGTAAACGCGCGGGTACCAGCGGCGAGTGAGCTCCTTGATACTTGACACATCTATTAGGCGATAGTGCAAATAGGAGTCTAGTTCGGGCAGATATTTGGCCAGAAAGCCCCGGTCTACGTACACGCTCGAACCTGCGAGCTGCGCCTTGCCGGCCTCCGGCACATGCTTTTGGATATAGGCAAAGACTTGCCGCTGAGCATCGGCCAGGGTGGTGCCGCTCGGTATCTCATCGATCAGGCCCGAAGTCTTGTGCATGTTGACGACGAATTCATCCATCGCGGCAAGCGGCTCGGGATTGGCTTTGACGACTACCTCGATACCTTCATCGAGTTCGGTGAGGTCGGCCTCGGTCACAATGCAGGCGATTTCGACTATCTCGTCAGTTTCGAGGTCAAGCCCGGTCATCTCAAGGTCAATCCAAACTATGCGATCATTAGCCATGTCCTTACTCTACTGAGTGACTCGCAAGCTACTGAGCGACCCAGTTAACGATATCGGGCGAGCAGATGTTGCCTACCAATCACTCTTCATCGGTGGTGCACTACTGACCAACCCACTCATCCTGCGGAGGCGAAGGTCAGGAGAAATTGGCAGATCCAGACCGGATAGCTCATGATTGGCGCAATTAGCAGATAATCTGCCCCTGTGACCGACATTGTTTATCCGCCCATCGTCTTCACCGCCAAAACTCTTTTTAAAGTCTTGGGTATCCGGTTTGACATCGTTGGCTCCGAGTACCTGCCCCGGGTTGGCGGCGCAGTCATTGCCATCAACCACACCAGTTATCTGGATTTCGCCCTTTCTGGTATCCCGGCCGATCGCGTTGGCCACCGGCTGGTGCGCTTCATGGCAAAGGATGGCATCTTCAAGCATCCAATTGCCGGCCCACTGATGCGCGGGATGCATCACATCCCGGTCGATCGGAATGCTGGCTCACAGGCATTTCGCGATGCCGTGCGCGCCTTGAAAGACGGTGAACTGGTTGGGGTTTTCCCCGAGGCCACCATGAGCCGCTCGATGGAAATAAAGGAAATAAAAAGCGGTGCGATGCGAATGGCCGCGGCGGCCCAAGTGCCGTTACTCCCGATGATCGTTTTTGGTGGTGCCAGAATACTGAGTTACGGGCGCAAGGATCTAACGCGCGGACGCACCGTGGCAATGACAATCGGTGCACCAATGCACCCAACTCGCAGAGATGATGCCGAGGTTGCCAATGAGCAATTGCATCAGCAACTCCAGCAATTACTTGATGCGACAATTGATCGGTATCCGAAGCCAACGCCGAAGGAACTCGCGGCTACCGATGGTCCTTGGTGGCTGCCGGCTCGGCGCGGGGGAACCGCGCCAACTTTGACCGAAGCCGAAGCCATCGAAACGCGGGTGCGCGCTGAGCGCGCTGCCCGCAAGGCACCGGTGGAAAAGGAAGAGCAGCCGAGCGAGGGTTCTTGATTCATGCGTGAACTGATCTTGCATATTGGTAGGGCCAAGACTGGTACAACCACCTGGCAAGTGCTGGTGGCGCTGAACCGCCAGGTGCTCGAATCAGTTGGGCTTAACATCCCGCAGTTTTTCCGTGGCGATAATCACGGCGAACTTGCAGCCGCGTTCACTAACCAGCCCGGCCGACTTGGTCGGGGGTTTGCGGTCGAAAGCCTTGAAGATCAGGTCGAACTGCAGGGCAAACTCCAGAAGAAACTCGAACGTGATTTAATCGATGGTAGGTGGCTGTTCACCAGTGAGCACCTTTCGACGCGGCTTCGCTCTTCTGAGGAAGTTGACTCCCTTTATGCATTTCTCACAGGCCACTTTGACCAGATCAAGGTGTTCGCCTATGTGCGTAGACCCGATGACTTAGCGCCGAGTGCGTTTGCGGAAACAATCAAGGCTGGTCGCACCCATGGCTTCAATCGAAAATACGTGCTGTCGGCGCGGGCTTTCTTCGACCACGCGGAGTTCGCGCAAAGGTGGGAGCGCCCGAGGCGCAGTGACATCACCTTTACCCTTCGCCCCTATTTGCGCGAAGGGCACCTCGACGATATGTGGCAAACACTGTTCAGACTGGCCGGGGCCCGGCCGCCACTTCCGCAATTGGTAGCACCACCGGCCCCGGCGAATGAGTCACTTTCGGCCTCGGCGCTGCGTTATCTGCAGGAGGTAAACCCGCTGGTGCCCGACGGGGCGTTGACCAACCGCAATCGCCGGGCCCTGATCGCCGCCTTGGCAGGTGTCCCCGGGGCGAGTCTTTTATTGGCCCCTATTGTCGCTGCGACCCTGGGTTCGGAGGGGCTACTAACCGGTGGTTTGCACGAGGGCGATTTCGCCGGGGATCCCCGGTGGCAGGAGTGGTTTTCTGCGGCGCCGGCGGCCACCGGAGACTGGCCACGACTCAGTGCTGATGAGCGGGTTGAGTTCGCGGAGCGTTGTGCGGTGGCCGGGGTAGCTTTTAATTCCGAGTCCGTAGCTGCGACCACCAAGCCCGATGCGGCCTTGGGGGCTATCCGTCGGGCAGCGATTCGATTAACGCGGCGGTAATCGGTTACGGTTTGGGTTTACCGCCGACCTCAGGAGCCAAAATGAGCAGCGTCATCGAATACACAATGCACGTGAAGCCCGGTGCGTACGAGACTGTGATGGCGGCATATGTTGATTTCGCTGATCGATTTGGCGAGCGAAACCCGTCCGAAGACTTAATCCTTGTTACCGGGGATCCAGCGACGGGTGTGATTCGAGGCATCGGGGTTTTCTTGTCCGACGAGGAAGCGGCGGATGTGGTCAGCGCCGGCTTGTTCGTTGACTTCCGCGCTAGCGTCGCCGATTTACTAACAGCGGTTCCCGTCCGAGTCGATCTCGAACTGGTGCATGTCTTCGTTAAGTAACTAGAGCTGCCATCGTCCGACGTGGGATCATAATCGCGGCTGATTTTCGGGCTTGGTGAGCGCCCAGAAAACCACCGCAGATGCCGCCGCGACATTTAGTGAATCAACCCCACCTTGCATTGGAATACTTACTGACAAGTCCGCTTCGGCCGCCACTTGGTTGGTCAGTCCGGCACCTTCGGTTCCAAAAACTAGGGCTAGGCGCTCGGGTAGGTCAATCGCAAACTGGCGCAGATCGACATTGTTCTTGCCCAGCGGGGAGATCGCTGCAATGGTGAACCCGATGCCGCGCAAGTGATCAAGGCCCGTTGGCCAGTCTGCGATCCGGGTCCAGGGGATTTGAAATACGGTACCCATCGACACGCGCACACTCCGGCGATAAAGCGGGTCGGCGCAACGTGGCGTGACGAGCACCGCATCGATGCCTAGAGCGGCTGCGGATCTGAAGATGGCTCCGACATTGGTGTGGTTGACCAAATCCTCGAGAATCACGATGCGGTGGGCTTGATGCGCAATCTCGAGGACAGTTGGCAGTGCCGGCCGATGCATAGCGGCCAAGGCGCCGCGGTGCACATGGAACCCGGTGACAGCTTCGAGCAATGCCGGCTCACCCACAAGTACCTCGGTTTCACCGGGTACCGATTCGAGGACGTCAGCCATTTCATCAAGCCAGCGTCGATCCATGAGAATTGAACGTGGTCGGTGCCCGGCCTCCAGCGCACGGCGGATGATGTAGGCGCTCTCGGCGATGTAGATGCCCATATCGGGTTCATGGCGTGAGCGCAGGGTGACATCCGTCAAAGAAACGTAATCGGCAAGTCTTGGGTCGAGGACGTCGTCGACTTCAAAGATTGCCACGCCATGATTGTGTCATCTTGGCTTACTGCACAATGTGGGTAGTTATTTTGGTTGGAGCCATGAGAAGAGCCATGATGAAGCAGCGCGTGAGTTTGTGGGTCGCACTAGGTGCTGGCCTGCTACTGACTTTGACCGGGCCAATCGCCGCGGCGCAGGCCAGCGATGATCCTTGGGTATCGCAAATTGGCACCTATACCTACTTGACAGCCCCGAATTACGACGGGCTGCTGCCCATCAAGGCGGCACTTAACGGGCAGACTATGGGTTTAGGCACCTTCGATGATCTCGATGGCGAACTCATCATGGTGGGCGGGTCGGTATATCGGGTCGGTATCGACGGGTTGCCGCAAATTGTTGAGATTTCGCGCACCACACCATTTTTCGAAGCGATCAAGTTTCAGCCTGAGAAGTCCGGGCCGGTCGCTCCGGGTACCACCTGCGCTAATTTATTGGCAGCTGTGAATGAGCTCGTGAAAGGCGCCGGTGGCATGGTTGCCGTTCGGGTGCGCGGTACGTTTACCGACCTAGTTACCCGAAGCGTACCGGCGCAAACTGCGCCCTATCCGCCGTTGAGTCAGGTGGTGGCAGGTCAAACTCTGTTTGCGCTAGGTCAGCGGGTTGCGGTGCTAGTTGGTTTTCGCACCGGAAACGACTTGGCGGGCACCGGCGCACCGGGCCTGCACCTGCACGGCTTGACCGCCGATCGCACAGCGGGCGGCCATGTCATCTCCTGCGTGGCTGGCCCCGACGTTCAGCTATCGGTGCAACGCACCGCCGGCGTTCAGATCCTCGGGGTGCCGGCGGGTTGAAAGCTGGTTTGCCCCAGTTCAGGGTGATCCAGCATTCGGCCCTTCCAGGTGATGGTGCCTCGGCGTTTGCGCGCGATTGATGCTGTTGTCAATCCCGCGAAAGTTGCAAGTGAGGCCGGGTGCGTGAGCGAATCTGGCCAAACCCGCTCGCCGGTCCGTCGAGCCACCAAAGCGCGCCCGACCACTCCACTTGCATAGCCAACTGCGCCCCACCGGCGGGTACCCGAATCCTTAGAAGTCAAAGTGGCGGCCGCGGGCAGCACGTAGATCAACACCATCGCCGCAATGCCACCAAGTGAACCTGGCCCACGGCCGAAGGCCGACCACAGGGATTTTGTATAACCCTCGTAGATCTCCTGCGCCCCCGTATACATCCGGCACTCGGCCATGTCACTGCCGTCAACCGGAATACCCCGGTAGCCATTGCGTTTCAGGTTCCGGAGCACTGCTACGTCTTCGAGAATGACATCGGCGACCGGCTCATGCCCACCGGAGGCTCGGTAGGCATCGGTGTCAATGATGAGGAATTGCCCGATAGCCGCGGACCAAGCCGGACTCTTCGAACGCTCTGCTAGTCGTAGTGGCAGTGTCGCGATCCATGACCAATTGACTAACGGCTGGGTAACCCGTTCTGCAAAAGTATGCGCCGCTTGCTTTGGGTATGGAGACACCAAATGCACCCCGGTTTGGCGCAGCATGGCGACTCCAGCGGCAACCGCATGCGGGTTCAAAGTTACGTCCGCGTCGACGAACACCAGCACCGAGCCGGTCGCTAGCCCACCGAGGCGCTGACAGGCCCAGGGTTTACCGAGCCAGCCCGGTGGCAATTGGCCACCGTTTCCTTGCACCAACCGCACCCGCGGGTCATCAGCGGCGACGCGGGCGATGGCAGAAGCTGTGCCGTCGGTTGAGCCGTCGTCGAGCACAAGGATTTCAAAATCGGCTAATCCCTGCTGGTCTAGCAGTGACCGTAGGGTTGGTTCGACTCGATGAGCTTCATTTCGCACCGGCAATAAAATGGAGACGCGTTCACTGATTGGCGAACTAGGGGTGGACGGCTTCTTGATTAGGGCCAAGTTTAGGGCGATCTGGGCGGTGAGGGTGGCCGAGGCGAGGGAGCCGGCTGTTACCAAGGCCCGAGTGATTCGCACGGGGCAAATATTAGCCGGATCTAGGTAGTGCCTACCCCAATCTGCACGAAAGATGCTCGGTAAGTTGCGCCCCTCCTCGGGTCGGGCTGGCCCTTAGGTGGAAGTGACTCCGGCGGCCTCTTCGGTGGCAAGGGCCGCAAGCGGCGCAATAAGCAGCAGGCCAACGGCCGCAACCTCGTTAGTGAAGCGGTCAGTCTAAATTCGGAGATGCCGCAGTGGGTGGAGAAGTCCAGCTACGGAAAGCGCGAGCGGGATAAGCTGGAGAGTCTGGGGAGTCCAGGATGGGCGGAAAAACTTCTAGATGGCGATTCTGAGGAAGACGGTTCACAAGCAAAAGATCAGAGGTCTTGCCGTGAACAACCGTACGGCCCCTCGACGACCCCAAGGATTAGTTCACCTACGGGAAGAGAAACTAGGCTAGGCACCTATCGACGAGCCGGACCATGAGGCGAATATCGACCACGCTATCGACGAGGCGCAAGCGGCTAGGCCTGGAGGACGAGCTCCTCCATAAATACGACAACTACCAGAAACTGCGCTCCGACATCAAGAAAAATGTGCATTTGAAACCATAGAGCGAGTACAAAAAGGACACTATTGTGCGTAAGAAACTCAGGGAAGGCGATCTGATGAAACAGATGCTCATACCCGGAAGCTATGTGAACAGCGAGTTCGAAGGCCTCTATGCGATCTAAGGAAACAGAATCCAGCACGGCTACTACCGGGTGCTCGAAAAAAGTAAGTGGTGAGCGGTTGACCCACGCTCCTTGCGCGATACGCGAACCGTCGCTGCCGTGAGCGGCCCTGCCCCCGCAACGTCCGAGGTGACGCTCCCTCGCACATCCGTCTATGCCCAGTTGCGGCAGACCCCGCGGGTGTTTGTGTTCATGGCCCTGCTGCTGGGTGGCGCCATCTCGCTGGGGTCCAAGGAGGTGGCGCGGTGGCAGTACCTCAATGAGGCCTTCGACTCTGAGTGGGGCCTGGGGTCGGCTGCTGCGATCTCGGCTGTCGCGGTCGCGGTCACGAGCCTGCTCCTCGGGCGGGTCATCGACCGTCGGGATCCCCGGCCGTTCCTCATGCTGGCACTGTCCCTCATGGCGGTCGGCAATCTCGCCGTCGCTCTCGTGCTCATCCCGGGCCCGATCTCTCCCGCCTGGGTCGTGTTCTCGTCGATCATCGACGGTGTCGCCGTCGGCGCCTGGGGTGTGACGCTGCTCAAGACGCAGGCGGCTTTCGTTCGTCCCGGCGCCGAGGGCGCAGCCGAGATCGTCAACATCCTGCGGCTGGGCATCGGCGGTGTGATCGGTGGGGTGCTGGGCGGTATGAGCCCGGATCCGACCGCGACGCTGATCGTGGGCTCGACCTTGCTGTTGGCGACGGTCGTGGGCCTGCGGTGGGTCATGCGATCCATCACCCCGCGTGCGTCATCCCGGGGCCGCACCGGCATGGTCGCGGTCCTGGGCTACCTGCGCAGAACGTCGTCTCTGCGCGATCTGGTGACCATCGACCTCGCGCTGGCCTTCGTCATCCCCACGCAGGTGGTCAACCTCGTCCTGGTGGGTATGGATGCCCCTCAGGTCGCGAGCCTGAGCATCACGGCGGGCATGGTGGGCGTACTGGTTGGCCGTTTGGGCCTGACCGTCATCGGCTTCCGCGGAGATCCCCGTCGCCTCCTCACCATCGCGACGGTGGGTCTGGTCGTGTCGCAGGTCGTGGCCGCGGTTGCCCTGACGGACGGATGGCTCATCAAACAGCTCCTCGTCCTCCCCGTGATCATCATCATCGGATCGATCTTCAGCACGTATGCGCAGGGCGTGACGGCGTCGATCATCCAGCAGAAGGTGACAGAGGAGCACCGGGGCGGCCTCGCCTCCATCCTGGTCGCGGGGCGCTCTGTCCTCGTCTCGGTGGCGGCCCTCGGTGGGGCGGCTCTGGCGGTGGCGTGGGGCCCTCAGGTGTTCACCGCAGCTCTGGCCCTCGGACTCATCGTCCTTCTTGCGGCCTCACGCCGATTCGCCGCTGTTCCATCCTGATGCGCCCGTGTCTCCCGCCGTTCCCTCGGTAGGCACGATCACGGCGCCATTGGCGAGTTAGAAGCCCGTGGACGCAACGCTCGCATCCGGGTCCGGGTCAATCCTGCTGATCATGAAGGCCCTACCCTGAGCGTCTCGTGCTGCCCCGAGTGCGGCGAGCTTCCGGCGTCCGTCAGCGGGGTCTGGCACGGGGCGTCAATGTTAAAGCCCAGGAGTGCCACCGCAGTCACCGCAGGTGTAGTGGCTCCTCGGTCACGTCAATACTCGAACCACTTTGGACCTGTACTGGCATCTACTGCACTATGTCTCGGTAGAGATCACCGATGCAGTTGCAGGCAGCCTCTCGCAAAAGCGGTTAGTGCACTAACAACCGAATCAGGCATCGACAAGTACGATTTGATGAGGGAACAGCGCGCCCGGAGGGACTCGAACCCCCAACCGACAGGGTAGGGCAAAGAGTTTCACCGTGTGTGAGTAAGTTCAATTTTGTGAGGAAGTCGTCTCATTGCATCTCACCTTGACTCCTTATGTTCCACCTTGGGTAGGTGTCAGGTAGGTGTCAAAATGAGACTAGGGGCATCTGGCATTATCGTGGGGTGGGTCCGGCTCGAAACGACTCCATTTGTCGAGATATTCATTGCTTTTAGACCGGTCGCGGCGCTTACCTGGTGCGGTAGTTTTCTTCTCCTACCTGAAAAAAGTTGGGTGTTCACTGAGTGATAGACAGATTCCTTCCCTAATGGTTTATTGCGGTGTATCGTTTCGGTAACTACTTAATGTGCTTGGGGGCTGTCTGTGGTTAAAGAAGGAACGAGGCGGGACCTAAATTCACGAGCGACACGGATCAGAACTGAGTGATCGTGGGATCCGAATCTTGGTGCTAGAAAGCCCGGGTAGGACTAATTCTCCTTGTGGCATCCTGCGCGGATATTGAATGGCCTTCTAACTCATTCTTCTGAAAACCTTGCAGTCGTGGAGCGAAGAAGAAATGTGAGTTGGTCTGGGTCCAAAATTTGGCGACGAGGTACTGCCTTGACTTCAGGATGGGTTGAGGCTGACAGATTTAGCGATACTGCCAGTCCGATACCGATTTCCGCTGCCTCCCTTTGAATGGCGGGAAGGTCGATTTCCCTGACTTGTTGAACATCCTGACGCTGTTCTGGCTGAAGTGCCACGGACTCGTCAGGTATGTACAAAAGGAGCCAAGAGAAGGTGCAGCGGTGTAGGGCGGCCTGCGCGGCCGAGCGGTTGATTCAACCCCAACGCAAGCCACAATCCCAAGTGTTACTGGTTACGCTCCTGACTCCCTGTACGCAAAACGTGAAGATCAGATTCGTCTCCTCCTTGATGAAATGTGTTCCGTTGGAGTTCGTATTGATCAGGGTGCCCTCCACGACCAACTTAGGAAAGATGATTGCTCAGAAACTGTCAGAAGCATTTCTCGGTCTTTGAAGGGTGAGCGGGTATTTCCCAGTTTCAGTGTCTCGGAACTCACCGGCAGGATTTCTTTCAAGAAGCCGAACTTGGGGAGTCTGGCTAAGGATCCTGCCCGAGGTGAGCGTTCTTTGGTTATAGCCGAGCAAGGGCATGTGCTCTTTACGGCTGATATGGCCCAGATTGAGGCGCGTGTTGTCGCTGGGCTGTGTCAGGACCCGGAGTACATGGATCAGTTCGCACCAGGTCGCGATGTCCACGCCGAAATGGCTGAGCGTCTTTTGGGTGGTGCATCTCATCGCGAGACAGCGAAGAAGCTTTACGGCATGGACTCACGAACATACGGTGAACCCACGGAACTCCGGTGGCGTACCGGTGGCCAGATTCGACACGGCATGCCCGTGGCCATGGAGCACTGGGCCGCGCTGGAAGCAGCGCTTGTTCGGATCCACCTCGACTCTCTACTTGATCCCCCGCCCGACTGGCTCGTGCCGCTGTCGTGTTCGGAGTATCTGAATTTGCTGGAACTGCCTCCTGAAGTTGCGGACGCTTTGCACGGTTGGCTCATCATGATGACGGGTGCCAATCCCGATCTCTTGTCTGTGCTGGACCCCTTGGGCGTGATCGCGGAGCATCACGGCGTCGTCGGGCTCCTCACTTCCCTGCGCGCCAGTCCGATCCCGGGGTGGCAAGAGTTGGCCGGCAGGATGGCTGCGGGAAGTGCGGCGCAGGTGCGGCTTGCCTCGGCGGTGGTTGGGGTCCAACGCACCTCTCAGCCATTTTGGTTGCCTGCTCGGTTACTCGTCAGTAGTATGGAGTATGGTCTTGTATAGGGCTACATTCATTGTGGCGATCTTGGCGCTTGTGAGCGCATCCGTCTCACTTCCTGCCGCAGCGACGTCAGGCACTCGAGTTCCGACAAAGGTGAGCCCGCCCTCTCAGCAATACGTAATGGCCTTTCATGGCTGCAAGACGGGTTCGGGGGACTGCAATAATCCGTCGAGCCACGAAGTCTATTTGGCGCAGAGCAACGACGGTGCTTCATGGAGTTTGGTTCCAGGTTGGGAGCCGCGAGATGGCTCAGTCCCAGACGTGTTGAGGCGCGGAGACACGCTTTATGTGATTTCAACCGGTGGGGTGAGCCGACTCAATATGCAAACAGGGGACGTAACTCACGAACAGGTCAAAATAGAGGGTGGAGAACTTTGGGTCGACCCTTCCCTAGCCCAATTACCGGACGGGCGGCTGGTGATGTTCTACCTTCCCGGAATCATGGGTCAAGATCCAGCTTCATGCGCCCCCGGAGAGGGATCGTGTACCAGGCAAATCAAGTCGGCGGTTGAAGTCCCGGGAAGCAACGGAACGGTGTTCCGCGCAGATTCTGGAGCGAGGGTTACCGAGACGATTACGGGAGGGGTTTTCAGCGATCCGGATATTTTCTCCAATGGTTCGGAGTGGGTTTTATATGTGTCGCGTGGGCAGTCCATAAATGCCTACACCTCAGCAAACCTGCAGGGCACCTTTAGTTTTCGAGGCCCCGTCTCGCAAAACCAAGGCGGGGTTGGTTCAGGCATGTCGACCTCTCAGGGAGGCGTGCAGACTTTTGCTCATTCCTCAACGCGCGATTCCAGCGTGATTGTGCGTGGCGAATCTGCGACCGGCACAACGCCGATCGCCACCTTTGCAACTGTCATCACAGGTCCATCCATTGGACTGGGAAATTATGTGGCTAGCCCCGGAGTCGCCTTGAATAGTCCAGGCATCACCTGTGAGCTTTGTAATGCTTCTTCGTCAGCGCAGACAAGTACGGTCGTCAAGAAGCGGATCAAATGTGTTAAAGGTAATAAGACTAAATTCGTAAGTGGAGTCAAGCCTAAGTGCCCGAAGGGATTCAATAAGGTGGGCAAGACGGTGAAATTATGACAACTTCAATTTATACGCAAAACCAGAGGCTTCGCGTGGCACTTCAAGGTAACTATTTTCTTGGAACGACCGGACGGGTCGACTTTGCGGCTTTGATACCGAACTCACCGCCACCAAGGTCAGCGCCGTAATACATGATCCATGATTTCTTGTCCAGCCGGACGATATCAGGATCCCCGCCCCCCTGGATTACTGACTTCTCACCCGTGAAGGAAATACCATTCCTGCTGGTCGATACCAGGATTCCGTAAAAGCTGTTGCCTACCGTCGATCTATGTCACCCTTTTGGTTTGACGAAGGCTGGGTGTTTCCATCCGGTGCCGGAACTGTACGCGACGCACATAACTTGCGGACCTTCCTCAAGCGTACATTCCCAGATTGGCCACACGTATTTCATGGCTTCGGTCATTGGTTTATTTCCATTGGTTTATCTGACTCGGGTACGGGTTCAATGCAAGTCTCAAGGCTTGTGGGGCATAAATCGACCAAGACCACGACCGATCGGTACGGCCACTTGCTTGAAGAGGGTGCAACGAAGGTGAGGCGGTCGAGTCCATACCGATTCGACTTGGGGAGTACCAGTTGAGATGGGTGCCGCCTGGGTGCACGCGCTGAAGACCAACCCACTTGTGCCACTAGCGCAGCAGGCTCAACTTAAATTGATCCCGAGCGACTACGACAATGAAAGTTTCCGTGACACCAAGACCGGGCGGCCATCACCAAGTGCTGAACGCTCGTCGAACCAACTATTTAGACTCTTGAGCCAGCTTGAAAATTCGTGGCCGAATCCGAGCACTTCAGTTGCCTCGTGGTTGCGGCAACACGGACTGCCAGTCAATCGGTTTTCAACTTGGGCCGTTGAGACTGGTGTGGTTCAGGAGTACGGCCTCGATGCATCGCGATTGAGTGCTCGAGCCCCCACCGAAGGCGGTGACTTTCTCGGCGGTGACGCATTTGTCTCAGGCGGATACCAGCGCATCCCAGAATTATTTGCCGCAGGTCTCGATGTGCGGCTCAACTCGCCAGTTGCAAATGTCGACGCATCGCAATCGAATGGCGTTCACGTCACACTTGAGTCAGGTGCAGTACTAACCGCCGATGCAGTGGTAGTGGCGGTGCCGGTTTCACTACTGCAAGCCCGGTCTCCAAGTATTACTGGACTATCCAAGGCCACCGAAGCGGCCATTGGTGGAATAGCAACCGGGGATCTTGAAAAAGTCATCCTGCGCTATGACAAACAGTGGTGGGGCCCCGAGAGAGTGTTCGGAATAGTGGGTGGTGGGGTGCCCGGGCAGTCTTCAAATTTGGCACCAGGTTCGGCACTGCGTTGGACGGAGTTCTATAACTTAACCGATGTCGTCGGCGCACCGGCGTTAGTTGGTTTCTCTGGTGGCAGCGCCGCTCGCCAGCGCCCGAAATCGGACTCCGCTTGCGTCGCCGAAGCGATGGGCATGCTGCAAGCAGCCTTTCGCTAGCAGCAACTGGCCATTAAGGGCTACCTGGTATCAGCAACTCGTATTAGGCCCTTAAGCACTCCGACATATCCGACACCGCTTGGCGCCACGTAGAGCGAGGCGTAAGAGTTGTTGAAGGCGACACCGGTGCCGGCGAGTTTGCTGTACACAACCTCACCGGTGCGGTAATCAAGTGCCGTCCAGTACCAGCGATTAACCTTGCCGGGGCCTTTCGGCTTGGTGTAGGTGTAAATCAAACCGGTCGCGGCCGAGAACTTAGGAACTACGCTCGGTGCACTGACCGTGGAATTGGTCCACACGTTCTTGCACGTTCCATCAGCCTGCACATCAACTCTCGCAAAGCCAGGGACTGTGGTCTTGCCCCCGGTGACAGATTTGACGGACAGATTCCCGTAATTGTTTTCAACGATGAGTGCATTGCCCACTGAGATAAGCGAATTCTCCGTGGAACTCGCCCCCTTGTTGAATACCGGGGCCGAGCAGACTTGGCGCGTTGGAGCATTGATCGCAGTGTTGTAAACAACAACATTAAGTGGATTGTCATTGTCAGTAATTGCCACGCGTCCACCTGGCATCACCGTCGGACTAGTGCCCGAACCTGCGCTCTTCTGCCCCTCCTTCTGAACACCATCGTTCGCATACACGACGCGCCAGCCTTGTGTTGGCAAACCTGCAATCGCGTCAAAGCGATACATCGCAACATTGGTAACGATGTATACGCCGCCATCTTCACTCATGGAGAAGGACTGCGTGATGCCTTCGTTAGCGAGCCTTACCGTCTGGCTTATCTTTGTCGCTGGATTCAAAGCCCCGACCAGGCCGCCTGTTGTGACAAACCAGACGTTGCCATTGAAGTCTGGCAATGCAGATAAAATAGAATCTTCGCCAGCGGCGAATGTAGGTTGGCCCGCCACGATCGATGCATTTAGGTCAATGTCGGACACTGGATTAAACGCATAACCTTTCTTGCCTTTTAGTAATTCATAAGTAATTAGATGGTGGTCGGCGGTCGCAACAACAGGCTGGTCCAAGTTATTGAGATAGAAGTAACCGCCCGATAACTCGGTGTAGTCACGATTCACCAGGGCACCCGCCTTAGTGGGGCGATTGGTTAGGTTATAGCGGGTAAGTACCTTCAATGAATCCGGATCCATGAGGGTCAAAAAAGCAGGAGTTTTGGGCAACAGGCAGATCGCAATTAGTTGACCAGCCGAGTTGAAAGTCATGCTCGCGCACTCACCACCGGCCCACTTCGAAGTCACCTTGATCTTCTTACCCAATGGGCCAGCCCACTGATATGAATCCGACATATACGTGTCATTGTGAATATTGGAGGTACCGGTGGGTGCCATGTAAGGGTTTGTCGGGACCACCGGCAGGGCAACCGGGTTCGCCTTTGCCGGGCTGCCAATGAACTCGGTGGCGCTGCTATAACCCGGCCCGTCTGGTATCGTCTAGGCCCCAGAAGTTGCGACCAGGGCCCCAGCAAATAGGGCGACAGCGGTGCGGGCAAGAAGGCTCGAGTGCATTGCCGTATTTGATCCTGAGACTTGCCATCTGTCAAGTGGGCCGCGCGCGCCGAGCCAAAGCACTATGGTCTACTCATCCGCCTAATGACCCGTTATCTCGCCGCTCTTGCCGCCACGACCGTGGTATTCGGCGCCACCGCCATCCCCGCCTACGCCGCCACCGGTGTTATCACCGCGAGCTGGGGTAAAGGCTCACCAAACTTCACCGACCCTTGGACGATGCCGGCCATTATGTATACGTCAGTAAATGATGTGTACGCATCCTCCACCACAGGGGTAAACGTGACTTTGAGTGCTAGCGGTGGTTGCACCGTTTCACAAAAGCAGTTGACCGTGACTTCTGGTGCCACCCCTTGCGTCGTAGTGATGAATTCGCCAGCGGGCAACGGGCTCGACGCAGCTACCGCGACTTTCACCATCCCGACCATCCCGGTTGGCCAATCCGCCAAGTTCGGCAGCGTGTGGAATAAAACACCGCAAACGGTAACCGAGGGCAAGACCTATGTGATGGGTGCCCCAAAGCTGAAAACCAACAAAGGCAAGCTGGTCACCTTTAAAATCGCTACCGGATCTAATCTTTGCACCGTCGTGAAAGATTCAAGTAAGGGCTGGCTGCTGAAAGTTGGCAAGAAGACCGGCAAGTGCAGTGTCACTGCCACTTCAGCCGCAGTCCCTCCGAACTACGCCGCGCTCAATACCGCCTCGGCCTGGACGGTAGTAAAGCCCTCTTAGCGATTTCACCTGATTGGGTTTGGAAATCTGTCGAGCATCTCATCGCTAGGCCAAGGGTTAAAAAGCCCGGATCGGACGAACGCGTCGCGCGCTGTCCTTTTGGAACTGGACAAGGAATAGGAGAGATGCAGTCGGATAGCGGAAATTCACACCCCAGGCGAGGGTGGGGCGAATGTCAGCGTCCTGCGAGGAACTCCAGTAAGAAGATTCCATAGATTTCGTATAGTTAAAATCGAATCGCTCATGGAAAACACAGCCATTTGCGCAGGTGTTTACGTAGCTTCCTATCGCATCCAACTCTTCAAGAGCTGGCAAGAACCAATCTTTCTTCCCGCCACTTACGTGGTCCGCGGCCAATTGAAAAGTGCGCCCGGAGGGACTCGAACCCCCAACCGACAGGGTAGAAACCTGTTGCTCTATCCATTGAGCTACGGGCGCTAACGCAACTGATCTAGGTGCACATCATTGCGGTTTGCCCTAGTGTCATGAACTGCGGGTGGTCCAATGGGCGGGTGTGGCGGGGCTGTGTCACGATGGTGGGTATGCCGACGGGTGAGCAGGTGCCATGGCTTGGCCAATTGGCCGAACTCGCCGCCAAGTACCCCGATGAGTTAAGTGCGCGCGTCCAGTCATTCGAACTGTGCGGTCACGTTTTTGGCTCCGGACGTCCTGCCCTGATGGGGGTAATCAACCTCTCCCGTCAGTCTTGGTATCGGGAGTCGATCTCGGTTTCACCGGCGGCGGCGATCAAGCGCGGCCGGGTACTGCGGGCGCAAGGGGCTGCGGTTATTGATCTTGGGGCGCAGTCAACCCAAAGTTATGCCGACGACATCGCATCGGGCGACCAAATCGAATCCATGCTGCCGGTAATCGCCGCGCTGAGCGCAGAAGGTGCGGTGGTGTCGGTTGAGACGTATGAGCCCGAGATCGCCCAGGTGGGGCTAGGCGCCGGCGCACGGGTGTTGAACCTAACCGGTGTTGCACATGATGACGAGATGTTCGCGCTAGCCGCGCACTATGAGGCAGCGGTGGTGATGTGTTTTAGTCAGGGTGACAATGTCCGTGTTGCAAGCGTTTTGAATGTTAGCGATGATCCAATACCGATGCTGAGCGATCATTTTGAACCGCGCATTGAGCGCGCTGTCGCCGCCGGCTTGGGTCGCATCTTCATCGATCCGGGATTGGGTTTCCATTATGAGAATCTGACCGACGGCGCTGAGCGAGTTCGGTACCAATCCCAAGTGCTGCTCAATTCATTTCGGCTGCGAACTTTGGGTTGGCCAATTTGCCAAGCACTGCCTCGGGCTTTTGATTTCTTTGAAGACAACTTCAGGTCGGCTGAGCCATACTTCGCGGTGCTGGCCGCCATGGGGCGCACCGACCTACTACGCACCCATGAGGTGCCGCAGGTAAATGCGGTGTTGAACACCATGGAAGTCCTAGACACCTAGCCCTTGCAGTTAGCCGGCTGTTTCACTTAGTTACTTATCCACATTTCGCGGTGCCGGTGGCGGGGCGTCCCCAGTTGTTGGACTGGGGCTATTGCGATGCCGCCAATTTCGCCACGGTGGGGTGGTGTCGAAGAAAGGCTTCGACCCAATCGGTGAGGTGCCCATGAACGACATCACGATGACTGTTGTAGGCAATGTAGTTCGCGAGGTCGAACTTCGTTTTACCACCGCTGGCGATCCGGTGGCTTCATTTCGGGTTGCGACCACATCACGTCGCTTTGATCGCGCCAGTGAGCGCTGGGTAGATGGCGACACCCACTACTTCACGGTGACCTGCTGGCGGGCAATGGCCCACAATGTCGCGGAGTCGATTGAAAAGGGCATGCCCGTGGTGGTGACGGGTCGACTGCGCAGCCGTGAGGTCGAGCGCCCGTGCGGGGAGCAAAAGCACATAGTTCGCTACCACGACATCGAAGCGGTGGCCGTTGGCCCAGACCTGGCCCGCGGGGTGGCCAAGTTCAATCGCGTCAAGCGCGATGCGGTCATCGAGAGCGAGGCGCGGGCCCTAGCCGATGCGGCTGCGGCGGCAGCCGAACTTGCCGCAGATGAGGTCGTAGACCTAAGTACCGGTGAGATCAGCAAGGTGGTTGCCGCCTAGCGGTGGGTCGGGCCCGGAGGTTGATCCGGGCCTGACCATTTTGGTCCGATCCGACCGAAATACCAGTTCCGAGGGGGATCGCTTGCATAAAGTAAGCATGCCGAATATTTTGATCCGGAATGTCTCCGAGCAGGTCCATTCGCGCCTTGCGGCCCGAGCCAAGGCCGCGGGCCTGTCCTTACAGCAATTTTGCCTAGCAGAACTTGAACGGTTGGCTAGTGCTCGGACCTCGCATGAGGCCGTCCAGCACATCCGCGCTGGACTAAGTGAATACCTCGAGGCGGGATTTGAGCCGATCGGACCACAGGATGCGGTAGCGGCCATCCGTGAGATACGCGGAAAACTGCCCGATGAGTGAAGAGATCGTCCTGGACGCCTCGGCCTATCTGAACGCGCTCTTCGATATTTCCGCGCGCGGTGATGGCATTCGAGGCAGGCTTGACCAGGCAACTCGGTGGTTAGTCCCGGAATTCTTCGACCTCGAATGTTTGAGCTACTGCCAAAAGTCCGAACCAGGACCAATTAGGGATGTAAAGGTCGAATTAGTAGCCAGAGGGCTAAAAAACTCATTAATCGACCGAGTGAAGACCTATGAGTTCCTTCCCAGAATCACTCAACTCCTTCCCAATGTCACCGCCTTCGATGCCGCTTATGTCGTGACCGCTGAGGCTTATCACGTTCCGCTCATCACGAGCGATCACCGGCTGAGTCGGTCACCGGGCCCGCTCTGTGATTTCTCGATCTTCTAGAGAATCGCGCAGGACATTGACTCGTGGCCGGTGGCGATAACTCACAGCGATAGGCTCACGCACTATGGCTGAGTTCATCTACACCCTTTATAAGGCACGCAAAGCCCATGGCGACAAGGTCGTCTTGGACAACGTCACCCTGTCCTTTCTGCCGGGGGCCAAAATCGGAGTAGTGGGCCCAAATGGCGCCGGCAAGTCATCGCTACTCAAGATCATGTCCGGCCTAGACGATGTCTCAAATGGCGAGGCGAAGCTGATGGAGGGTTTCACCGTCGGCTTCTTGCAGCAAGAACCCAAACTTGATGAGACCAAGACAGTTTTGGAAAATGTCGAAGACGGAGTTGCGGAGACCAAGGGCATGATCAACCGGTTCAACGAGATTTCCGCTGAACTCGCGAGCCCAGATGCCGACTACGACACCCTGCTGGCCGAGATGGGTCAGTTGCAGGAGACCATCGATCACCGGGGGGCGTGGGATCTCGATGCGCAACTCGAGCAGGCAATGGATGCCCTGCGCTGCCCACCACCAGATGCTGATGTCAGCGTGTTGTCCGGCGGAGAAAAACGCCGGGTCGCACTATGTCAGCTACTGCTCCGTCAGCCGGATCTGCTCCTACTGGATGAGCCGACCAACCATCTCGATGCAGAAAGTGTGCAGTGGCTCGAGCAGCACCTAGAGAAATATCCGGGTACGGTAATAGCGATCACCCATGACAGGTACTTCCTCGAAAACGTGGCGCAGTGGATCTTGGAACTTGATCGGGGTCGGGCCTACCCGTACGAGGGCAACTACTCGACCTACCTCGATACCAAGGCAACTCGCCTAAAAGTGGAAGGGCAAAAGGACGTCAAGCTGCAAAAGCGCCTGACCGACGAACTCCAGTGGGTGCGCTCGAACGCCAAGGCGCGGCAGACCAAGAGTCGTGCGCGCCTAGACAGGTATGAAGAGATGGCGGCCGCGGCCGAGAAGACCCGTAAGTTCGACATGGAAGAAATCCAGATCCCGCCGGGTCCGCGCCTTGGCAGCTTGGTGGTTGAGGCCAAGGCTTTGACCAAGGGCTTCGGGGATCGCCTGTTGCTTGATGATCTGTCATTTACCTTGCCGCGCAACGGCATCGTCGGCGTCATCGGCCCCAATGGCGTCGGTAAGACAACCCTTTTCAAGATGATCGTGGCAGCGACCGAGGGCGAAGTCGTTGATAAGGATGATCTGCCCACTGCCGGTGATATTCGGATAGGGGAAACAGTGAAACTTTCCTATGTCGATCAGTCGCGTTCGGGCCTTGACCCGACCAAGAATGTTTGGGAGGTGGTATCTGATGGTCTGGACTGGATCAAGGTGGGTAGCGTTGAGATGCCATCACGGGCTTATGTCTCAGTGTTTGGCTTCAAGGGCCCCGACCAGCAAAAGTCGGCAGGGGTGTTATCCGGCGGTGAACGCAACCGGTTGAACTTGGCCCTAACCTTAAAAATGGGCGGCAACCTATTGCTACTCGATGAGCCCACGAACGATCTGGATGTTGAAACTTTGGGGTCACTTGAAAATGCACTACTTGAATTCCCCGGCTGCGCGGTGATCACCTCACATGATCGCTGGTTTTTAGATCGCATAGCGACCCACATCTTGGCCTATGAAGGGGACTCCCAGTGGTTCTGGTTCGAAGGTAACTTCGAGTCATATGAGAAGAACAAGGTCGAGCGGCTGGGTGCGGATGCAGCGAGGCCACACCGTGCGACGTATCGCAAACTCACCAGGGGATGAGCATGCGGATCTTCCGAGTTAATGTCGAACGACGCTTTAGTGACCTTGACATGCTGCAGCACATTAACAATGTGGTTTATAACGATTACCTGCAAGAGGGTCGGATTCGAATGATGCGGAAATTGCGCGAGGATTTTGCCGAACCGTATTTCCCGCAAGTGTTGGTCCGGCAGGAGATCAACTACCGCAAGACTTTGGTACTTGGGCCCGCGCCGCTGGTAGTCGAGGCGTGGATTTCATCGGTTGGCCGCACCTCCTATGAAGTCGGCCTGCGGATCCTTGATGACGATGGCTCACTGGCTGCGGATGCGATAAGCATCATGGTGTGTTTTGATCCGGATACCCAAAAACCGGTGCCCATTCCGGCCGACTACCGAGCCGCACTGGTTGCAGCCATGGAAGGTGATTGATAGGTGTCTGGTGCGACGCTGATATTGACAATCGATGATGCGCGGGTCCTAGCAGCTTTTGGCCGCCGGCAATTGGCGTGGGATCCGCGACTGCCGGTACGAATTGTTTCGACTTCGTCAGCGGTGGGTATTTATACTGCACCGCCCCTAAATGTGCTGGCGCTGTTTGCGGTCCCGGCGCTCACCACCGATGGCCCAATGGACCTCACGGTCTCACTTGCCGCTCTCGTTGCCGAGTGCGATTCGACAATTCAATTTGGTTCGCCACTTCAAGTGGAGACCCTGCGCCCGGTCGCGGTGCCGGCAACCGCGGCCATTAGCGTGGCGCACCTGCCGCCAGCCGATGGCTGGCAGCTGCCAATGCAGGCGCTCGCCGGTGATCTTTTGGTTCATGTTGACACGGCGGTAGCGGAGTTCACCACCCGCTCCGCAGGGCAAACCGAGGCGGTGCAGCAGTCAATAGCCGATGAGATCTGGGAGCGGCTCACGTGGGCGGCGCTACCCATGCGGGTGCTGCATGCGGCACGCCGCCTAGGGATGATGTCGAACGATCAGTCCCGGGTCAGTGCCGCCACCTGCGGGCCCTGGAAGCGGTTAGCGACCGCGCGCGGTCAGGTGTTTACGCGATCGAACAGTGGGCGTGCCGGCATTGGCCTGCACGTTGTGCGCTAAGCATTTTGCATTGACATTGCAGCGCTACCCAGGTACTCCCAGAGCATGTCCTCAAGATCTTGGGGCAGGTTTTGCTCGTGCACGGCATGCGCCATCAACTCCAGCCACCGATCGCGGGCGGCCACATCGATTTGGTAGGGCGCATGTCGTAGGCGCAGTCTGGGGTGGCCGCGCTCATTGCTATAGGTCTGGGGACCACCCCAATACTGCTCGAGGAACAGTCGCAGCCGGCGCTCGGCTTCGGTGAGATCAGCATCGGGGTACAGCGGGCGCAAGATCGGATCTACCGCCACCCGTCGGTAAAAATTGGCAACCAATTCGGTGAAGAAGGCGCTACCCCCCAGAGCCTCATACGGGGTGCGGGTGTCGTTGGCTGCCGAGTTTTCACCCGTACTCACGAAGTGGTCACCGCCCTGTCAGATGCTAAATTACTAACCGGTAGCGGCTCGCCCGATTCAGCCTGCTCAATGATGTGCCGGGCCATCGGCGGAAACACGATCGCGTGAAATGGCGCGATCGACCACCAATACAGATGCCCAATCAAACTCTTGGGCCAGTAAACCGCGCGTTGGCGGAGCACCAAGCCACCGGCAGGGTCCTCACGCACGGTGAACTCCAGCCAGGCCCGCCCTGGCATTTTCATCTCCGCGCGCAGCCTCAGCAATTTCGGGGGAATACGTTCTTCAACGCGCCAAAAGTCCACCACGTCACCAACTATTAACGTGTCAGGGTTGCGGCGGCCACGGCGTAGCCCAACGCCACCGATTAGTCGGTCAAAATTACCGCGGATCTGCCACAGCAGGCGCGCTGAATACCAACCGTGCACCCCACCGATGCGATCAAGTGCCGCCCAAAGTGCCTCTGGTGAGGCCTGTGTTCGCAATTCGCGCACATCGGTGTGGAGTGAACCACCAGCCCACTCTGGATCACTTGGTAATGGATCACTTGATCGGCCGGGGGTGGATGCCCCGGACCACCGGGTGGTCACCTGGGCATCTCGAATCCGGGTGAGTGCGCGGGCCACGGCATCCTCGAAAGTCAACAACCCATCGGGTGGATCCGGGATGAATTGCGCGATGTCGTGGTTTTGGCAAACTGATGGGTGCCGCAGGGAGCGCACCAGTGGCTTGGCGATCGCTTTTGGTACGGGGGTAACGATATTTACCCAATGGCTAGAAAGGCGTGGGGAGAGCAAATTGATGGGCAAGATGATGCGCGCGGGTAACCCGGCCACCGCGGCATAGCGCTGCATCATGTCCTGAAATGTCATCACCTCGGGGCCGCCGATATCGAATGTCCGGCTGATCTCAGGTGGCAATTCAGCTCCGAGCACTAGGTACCGCAGCACATCTCGAATGGAAATCGGCTGGGTCTTCATTCGCACCCAGCGCGGGGCGATCATCGCTGGTAAGCGCTCGGTCAGGTAGCGCAGCATTTCAAATGAGGCCGACCCCGAGCCGATGATGACGGCGGCTCGGAACTCAATAGTGGGTAACCCAGAATTCCTTAACACCTGGCCTACCAGGACGCGCGATCGCATATGCGGTGTCATCTTGTCCAGGGCGATTTCCGGAGCCAAGCCGCCGAGATAGATGATTCGACCGACTTTTTGCTCGGCGCAGGCGGCCGCAAAAGCCTGTGCCATCGACTGTTCTGCAGTCTCCAGATTGTGGCCTTCTTGTAGTGAATGCAGTAAGTAATAAGCGACGTCGATATCGGCCAGTGCTGCGGTGATCGCTACCGGATCGTGTGCGTCGCCAATGCTGATCTCAACCTGATCGACCCAAGGGATATCTCGGAGTTTTTCCGGTGACCGGGCCAGGACCCGAACCCGGTACCCCTCTCTCAGCAATTCGCGCACTAACCGGCCGCCGACATAGCCGGTGGCCCCGGTGACCAAGCATCGCTTTTTCATGGTGCCATTCTGGGGGTTGTCGGGCCGGTTGGCATGTTGGGCAGGGGGCGAACGAGTACCGGAATCACGATGCCGGCGCGATCGAAGGCCAATTTCAGGCGCTCACGGATGGCGCGGGCCAGGGGTACCTGCTGTTCTGGCACCGCCTTCGCGGTGATCCGCAGAAACACCGCATCCCCGCTCATCGACTCGACCCCGGCGAACATGGGCTTACCGAGCAGCATGTCGTCATAAGTTGGGTCCTCGTCCATATCGATTGCTACGTTCTCGATGATGTCGCGCACCTTATCGAGATCGGCGTTGTATGCGACGGGAATGTCGACTACCGCAAGGGTCCAACCCTGTGACTTATTGGCCACCCGCAGGATTTCACCATTGCGCACGTACCAGACGATGCCCGAAAGGTCACGCAGTCTGGTGTAGCGCAGCGCGACCTCCTCGACGGTGCCGATGGCCGGGCCGAGATCTACTACGTCACCGACTCCGAATTGGTCCTCGATGATCAAGAAGATGCCGGACAGGTAATCCTTAACGAGAGTCTGGGCACCGAACCCAAGTGCGATGCCGATGACACCAGCGCTGGCAAGCAGCGGCACGATATCGACACCTAGGAGTGGCAGCGCCGTCAGTAGGGCGATCACCCAGACCGAGATGCTCACCACACTGGTTAGTAGTGAGCCGATAGCGGCGGCCCGCTGCTCGGTGCGTTGATTGAGCAGGACATCACTTAACTCCGCCGTGCGCATGGTGCGCCGGCTATCTTCGAGTCGCTCCCGGCGGGCCCGCTCGGTGGTGCGGCGGACGATGCGGCGAATCGTCCAGAGCAGCACGACTTGTGCGATCAGCGCGACCACAAAAATACTGATGAACTGCAACGGCACGCCGATGATCCAATCCCGGGCCGACTCCCACCAAGATTGCTCCTTGGCAAAGATCACCAGTGCCGAGTGCATTAGTTAAGCCCGGTCCATTTCGCGAGAAATGACAAGGTGTCAGCGGACTCTTCTACCGCCTTAGAAATGGACCTCGCGCCGTGCCCGACATCACCTTCGGTGCGCAGCAGGATCGGTCGGTCACCGCTGGTCGCATATTGGGTGGCGGCACACATCTTGCGGCCGTGCATTGGGTCGGTACGGGTGTCATTGTCGAACACGGCGTACATGGTTGCTGGGTAGTCAGTGCCCTGGGTGACCCGGTGGTAGGGCGAGTAGTTGATAAGCCAGCCAAACTGCTCGGCATCCTCGGGGTCGCCATACTCGACCGTCCACGTTGGGCCCAGCTCCGAAGTGGTGTACCGGATCATGTCGAGAAGTGGCGCGACACAGACCACCGCGTTGAACAACTCCGGCCGCTGCGTCAGCGCCGCGCCGACCAGCAACCCGCCGTTCGAGCCGCCGTAGATACCCAGTTGCGCCGGTGTGGTCCAGCCTTCGGCGATCAGGTACTCAGCGGCAGCATGGAAGTCATCAAAGACATTTTGTTTCAGCCCGAGCATGCCGGCGCGATGCCAGTCTTCACCTTCCTCGCCGCCGCCGCGCAGATTCGCAATCGCCCAGACCCCACCGGCTTCAACCCAAGTCAAGATCGCAGCGGAGTAGCCAGGTGCCATCGGAATCCCGAAGCCGCCATAGCCATAAAGCACGGTGGGTTTTGGCTGATCGGGCTGGTCGGACCCCGACAGGATGAACATCCGAACTTCGGTACCGTCCTTGGAGCGGTAGATCACTTGCTTGGAGTAAACCTTCGGGACATCAACCTTTCCCGGCGGGACCGCGTGGATTGCGGAAGTTCTGGTACGCGCATCGTATGAATAGATGACCGGCACGGTGGTGTGATCTGAGTACACGTACCAAGCGACCGGTCCACCGTCGATATGTTCCACCGGCCCACCGATAGTTCCGACGCCGGGCAGTGCTACCTGTTCGATGAAAGCGCCGTCGGCAGAGCGATGCAGTGACATCTCCGAGACCCCGTGGCGGGTCTTGACGACCAGCATGAGGTCTTCGGCTAGTCCAGTTCCGTCGAGGATGGCGGTGCCGTCAAGTACTGCGTCATCATCCTCGGGCACGAGATCACGCCAACTCTCGACTTTGAGGGCATCAGGTGTGGTAACCGCCATCCGCCCTCTCGGTGCCCCGCGGTCGGTGTTAACAAATACCCGGCCGTCACGACCAAATGTCAGTGAGGTTTGGGCATCCACATCACCTTGGATCAACTTGAAGGTGGGCGCCGCTTTATCGCAGGTACTTAGGTCTGCTAGCCAAAGGTCATTGCGCGGCTCGGTGCCCTCGGCGGCCGACACCTGCAGCCAGCGGCCGTCCCGGCTCACTTCAACCCCGTAGTAATTCGTCATTGTCATCCCGGCACCGAAGATCATTACGTCTTTCGTTGTTGGGGTGCCGACGGTATGCAGATAAACACGGCGGTGGAAGTTGCGCTCGGATTCAGGTAGCAACTCCGGGGCGATTCGGCGCACGTAATAAAACGCATCGCCCCCAACTAGCCAAGCAATGGGTGAGAAGCGGCAGCGGTCAATTGGTCCATCGATTTGCGCACCGGTGGCTAAGTCCATGACATAGACCGCGGACTCCTCGGTGCCGCCCTCGGAGAGTTGGTAGGCGAGCCGGTCACCTTCCTTGGAAGGCTGCCAGGAATCAAGGGTCGTCAAACCCTCGGGGTCAAGGGCCATCGGGTCGATCAGCACCTGCTCCGCGCCGCCGGCCGTGGTGCAGTACAAAACGGCGAACTGCTGGCTGGCATCCCGGCGCATAAAAAATGCACGATCACCGCGCCAATACGTCGGGGAGATACTACCGGCACCGAGTAGTTGATCTATTCGATCGACGAACCGGTCACGGTTTTGCCAACTGGCCCGTTCGGCGCTCATTAATTCACCCTGTGCGCTGGCCCAAGTGCGGGTGCGCTCATCGGCAACATCTTCGAGCCACCGATAGGGGTCCGGTACCTCCGTACCGTGTAACTGCTCGACCAGATCCAGGCGTGGGGTTGGTGGATAGTTGCTCACGGTCTCCACCCTAGGCTTGCCGCTATGACCTTGCTGCACGACCTCACCGCCTTGGAACAGGCCCAAGCCATCGCGGCCCGCGAGGTCTCCTCGGTGGAACTCGCAGAGCACTACTTGGCCCGCTCCCAGGACTACAACGCAAAATTGGGGGCGTTCATCACCATGACTCCCGAACTGGCCTTGCAGCAGGCCCAGGTGGCCGATGAGATTGTCGCCCGAACCACCGATCGCAGTGAACTTCCGGTTTTGCACGGTGTGGTGGTGCCGGTGAAGGATTTGAACTTCGTTGCCGGGGTGCACTGCACCTTTGGGTCCAAGGTCTTTGGTATCACCCCACCAATCGATGACTACGTGGTCACGCGGTTGAGGCAGGGCAACACGGTGCTGACGGGTAAGACCAACACCCCGGAGTTCGGGCTGGCCGCCTACACCGAAAACCAGGTGACAAATCCAGCGCGCACCCCTTGGGATCTATCCTGCTCCGCGGGTGGCTCAAGTGGGGGCGCAGCCGCCGCGGTTGCGGCGGGGTTGGCGCCGGTGGCCCAGGGCTCTGATGGCGGCGGTTCGATTCGCATCCCGGCAAGTGTGTGTGGCCTAGTGGGGCTCAAAACTTCGCGGGGACGTATTTCGAATGGCCCGATACGCGATGGTGTCGGTGACCTTGGGGTGAACGGACCCTTAGCCCGCACCGTGGCCGATGCGGCGGCGCTATTGGATGTGCTGTCCGGCCACTTCGCGGATGATCCCTTTGTGGCACCCCCACTTGATCCGGGCCAGACATTTCTTGGCGCGGCGCGGCGCGATCCGGCCATGTTGCGCATCGGCCGCTACTGCACACCAGTTATTACCGATTGCGAGGTTGATCCGCAGTGTTTGGCCGCTTACGAGCAGGCCAGTACATTACTGACCGAATTAGGTCACGTGGTCGAGGACGTGCCGGTGCCGTTCACCGCGGATTTAGCCGCCACCTTCGAGACGATCTGGAGTTCCTTGGCCCTGCTTGCCCCGGTGCCGCTCGAGCGGGAGCCGGAGTTGATGCCGTTGTCGCAATGGCTGCGAGCCCGCGGTCGCGAGGTAACGGGGGCCGAGTTGGCCGGCGCGGCGTGGGCCTTGCGGAATGCCTCGCGGCTGGCTATCAAGGCCCATGGCGCCTATGACGTTATTTTGACTCCCGCACTGGCCCAGACCCCGCGACTAGTTGGTCAGTTGCGAAATGACGATGACCCGGCGGCGGACTTCGAGGCCCAGAAGCGTTTTACGCCCTTTACCGCGCCCTACAACATGACCGGTCAACCAGCGATAAGTGTGCCCCTTTACTGGACGGAGCGGGGCCTGCCGATCGGGGTGCAATTAGTGGGCCGACCATTTGCAGAAGTAACGATCTTGAGCCTTGCCGGACAACTCGAGCGCGCCCAGCCGTGGGCGCATCGGCATCCGGCGACTTGGTGATGTGGTGATGTGGTGATGTGCTGATCTCATGAGCCCGTGGGATTTCGGGGTGAGGAGTTTTCGGCGGGCGTGGGTTACTGACCTCCACGGTCGAGGAGGAGTGGGCCGCCGCCGGGGGGAGCAGCAAAATGGCGAACGTCTAGGGTTAAGGCTGTGAGCCCATTACAAGCAATCCTGCTCTTCGCCGGGATCCCATTAGCGCTCGCCGCCTTCTTCGCGGTTGCGGTTTCAGCCGGTGGTTGGATGCGTCGCTCGGGCCTTGACGAAGCAACTATGTCGGAGGACGCGCTCTTTATGTCCAGTGCCGCGACCGTGCCGGATCCGGCGCGGGTGCCCGATGCCATCGACATGGTTTCCAAGTCATATGTGGGGGGTGGAGCAAGTGACCGCTGGTAATGGCGTCACCGTTCGCGACCGCGACAAGATCCAGCGGGCCCTTGATCTGGCTCGTGAAATCTGCGGACTGTGCTTCGCGGTCTATGTCGGTGACCTACCCAATGGGCGCGAATCTGCCGCAGCCGCCCACGCCAAATTGGCTGACCCGCAAAGTTCGGTTCTAGTTGGCGTTGATCCGAGTCGTCGTATTATCGAAATCATCACCGGCACCACGGCCGCGCACCTACTTGATAACCGATCCTGTGAACTTGGTGCATTCGCCATGCGCTCATCCTTTCAGGCCGATGATCAAGCCGGTGGTATCCGCGATGGATTGATGCTGCTAGCCGAGCATGCACGGGCACCGAAGGTGCTGCACCTAAACGACCCCGACTAACTCACCAGGAAACTGGATCTTTTTTGGTTAGCCGTCGGCGGCCCGGGCGCGCAGCGCCCGCTCAATGCCATCGCGACCTTCGCTAACCAATCGGCGCTGGGCTGAATTTAGGTCGCCGGCGAGGAACGCATCGGTCTGCGCAAGGGTTTGGGCATCAACCAAGAACACCGGGTACAAGCCCATGGTGATACTTTGCGCAGTTTCCATCGTGCGCTGCTCCCAAACCCGTGGCAGGGCCTCGAAGTATTTGGTTCGGTAATCAGCGAGGAGCTCGACTTGGTCCGGTTGAACGAACCCGCCGATGGTGGCTTCCAGGATCGCATTTGGTAGATCGGTGCGATCGATGATGTCGGCCCAGGCCAACTCCTTGGCGACGGCGGTGGGTCGGGCCGCAAACGCAACGGCGGCCTGCCGCCGGCCGGTGGCGGTGTCATCCCTTCGAAGTTCTGCCTCGATGGCATCCTCGGCAAGTCGCCCAACTGTTACTAAACGTTGCAGTAGCGACCAGCGTAGGTCGGTGTCGATCTGCAGGCCATCCCAGATGGTGGTGCCATTAAGTAGGCCGGAGACGATATCTAGATGCGCTGGGGTAGTTGCGCAGGCGGTGAACACGCGCGCGAAAGCGAGCTGGTGATCGCTGCCGGGCTCGGACTGCTGGGCAAAACCAAGGACACCTGTTGCGAGTCGCTCGATGTAGTCGCTGCGATGCGCGGGAGCTGCAAATTGGTCGACGGCTGACTTGAGTTGCCGCAGCACCCCTTGAACCACGCCGATATCGGACTCTTGCCCGATGCCGCTGAGGACGAGTGCGAGGAAGTCGCCGGTAGCGACTTCGGCGTCGCGGGTCATATCCCAAGCCGCGCCCCAGATGATCGCGCGAGCCAGCGAGGAGTCGATCACGCCGAGGTGCTTAACCGCGGTTCGCCAAGATTTTTCGTCTAGGCGTACTTTTGCGAAAGTCAGATCATCGTCATTGAGTAGCAGTAAGTCCGGCTGCTTGACCCCAACCAGGGCGGGTACCTTCGTGCTGGCACCGACCACATCAAGTTCGAGGCGCTCCCGGCGGGTGAGCACGCCATCGACTACGTCATACAGGCCAACCGCTATGCGGTGCGAGCGTAGGGTCGGTGGCAGACCGGCCGGTGCACTCGGGGGCTCCTGGGTGATGGTGAACTCGGAGTAGGTGCCATCGGCGGCTACCTCAAACTGGGGCCGGATGAGGTTGACACCGCTGGTGCGGAGCCACTCATTTGTCCAGCCGGACAGATCTCGACCGGATGTGGCTTCGAGTTCACTGAGTAAATCGGCTAACTCGGTGTTGCCCCAGGCGTGTTTGACGAAATAGTTGTGCACACCGGCAAGGAACTCCGGTTCACCGACCCAAGCCACGAGTTGACGAAGCGCGGATGCCCCCTTGGCGTAGGTGATGCCGTCAAAGTTGACCCTTACTGAATCGAGGTCGACCATGTCGGCGGCGATCGGGTGGGTTGATGGCAGTTGATCTTGCCGGTAGGCCCAGGCCTTGCGCTGGTTTGAGAAACTCGTCCAGGCATCGACATATCTGGTGGCGTGCACGTTGGCGTAATGCGCGGCCCATTCGGCGAATGACTCATTTAGCCAAAGGTCATCCCACCAAGTCATGGTTACTAGATCGCCAAACCACATGTGGGCCATCTCATGCAAAATCGTGTTTGCCCGTTGCTCGTATGCAGCGTCGGTCACCCGAGACCTGAAGATGAGGTCTTCTAAGAAGGTGACGCACCCGGCGTTCTCCATGGCGCCGGCATTGAACTCGGGGACGAACAGTTGATCGTATTTGCCGAATGGGTAGCCGATCTGGAACTGCTTCTCGAAGAATTCGAAACCGGCCTTGGTTAGATCGAAGATGTCTTTAGGGTCCAAGTACTCGGCGAGTGAGTTGCGGCAGAAAATACCGAGCGGGTAGGTGCCGAAGGCGCCGGTGTAGGAATCACGAACCTCGTGGTAGGGCCCGGCCACCAATGCGGTGATGTAAGTCGACATTCGCGGTGTGGCCGCAAAGGACCAACGCGAGATCGTGGCCGTGACGACCTCGGGGTCGGGGCTGGGGGAGTTGCTGACCACTTTCCAATGCGAAGGCGCAGTCACGGTGAGTGCGAAGGTTGCTTTCAGATCAGGTTGTTCGAAGCAGGCGAACATTCGCCGAGCATCCGCCGACTCGAATTGGGTATAGAGGTAGGTCTGGTTATCGACCGGATCAACGAAGCGGTGCAAGCCTTCGCCGGTGTTCATGTATGCGCAGTCGGCGGTGATGACAACTTCATTGTCAGCCTGCAGATTCGGGAGCAAGATCCGGTAACCATCAAAGACCGCAGCCACGTCCAGGTTCGTGCCATTTAGGACCACCGAGTGAACCTTTGGTGCAATGAGGTCGATCCAGGTCTCGGCGCCGGGGGTGCGGGAGCCAAAGCGCGCCGTGGTCACCGACGTGAAGAGCGTGTCGCCGGTTAGGTCAACGCTGACGTCGTAGGAGCGGGACTCAAGCAGGCGCGCCCGATCCTTCGCACTGGACCTGGTGATGTTCTCGGTGGCTGACATTCCCTGATCCTTCCATTAGGGTCATGGCCATGATGACGACGGTTGACTTTTGGTTCGATCCCGTCTGTCCGTGGGCGTTTATAACCTCAAGGTGGATGCTCGAGGTGGAGCAGGTGCGAGCGGTCAAGGTCCGCTGGAATGTCATGTCCTTGGGGGTTTTGAACGAGGGCAAAGAGCTGTCGCCCGAATATGTGGAACTCATGACCGCCGCCTGGGCGCCGGTCCGGGTCATCATCGCCGCGCAACTAGAGCACGGCGACGCGGTGGTCTTGCCGCTCTATACCGCGATGGGTACCCGGTTTCACCTGCAGCAGCGCTCAGACTACGAAACCGTCATCGCCGAGTCACTCGCCGAGGTGGGTCTGCCCATGGAGCTAGCGGCAGTTGGCATCACGACATTGGTCGACGAGCATTTGCGCGCCAGCCACCACCGGGGCATCGCGCTCGTCGGCGAAGATGTCGGCACCCCGGTGCTTAGTGTGCGGGGTGCAGATGGCAAATCGGTGGCTTTCTTCGGGCCGGTTGTCACCCCCGCACCCAAAGGCGAGGCGGCCGGCTTACTTTGGGATGGCACGTTACTGGTTGCCGCAACGCCCGGGTTCTACGAAATCAAACGCACGCGCACCGCCGAACCAATCTTCGACTAATGCCCGAGGGTCACGTAGTTCATCGGCAAGCGCGGCAACTAACTCGTACCTTTAAAAATGAGCAGGTCCGGGTAGCCAGCCCGCAAGGGCGTTTCACCACCGGGGCAAAAGTTTTGAACGGTAAAACTTTCACCAAGGCGCAGGCCCGCGGTAAGCACCTCTTCATCGGGTTCGATAACAGGCGCTGGATTCATATCCACCTAGGCCTTTATGGCAAGTGGCAATTCGGCAAGGGGGCCCAGCCAGACGACACCGGGCTGATTCGACTTCGGATCACAACAGCCGCTAACTTCGCGCAATTGCGCGGGCCCGCGGTATGTGAGTTGCTAACCGCTGACGAGATGGCAGCGGTGCTCGCCCGGATTGGCCCCGATCCGATCCATAAGCAGGCCGATCCAAGCCGCGCCTTTGAGCGAGTGCACCGAAGCACTGCGGCAATCGGTGCGCTACTAATGGACCAAAAGATCTTCGCCGGGGTTGGCAATATCTACCGGGCGGAGGTGCTCTTTCGTCACCAACTATCGCCATTTACCCCCGGCCGACTGATAACCCGCGAGCAGTTCGATGCCATCTGGAGTGACCTTGTTTTCTTAATGACCCTCGGGGTCAAGGATGGGCGCATCGATACGGTGCGCGCCGCGCACCTGCCTGAAGTTATGGGACGTGACCCGCGAGTTGATCGACACGGCGGTGAGGTTTATGTTTACCGTCGCGAGGGCATGAAGTGCTTTGTATGCGGTGCCAAGATCAAGATGGCCGATATGCACGGGCGCAAACTTTATTGGTGCGCCAAATGCCAATGGGCTTAATGAGCCCTGAGCCAAGTGGGTTAATGAGCCCTGAGCCAAGTGGGTTAATGAGCCCTGAGCCAAGTGGGTTAATGAGGTGCGTGTTAGCCAGAAACGCGTGGGCTTCGAATGCCGGGGTGGTCCGCAGGCAGGGTGCGCTTGATGACAACCCAAGACAGTAGAACCGTCGCGATAACCAGTGCGTAGAAGAGCGCACCTGATGCGCCGAGGGCCCACAGCCAGTTGTTTTCGATGAGCGGGAAAAGCACCGCGGCACGGATAAAACAAAGCAGAACCCAGAGCCAGGAGGCACGCGCGTAGGCCCGCAGCAGATCCCGGTCTTGACGCCACCGCATTTTGGTGCCAACGATCGGTCCGACGATAACTCCAAGTAACGGCCAGCGGATGAAGATCGAGATGGCAAATGCCAGACCCGAAGCGACATTGAGTAAAACTCGAGGCCAGAAGAATGCGGCCGCGCTGCCGGTTCGGGCGGCGACGTAGGCACTGATAACTACCACGAGCAAGGCCCCCAAAACCCGCGTCGGGCGCTTGCCTTGGACCAACCGCCAGATGGCGAAGAAGAGACCTAGCCCGACGGCAACACCGACCGCCAATGTCATGTTGTCACCGGTGGCGATATAAGTCACGACGAAAGCTAATGGCGGGAGGATACTTTCGAAGGCGCCTCGGGGCCCGCCAATCAAGGCCTGCAGTGGGTGCTGCTGCGACTTTTCCACCTAATCAGAGTAGTGGGCCGGCATGCTGGCTTTGCCGACAACGCGTCGGGGTTATCCGCCAAGTACGGTGTTGAGTGTGGACCCGACAGCGGATGAATTAGCGATGAAGTGGCGCACTGACCTAGCCTCGTGGGCTATCCCCGATGAGATATTGAGTCAGGTAACCACCCCGCCGTGGATCCATCCGGTGGCGATGTTCACGGTTGACGGGACCATCCCCGATTCCAAGTCACACCAAATTGCGCGGGCTGCGGCATCGCTCGGCGGCAGTGTGCTCGATATTGGTAGCGGTGGTGGGCGCGCGGCCTTTGCTCTCGTGCCGCCGGCCGGCACCGTCATCGCGGTCGATCGCCAGCAGGACATGCTCGATGAGTTCGCCGAAGCGGCGGCTCGGCGCGGGGTGCTCCACGAGGAATTTCTCGGTGATTGGCCGGCGGTTGCCGATGGGGTGCCAGCTGCCGATGTAGTGGTGTGTCACCACGTCGCTTTCAATGTCCCCGACATCTTGCCGTTCCTGCAGGCGCTGAATTCGCACGCGACCAAGCGAGTGGTTCTTGAGATGCCATTCCACCATCCACTCACGCATCTAAATCCGTTGTGGAAGAAGTTCTGGGACCTAGACCGACCCACCGAGCCGACCGCTGCTGACTTGTTCGCAATCGCCACGGCTCTCGGTTTTGACGCACAGTTGGCAAACTGGCTGGACGAGACTTGGGGTAAGCGGGTAGCGATGCCCGAGGAGGAGCGCATCAAGTTAGCCCGAATTCGACTATGTCTTAGTGAAGATCGGGACGCGGAACTCGCCGCAGCGCTCATTAAACAAGGTGATAATCAGCCAAGGCGGGTGGCCACCCTTTGGTGGGATGTCTCGGCTTAGATATGACCATGACCTGGGAAAAGTTATGACCTACGACGTAGCTCGTATTCGGGCCGGTATCCCGGCCCTAGCTGATGGGGTGGCCTACTTTGACGGCCCGGGTGGCACCCAAACCCCGGGGGTCGTTGCGGCCGCGATCGGCTTCGCACTTACCAGGCCGCTGTCGAATCGGGCACGAATTACCGGCGCGGAGATCAATGCCGATGACATCACCTTGGCTGCGCGGCAGGCCGGTGCGGATCTAGTCAACGGTGATCCGAGGGGCATTGTCTTTGGCCGCAGCATGACCGATATCACTTTCGATATTGCGCGCACGCTCGCACAGAACTGGGGCCCTGGCGACGAAATCGTTGTCAGCCGCCTTGATCATGATGGCAATGTGCGGCCGTGGGTCACCTATGCACAGCGTTCCGGCGCGACCCTGAGATGGGTTGATTTTGATAAAGCGACCGGGGTATTGGCGGTCGAAGACGTAACCAAACTACTTAATGAAAATACCCGGCTGGTTGCGATTACCGGAGCATCCAATCTCTTGGGTACCCGGCCTGATCTAGTAGCGATCGGCAAAGCCGTGCATCGCACCCAGGCGCTGTTCTATGTCGATGGGGTGCACCTGACCGCGCATGCGCCGGTCGATATGCAGGAGATTGGTGCGGATTTCTACATCTGCGCGCCATATAAATTCCTCGGCCCACATATTGGGATGCTCGCGGCGTCACCGGCGTTGCTTGAGACTTTGCACCCTGACAAGTTGCGTCCGAGCACCGAGCTGGTGCCCGAGCGCTTTGAACTTGGCACCTTGCCCTATGAGTTACTCGCTGGCATTACCGCCGCTGTTGACGTGCTTGCGGATCTGGTGCCGGGTGATGAAGCCACGATGAGCCGGCGGGATCGGATCGTGCGCTCGATGACGGCACTTGAGGCCTACGAGGATGCACTGCACTCATACCTACGTTCTGGGCTTGAGTCGGTGCCAGGTATCCGGCTTCATTGCCATGCACCGCATCGCACACCAACCGAACTATTTAGCATCGATGGTGTTGCTGGTGAGCAGATTTATCTCACTTTGGCGGCTTTGGGAGTAAACGCACCGGCTGGTTCCTTCTATGCAATTGAGGCTGCCGACTGGATTGGGCTGGGGGAGTCCGGTGCCGTGCGAGTTGGACTGGCGCCTTACACCAATCACGATGATGTCGATCGACTCATCGCTGGGCTGCGCGCTATTGCGCAGCGTGCTCGGGCGTAGTGTGGTGTTGCAATGACACTCGTTGACGAAGGACACCCAGATGCCCGGCCGGTCAAAGTGTGGACACTGCAACAACTTGATCCCGCAGCGGTGGTGCCCGGTCGGGTGCCAGCAAAAGCTGTCGAGTGGCAGCGGGTAGGCGACAACAAGGCGGAATTAAGTGCTGAGCTTTATGAACGCGTGGGGCGAGCCTGGGATTGGGTTGACCGGGCCTATTGGACCAATGCTGATTGGGCCGAGTGGGCAAACCGCGATACCCACCATCTATTCCTCGGGTGCGTGGACGGTGAGATATGTGGTTACGTCGAACTAGATCAGCAAGGACCCGATGTTGAGGTTGCGTTCTTTGGATTACTCGCGGATTTCATCGGTCAAGGGCTTGGCGGCTGGCTGCTGAGTGAGGGCCTTCGCGAAGCGTGGTTGCTGCCAGAGGTTGCGCGGGTCTGGGTCCACACCTGCGAGTTGGATGCGCCCACGGCACTGAGTAACTATCAGGCACGCGGCTTGGTGATCACTGGCACAGAAATTGAATGGCGGCTTCCGCCACTCCCGAAAGGCTAAGTGGCCCCGGGGGTGATATCAATAGGTTATGTCGCGTGCCACTCCATGGATCTTGACCGTAGGTGGCGGCATCGGTTTGTTCGCCTCCGTGGAGCTGATCACTGAAAAGTTCGCGCTGCTGGCCGATCCGGATGCCTCGCTATTTTGTGATATCAACCCGGTGGTTTCGTGCGGGTCGGTGCTGCTCACCGAGGAAGCTTCCGCATTTGGTTTCGCCAACCCGATCCTTGGGTTGATCGGTTTCGCGGTGGTGGTGACCCTCGGCGTACTGGCCCTGGCTAAAGTCGAGCTCCCGCGCTGGGTGTGGATCGGGCTAAATATCGGCGCCCTGTTCGGGTTTTCGTTCATGATGTGGCTGATGTGGCAAAGCCTTTATGTCATCGGGGCGCTGTGCCCGTGGTGCATGATCGTCTGGGCCGTCACGATTTTGATCTTCTGGAATGTCACGGTCGATAACCTGGCCAGCGGCCGTATCAATCTCGGCGCCGGGGTGGCTGAAATCGCCGGGGCCTTGCGGTGGTTCCTCGTGGCCGGCACCTACTTGATCATCGCCGGCCTGATATTCGTGCGCTGGCTGGATTTTTGGCTGGGTCGCGGCTGATTCAATAGTGGTATCACCTGTGATACCATGCCGGGATGGCTATGACATTGCGTCTTCAAGATGACGAAGCACAAGCGTTAAGTGCGCAGGCTGCCAGGGAGCAAAGGTCGCAGCAAGAAATCGTTAGGCAAGCAGTGCGTGAATATATTGAACGCAATGGACGCAAGCAGTTGCTTGATGAAATTCTTGACGGTGAATTGCCAAGGTACGCCGAGGCCCTTGAGCGGTTAGGGCAGTGATCTACCTCTCCTATGAAGAGCTCATGTATGTCGCGCAACGAACACTTGGTGCACCGCCTCTAGTGCGCGATGCGGGGTTACTTGAGTCGGCACTAGCGCGTCCCCAAGCGAGTGTCTTTGGCTCAGATGCTTACCCTGAATGGCCGGAAAAGGCCACTGCCCTGCTACATTCCTTCGCGAAGAATCACGCGCTCGTTGATGGGAATAAACGATTGGCTCTAGCGGCCACGATCTCTTTTTTGGGTATGAATGGGTTTCGCTTTACTTTGACTAATGACGAGGCGTATGACTTCGTAATTGCAGTTGTTACCGGAGAGCTTGCAGATGTAGCTGACATCGCGCCTGTCATTCGAGCTAAGACCGAACCTCGTTAGCCCACTCCCCATGCTCTTGCTCGGCCCACTCAACCGGCACTGAGCCCGTACGCATGGCTTTACGGGCCGTCGCGTCTCCGTAGGCCATCCAAATGTGACCGACCGTGACGATAGCGACGAGCAGCCCCAACCAATCGTGGACGAAAGTGGCCCCGGTGCGCAGGTCATCGGGGAAGAAGCGGTTGAAGTACATAACCAACCCCGTGGCGAGCAGCACGATGATGGAGCCGAGAACAAACGCCGAGTTCAACTTCTGTCCGGCATTGAATTTACCAACCGGGGTGCTGCCACCTCGGTTCTTGCGGGAGCGCAGCCATTTCCAATCATTTGGTGAAAAGCGGTTGAGTCGGCGCAGGTCTTGTCTAAACGCCCAAAAGAAGCAGGCGACGATGATCGGGATTGGTAGGAGGAAACCTGAGATGACGTGCGCATTGCGCATCAGCGGTCGATTGCCAATGACCGCTGATGCCCCTGGCAGGTAGAGCAGCGCTGCGGTAATCAGCAGTACGCCCATCAAGATGCCTAAGGTGCGGTGCGTCCAACGCTCGGCGGCGGTGAACCGCAACAAGGTGCCGGGCTCAGGTGATTGGCTCATCGGTCATCCCATTCGAGCTGCCAACCCAAGCATCTACCGCGTAGCCGCGTTCCTCCCAATAGCCGGGCACCACGGTTTTGACAACCTCGATACCCGAAAGCCACTTCAGCGACTTGTAGCCGTACATCGGCGCCACATATAACCGCACCGGGGCGCCGTGTTCTAACCTAAGCGGCTGCCCGAACATCGTGGTGGCAACCAAAATATCGGGGCGCAGCCCCTGCTCCATCGTCAATGACTCGGTGTAAGCGCCATCGAATGAGATGAATCGCAGGGCACCTGCTGCCGGATCTGCGCCAGCTGCACTCAACATATCGCTTAGTAAGACACCCGACCATGGCACGTCATCAACGCGCCAACCGGTTACGCATTGGAAGTCCTTGGTCATTCCGGTTTGCGGTAGGTCAGCAATATCTGCAAGTGATAGCGAAAGGGGAGTGCTTACCAATCCGGTAAGCGTGAGCCGGTACTTCTCCGCGTTGTATTCGGGGTAGCCGTTGATCACGGTGTAGATGCGGAAGCCGCCGGTGCCTGGCAGCACCCCGGATAGCCCGGGTGCGGCAGTTGCCACGGTGGAGTTGACGGCCTGCGAGGCGGTGCGGCCAAAGATGATTCCTAGGGCGCCTAGACCGACCATGCCAAGCACAATGCGCCGGCCAACCGGTGCCCCCTGCGCCGCCCGTGGGGTAAGGCCCTGTTCGTCCACCGTCCTATGGGAACACATCCGGGGCTAACCGGCAACGGGAATCACCCGCCAGCGGCCAAAGTTTTGACCATCTGGCGCGCCAACTTGCTACTACTTGCTCCAGGCGTGGAAGAGGTCGAGCAGTACGCGGCTGGGGGCCCCTTCAATTAGTGGCTCGATGGCATCCATGAATGCGTCGAAGAAGACGTCACTGTTCACGGCGGCGGCTTCGGCGTGATCGCCGTAGACCCCGATACCGCGCACGATACCCGAGCCTTCGTCGCCAACTACCAGCACGCTGATCAGAGCCGGGTTGATCTCCATGTAGTTGTGGGCGAAGGCTGAGTACAGGTCGAGGACATCGGCGTAGTGCCCAGGCTTGACGTTCAGGGTGAATTCAACAACTTCGGCCACGGCTTGCTCCTTATTAGATGGGGGAGCACAGAGTACCTAGTGACAAGAAGATCAGGGGGCGAGGGTCAGCCGAGGACCCTTGCGCATCACGTAGCGCCTTTGCCACCTCGGTGCTATTCTGCTAATATCTTGGAATAAGAATATTATTGAATGGTTAGGTGAACATGGCAGTTTGGATCTGGTTCGCCTTAGCCGGAGTACTGCTGGTCGCTGAGATCTTAACGGTTCATCTGCTCTTTGCATCGCTGGCATTAGCGGCATTAGCGGCGGGAATAACGAATGTCCTTGGTGGGTCACTTGCGCTGCAAAGCCTCATGTTCTGCGTATTTGCCTTAACCTCCTTGGTTGTCATACGTCCCATTGCATTGCGCCATCTAAAGAAGCAGGTTCCTGGATCGGCTACCAATGTCGATGCGCTATTGGGAGCAACCGCATTTGCGACCACAGATGTGGATCAGCGGGGTGGCCAGGTGAAACTAAGCGGTGAAATTTGGAGTGCTAACACCGCGGGCGAAAAGATTCTCAGTGGGGAACGAGTAATGGTTATTGCGATTGATGGTGCAACAGCACGTGTCAAGAGATCTAAGGAGCTATAAAGGTGTGGTACTCGTATTTAATTGCAGGTCTACTGGTCTTAATATTCGGCGTGATCTTAGCTCGTACCATCAGGATAGTTCCCCAGTCAAAGGCCGGCATAGTCGAAAGACTCGGTAGATTTGACCGTGTTTTGGGGGCAGGCTTAGCAATTATCATCCCCGTCATTGATCGACTAAGGCCATTAATTGACTTGCGCGAACGCGTGGTTTCATTCCCACCACAACCGGTAATCACAGAGGATAACTTGGTCGTTTCAATTGATACTGTTATCTACTTCCAGGTTACCGATCCAAAAGCTGCGACCTATGAAATTGAAAATTACATTCAGGGCATCGAGCAGCTAACGGTGACCACGCTACGTAACGTTGTTGGTGGACTTGATCTCGAGCAGGCATTAACTTCGCGTGACTCTATTAACGCCGTGCTCCGTGGCGTGCTTGATGAAGCTACAGGCAAATGGGGTGTTCGTGTCAATCGAGTTGAACTGAAAGCGATTGATCCCCCACCAAGCGTGCAGGAGTCGATGGAAAAGCAGATGCGCGCAGAGCGCGATAAGCGCGCTGCAATTCTTGCCGCTGAAGGCGAAAAGCAGAGTAGTATTCTCGTCGCCGAGGGTACAAGGCAGGCCGAGATTCTGCGCGCTGAAGGTGATGCACAAGCACTTGTGTTACGCGCAAATGGCGAAGCGGAGGCGATTGAAAAAGTCTTCAAAGCCATTCATGATGCTGGTGCTGATGACCGTGTACTTGCTTACCAATACATTCAACAATTGAAAGAGATAGCTAATGGCCAAGCCAGCAAGATTTGGGTCATTCCTGCTGAACTTTCGGGAGCCGCCCAGAAAATTGCTGAGGCCTTTAAGGACAAAGGCTAACAAGTCGGTTTTGCTCGCTAACGGATTGCCTTAATGACACTAGTTCAAAAAGCATAGGGGCGTTATTTAGGCTCCCGTTCCGATGATGACTTAGCCGACGTGTGGCTTACACACTGCCACTGCCAGCCGGCCTTGCGAATCGGCTCGGTTTCGTGCAGGAAACCGGTGCGCCTTAGATCCGAGCGTGTGTCAGGACCGGGACCGACTCGTGTCGTCTCAACAGGGCGCTCGGGCGCCAAGTCAACCGGTCGATCGCCAGCTCCATGTTCGGGAAGCGGGCGAACAACTCCTCGACCGCCATGCGGGCCTGCATGCGGGCCAACGGTGCCCCGAGGCAGAAATGGGTGCCGAATCCGAAGGTGAGGTGGGGATTGGGGTTACGCCCCACGTCGAAGGTATCCGGATTCTCGAACACGGATGGGTCACGGTTGGCCGAGAGCAAGATAGCGACGACGGTGTCACCCGCACGCACGGTGGCATCGCTGAGTTCAATATCGGCAAGTGCTTGCCGCGCATCGATTTTCAGGGGTGGTGCAAGGCGGAGCACCTCCTCGATCGCGGTTGTGGTGATACCTGGATCGGCGATGACGCGCGACCGCTGGTGGGGGTCCTGCAGGAGCATCGCGATCGTGTTCGAGATCAGTGTGGTGGTGGTCTCGAAACCACCCTGCACCATGCCTACGGTCATGCCCATGAAATCGCGCTCGCTGAGGCCGTACTGCTCCCCGCGCGCGGCGAACATCCCGATGAGAGTGGTCGGTTCAGGATCTGCCGCTGCCCGCGCTTCGGCGAAGAGCTCCGCTACATACTCACCGATGCTGCGATAGGCGTCCTTGCAGTCCTCGGCCCATACGGGATCGTTCATTGGACTTCCGATGTAGGAGAAGACCCGCTCCACCCAAGCGACGAAGTGCTCCCGATCGCCGGACCGGATACCGAGGATCAAGCTGAACATTGCAACAGTGATCGCCAGGGGCGCCCTAGGGATAGGCAACGTCGATGGTCCACGCCACGAGGCCTTTGATGCCGTTGACTAGTTCGCTCGCCTGCAGGGGGGGATCCGCCGTGGATGACCACGAAGTTGGTGACCACCGCATCAACAAGGGATAGGTGCTCGGTCCCACTCGGAATGGCAAGTCGAACTCGATTGGTCATTGCTGGCGCACGTCTGCATGGGGCGTGGCAATACCCGGGTAGGTGCTCCGGTGGTGGCCATCACGCGTTAAGACGAGAGAGGTCCCTAGGCCAGGTGCGCGTGGGAGCGGGTGACCGGGATCGAACCGGCATGGCCAGCTTGGAAGGCTGGGGCTCTACCATTGAGCTACAC
>JAQCEO010000068.1 GCA_027729805.1 Actinomycetota bacterium
ACCTTTGGACCGGCAGGAGCCCTGGCCGGCTGGCCGATCTTCACCTTCTGCTTCGGTTTAATCTTGACTATTATTTTGGTGGTCAAGAAGGTTCGCGGCGCTATCCTCATCGGTATTTTGGGGACGGCCGTGCTGGCGATCATCATCGAATCCGTTGCCAAGGTGGGCCCGAAGTTTGGCGCAGATGGTGCGGTGAACCCGGTCGGCTGGGGCTTGGTCGTGCCGAAACTGCCAGACCAGATCGTGGCCACCCCAGACCTTGGGTTGCTCGGTCAGTTCAATCTTTTCGGCAGTTTCCAAGTCATCGGGGTACTGGCGGCATTGCTGGCCATCTTCTCACTGATGCTCAGTGATTTCTTCGACACCATGGGTACCGCATTTGGTCTCGCCGCTGAAGCTGAACTACTCGATAAGGACGGCGATATCCCGCACTTTGAAAGCATCTTGGTTGTTGACTCCATCGCAGCGGTTGCTGGTGGTGCGGCATCAGTGTCGAGCAACACCTCGTATATCGAGTCAGCGTCGGGTATCGGTGAAGGTGCACGCACCGGCATCGCCTCGATCATCACCGGCTTGCTGTTCTTGATCGCGATGTTTGTTTCGCCACTTGTTACCGTCATCCCCTACGAGGCAGCGACGCCGGCCTTGATCGTGGTCGGCTTCTTGATGATGACGCAGATCCGGCATATCAACTTCATGAACTATGAAATCGGAATCCCGGCCTTCTTGACTATCGCCCTGATGCCATTCACCTACTCCATTACCAACGGTATTGGCGCGGGCTTTGTAACCTGGGTCATCATCCAGATCGCCGTTGGCAAGGCCAAGAGCATCAATTGGCTGATGTGGGTGGTTTCGATCGCCTTTGCCATTTACTTTGCGATCGATCCAATTCAGGGGGTACTCGGCATAAGCTAGGGGATCGTAGGCTGAGCGCATGGACCCACGAACGCGCCGCATCATCACGCTCGTGGTCCTGTGCTCCACGGTGGTGGCCGTGGTAATTGCTGCCCTGACGAGCCAATGACCCGCAAAGCAGTGACGATCACCAAGTGGGCCGCAATCTGGATCCAGATTGCGGCCCTCATGGTTGTCTGGACACCTGCGGCCACCGCCCAAAACACGGTGGTGTGCACTTTCAAAGACTCAAGGTTCACGGAAATCAGCGGACTGGCCACCTCAATCCAGCACCCACACACCCTCTGGCTACACAATGACTCATCGGGTGGCCCGGTTATCTACGCGGTCGACTCGCGGACCTGCGCTACTCGCGCCACCATCAATATCACCGGAGTTAAAGCGCGCGACTTCGAATCGATTGCGGTTGGTAGCGATAACCAGGGTCGCCCGGTGATCTGGCTTGGCGATATCGGCGACAACCGAGATAGCTGGCCGTATGTTGAAGTGCTGCGAATACGTGAGCCGGTGCAATTGGCCTCGCAGACGGTGCGCGCCAAGGCTTACCGATTCACCTATCGCGACCGACCCCATAATGCTGAGGCACTACTCGCCGATCCGTCGGGGCCGCGACTTTGGGTGGTCACCAAGCAACTCGCGCACGGTTCACTTTATGCGCTGCCGGATCCGTTGCGGCCGCAGGCGTTGAACATCGCCAGCAAACTGCGGGTAGAGGACGGCCTTATTACCGATGGCGCTATTTCACCGGACGGCACGAAGTATGTCCTGCGCGACTATGTAAACGCGGTGGTGTACTCAGGACTCCCACCGGGCCGGGAACTAGCCCGAATAGCCCTGCCGTATCAATTCCAAGGCGAGGCGATCACCTGGACTGCTGATAGTAAAAGGCTGCTGATAGCGAGTGAACGCGATGACCGGCTGCTGACCGTCAATGTTCCTTAATCTCATTAGTGACTTGGATTTCGTGAACCGGTTTAGCTTGCAGCATTAGCAACCCGCAGATTAGGTAAATGGGCATGTCAAGAACGCCAGATAAAACCCTAGGCTTTGTTAAAGTGCGCCGAGTGCAGATGGTGAGTTGCGGTTACAGCTAGTGTCATGAAAGCTGGCTCATTACGTAATCAATGCAGCGGGTGAGGGCGCGCACATCATTAGGCTCAATGGCTGGGAAGACGGAAATCCGAAGTTGATTGCGCCCAAGTTTGCGGTAAGGCTCGGTGTCGAGAATGCCGTTTGCCCGCAGTGCTTTCGTGATGAGCGTGGCATCAATGGACTCATCAATATCGATGGTAACAACGACCGCTGATCGCTTCGCTGGGTCGCTGACAAATGGGGTAGCAATCGGGTTCGCCTCGGCCCAGTCGTACAGCACACCAGAGGATTCGGCGGTGCGTGAGGTGCACCAACTCAGGCCGCCGTGGGCGTTAAACCAGTCAACCTGCTCGGCCATCAAGAAGATGGTGGCCAGAGCCGGGGTGTTGTAGGTCTGGTCCAGCCGCGAGTTGTCTATTGCCGTTTGCAGATCCAAGAACGGGGGGATCCATCTGCCACTTGCTGCGATATTCGCGGCGCGCTCGATGGCGGCCGGTGACATCAGCGCGAGCCAAAGTCCACCGTCCGAGCCAAAACTCTTCTGTGGGGCGAAGTAGTAGGTGTCGAACTGTGAAGTATCAACGGGTAGGCCACCAGCGCCTGAGGTGGCATCAATGATGACGATCGCGTCGGCGTCGGCGCCGACCGGGCGAAGCGGTGGGATTGCGACACCGGTCGAGGTTTCATTATGCGGTGAGCAGTAAGCATCGATACCGGCTTCGGGGGAGAACGCTGGGGCATCACCGGGTGCGCTGTTGATGATGGTGGGCTCACCTAGGTATGGGGCTTTTTGCACCCCGTCGGCAAACTTGGCACCGAACTCACCGAAAGTGAGCAACTGGGCCCGATCTTTGATCAAGCTAAATGCCGCGACATCCCAAAACGCCGTAGATCCGCCGTTGCCCAGCACCACCTCGTAACCGGCCGGCAGTGCAAAAAGCGAAGTGAGCCCGGCGCGAAGCCGGCCGACCTCGGACTTGACGGTCTTTTGCCGGTGCGAGGTACCCAGATAGGACTCCCAGACCTTCGACAACGCGGTGACTTGCTCCTCGCGAACTTTGGAAGGGCCGGCGCCGAAGCGGCCGTCGGTGGGGAGTAAATCAGCTGGGATGTGAATCTCGTTCAACGGTTTGCTCCTGATGTTGGGGTATAGCCGGTGGGGGCGACCATTACCGGATCCCAGCCCGGCACCGCCTCTGGTTTACGTGGAGCCGGCCCGACATAGCGTGCGGACGGTCGGATTAGTCTGCCGGTCTTCTTCTGCTCCAAGATGTGGGCGCTCCAACCGGCGAGCCGCGCGCAGGTGAACATCGAGGTGAAAAGCGGAGCCGGAACTTCGGCAAAATCGAGCACGATCGCGGCCCAAAACTCCACGTTGGTTTCCAGGACGCGATCGGGGCGTCGGGTGCGAAGCTCATAAAGCGCGGCCTGCTCTAATGCAACTGCCACCTCGTAGCGCGGTGCTCCTAAGTCACGCGCGGTGCGGCGCAGCACCCGGGCCCTTGGGTCTTCGGCGCGATAAACACGGTGCCCGAAGCCCATTAGGCGCTGATTTTTGTCGAGGACCGAACGCACATATGCGTCGGCGTCGCCGGTGCGTTCGACTTCCTCGACCATCCCGAGTACTCGTGCGGGTGCACCACCATGTAGTGGGCCGCTCATGGCTCCGATGGCACCGGAGATCGCCGCCGCAACGTCGGCGCCCGTTGATGCAATGACCCGACTGGTGAACGTGGACGCGTTCATCCCGTGCTCAGCGGCGGACACGAAGTAGGCGTCAATCGCTTGAATGTGCTTGGGGTTTGGCTCACCGCGCCACCGCAACATGAATCGCTCGGTGATGGTGGAGGCTTCATCGATACGTGACTGCGGCACCATGGGCAGGCCCAGCCCGCGCGCGGCCTGCGCCACGAACGATAAAGCCATAACTGAAACGTGGGCTAAGTCATCGCGTGCGGTGTCGTCGTCAATATCAAGTAGTTGGTTCAGGCCCCAGGCTGGCGCCAGCATTGCGATCGCCGACTGCACATCAACGCGCACATCACCGGAATGAATCGGGATGGGGAATGGTTCGGCCGGCGGCAGGCCCGGATTGAATTCATTGTCGACGAGCAGGCCCCAGACGTTACCGAAGGACACTCGGCCGACCAGATCCTCGATATCAACCCCGCGGTAGCGCAGTGCGCCGCCGTCTCGATCGGGCTCGGCAATTTGGGTCTCGAAGGCAATGACACCCTCGAGTCCGGGCACGAACTCTGACACGGTTCCTCCTTGAAGCGGGTGGGATCAGGTCCTATCCAACACTTATTGCGGTGCGATGTCCTCGCCGGGTGGCGCTGGTCCGGGGGCCCGTGGTGAGATCAGGTTATGGATCCGCAGATTGCCGACTTAAGGGTGTCCTATGACACCGGCGCCTTAGCCGTCGCCGACCTAGACCGGCAGCCACTTGCCGCATTTTCGGCTTGGTTCACCGCGGCCAATTCGGGGGAGGTGATCGAACCCAATGCCATGGTGCTGGCCACCGCGGATGCGGCGGGGGCTCCGAGTACCCGGACGGTGCTGCTCAAAGCCGCCGATTCCCGCGGCTTTACTTTTTACACCAATCTTCACTCGCGCAAGAGCCGAGAACTTCATGCCAACCCAAACACTTCTGCGACGTTCCCGTGGTTCTCGATGCATCGACAAGTGGTAGTTGTCGGACGCGCCGAACTCGTCGCGCGCGATGAGGTGGCAGAGTACTTTGCCTCTCGCCCACGCGATTCGCAGATTGGGGCTTGGGTCAGCAGGCAGTCAGAGGTGATCGAGGATCGCTCGATACTTGACGAACGGTTCCATGAATTGGTGGACGATTACGTCGACATTGACGTACCGCTGCCCGATTTTTGGGGCGGGTGGCTTATCCGTCCGGTCACCATCGAGTTTTGGCAGGGCCGCACCTCGCGATTACACGACCGATTGCGATTCACGGCGCGGCATGCGGAAGCGGCTTTGGATGACCCGAGCGCTTGGACCCTCGAGCGGTTATCGCCCTAGCCCATTTCAAGTCAATTGGCATTGGTAGGCATAGATTTGCACAGTGGCTCGTATTTTTGCTGACTTAACACCACTGCGGGCCAGTGCACCTTATCGACGCCTCTTCCTCGGACTTGGTGTTAGCAATGTCGGCCAGCAGATGACTTCAGTGGCGGTCGGCCTACAGGTTTATGACCTAACCAAATCCAGCTTCATGGTGGGTTTGGTCGGGCTCTTTCAACTTATCCCGCTAATTGGTTTCGGCTTGTACGGCGGCACGCTCTCGGATGCATTTGACCGCAGGCTGGTGGGCTTAGTTAGCGCACTAGGGCTTTGGGGCTGCTCAATTTTGTTCCTGCTTCAGTCCGCGCTTTCCATCAACTCTGTCGGCGTGCTCTTCCTAGTCGTTGCTATTCAATCAGCTTTCTTCGCGGTAGGTAATCCCGCGCGACAGGCGATTATTCCGCGGTTGGTGCCAACACAAATGCTGCCAGCGGCGAATGCTCTAAGCATGATCACCTGGAATATCGGCTTTACGGTCGGGCCACTTGTCGGTGGCATAGTGATAGCGGCTTTTGGCACCGTGAGCGCCGCTTATGTAATTGATGTGGTGGCATTCGCAATCGTGGTCTGGGCAATGTGGCGGTTGCCGAGTCTGCCACCGATCCTCATCCCCGGTGATGCGCGCCCACGTGCCGGTTGGGGTGCGGTCAAGGAGGGCTTCGTCTTCCTTAAGGGTAAGCGCAATCTGCAGATGTCCTTCTACGAAGACATCATTGCGATGGTATTTGGTATGCCGCGCGCGCTATTTCCAGCCATTGCCGCCTTGTGGTATGGCGGAACGATGCGCGAGGTCGCCATGGTTTTGGGATTCTTGGCCGCGGCGCCGGCCGTCGGCGCCCTGTTGTCGAGTATTTTTAGTGGTCGGTTGGGCTTGGTGCGAGCACAGGGCCGCTGGGTGATTATCTCGATCGTGGTTTGGGGCAGCGCGATTGCGGCATTTGGTCTGGTGCGCTGGTTGCCGTTGGCCCTGTTGTTCCTCATCATCGCGGGCGCAGCCGACAATGTGTCGGCGATCTTTCGCACGACCATTTTGCAGGCCGCCACGCCGGATGAATATCGCGGGCGCTTGCAGGGTGTGTATACCGTGGTGGTGGCGGGCGGGCCAAGGCTCGGTGATGTCGAGGCCGGTGCGGTGGCGGCGGTAGCCGGTGAGACTTTTTCCGTCATCTCCGGCGGGGTGGCCTGCGTAGTCCTCGCGCTCGGCTTGAGTCGAGCGGTGCCATCCTTTTGGCGATACGACGCGCGTCACCCCATCCCTTGACCCATCCCTTGGACTAAGACCGGGTGCGATCCCTTAGTACCGCGTTGATTAACTGGTTGACGCTCAGGCCGCGCTTATCGGCTTCAATACGCAATGACTTGCGGACGGATTTGGGAATATCTAGCTTGATAGTGACGAGCTTTTCCTTTTTAGGCGCGCGCATCACGTCTGAAGTGGCACTACCCGCCTTACTCGTCAGATCATTGATCGGCTCAAGTTTGGGCGTGGTTGGGTGCAGGTCAGCATCGGCTGCTTTGGCCAGCGCCGGTCTTTGATTCGAAATACTTGCCTCACTCATGGCAATCCAATCTTCAGGTCTGGCAGGACTTCGTCATAAAGATCCTCGAAGAGTTCAGAGATCTCGCGGGCTCCGGGTGAGTGCCAAGCATGAATCGGGATGCCGGCACCTTGGGCCTGGGGCACTGACGTGCGTTCTGGCAGCACACTCGGGCTAACCAGTTCCCCGTAAGCCTCGCGCAGTTCGGCAATGCGCACCTGCTGCTCGGCAAGATGCGGGCGCGCGCGATTGATGACGATGGCGGCCGTGCGCAAGCCGGGGTTAGTGGTACCCCGAATAATTTCAACGGCTTCGATGGCTTGTGCGGCTCCGTGGAGCGCAAAGTAGCCAGGTTCGGTCACGACAACGGCTAGGTCAGCGGCACTTAAGGCATTGCGGGTGAGCTCACCAAGGGATGGTGGGCAATCGATCACCACTAGGTCATAGGCCCGTGGCAAGCTGGCCAGTGCAGTGCGCAGGCGAAGTGCCGAGTGCCGGCCCTCATTGGTGTTTCGGTGCTCAAGGGCGCGCTCGGCAGCAATGACTTTGATATGCGGGGCCCAACCGGTGCCGGATACGGCATCGGCGGCAATCCCGGGTCGGCCGTCAGCCAAAACGTCATTGGTGGTGAAATCCGGGGCAAGCACGTCTAGGCCCATCGTTGCGTTGGCCTGCGGGTCAAGATCAACAATTAGTGCGGCTTGACCGCGCTCCCACGCCACGCTGGCCAGACCCAAAGTGATGGTGCTCTTGCCCACCCCGCCTTTCATGGACAGCACTGCGATCGTCGGCATGGGCCAATGCTAGGCGGTCGGTTTTTTGATCGCCGAGTAGTTGGCCAATGCGACCTCTCGCTCCACGTGGTGGTCAACGATGCGCTCCGGGTACCCGCCCTGGTAGCCATCTGGTCGTAGCCACGGCTCATGGGCGGCTTTGCCGGGTAGGTGGGTTAGCTCGGGCAGGTAGCGGCGCACGTAGTCACCGTCGGGATCGAATTTTTGACCCTGCAGGACCGGATTGAAAACCCGGTAGAACGGGGCGGCATCGGTGCCGCAGCCGGCCGTCCACTGCCACCCGTGGGAGTTGCTCGCTAGGTCTCCATCGCGGAGCCAATACATAAACTCGCCGGCACCTTGCTGCCAGGGAATATGTAGGTCCTTAACTAGGAAACTGGCAACCACCATGCGCACCCGGTTGTGGACCCAACCCTCACTGCGCAGTTGCCGCATCCCAGCGTCAACGAATGGGTACCCGGTGTTACCCGTTGCCCACGCTTCGAAGAAGCCGTCAGCACCATCTGACCAACGCATTTCCTGATCGAAACGCTGGTCCAGGGATACGCGCGCGCTATCGGGTCGTTGTGCTAACACATCGGCGTAGAACTCCCGCCAACATAATTCCTTACGGAAAACTTCGTCATCCGCTGTTAACTCCGCGAGTAAACTGCGCGGGTGGATCTCACCCCATTTAAGGTGGTGGCCAAGGGCGCTGGTGCCGGCCAGGTCGGCGCGGTTTCGTAGTTCGGCATATGCGGCCAACCCATCCCCGCGAAACTCCTCCCACCGCCGCCATGCGGCGCGCTCGCCGGCCTCCGGCAAGACGAGGGTGCCGAGGTCGGGGGCCACCGGTATGCCGTGACACTGCATCCCTTGCCACCAAGTGATGTCAGCGGGTACATCCTCGGCCGGTTTGGGCCAACCGTGGCGCAGCCAACCGCGAAAGTATGGGGTGTAAACGCGGTAAGGGGTGCCGTCATCCTTCATGACTCGACCCGGCGCTACGGCATAGGGCGAACCGGTCCGGATGAGTGGCACCGGCCCCAGTGCGCGCTCAACCCCGGCATCGCGCTGGTTTCCGTACGGCCCGAAATCGGCAGCAATGTGCACGCTGCTGGCGCCGGTGGCGGCGACGACT
>JAQCEO010000069.1 GCA_027729805.1 Actinomycetota bacterium
CAAGGGTCTGCCGGTACGCCAGGAATTGGTTGAACAATCCTTCGGGTCGTAACCGCTCGGCAACGGTCGTAACGCCCCCAAAGCGCAGGCAACCCCAAGCACCCGCGTGATCCCAGTTCGCCATGTGGCAAGGCACCATCACCGCACCAGTACCAGATCGGACCGCTTCGTCCATCAATTCCTGCCCGGCCAGATCAAATGTGCCACTGATCCGCTCGTGCGACCACGACGGCAACCGAAATGCCTCATACCAATAGCGCAGATAACTGCGCATTCCCGCGCGGCTTAACTCACGAAGCTCATCGCTAGTCCAAGATGGGTTCACGCGCGCCAAATTGCGCTCAAGTTGCTGAACGGAATCACCGTGCCGGCGCCACATAGTGTCGGCAGCCATTTGAAAGACCTTGCGGCCGGCGGACTCCGGCACCCGCTTGGTGACCCGCCAACCGGTGGTGAACGCCCACTCTATTGCGGTATCGCGAACCTCGTTGATCATGGTTTGAGTTGCTTGCGGACAACGACCATGCGTTGGATGATTGTAACAAGACCCAAGCCACCAAGAATCCATAGCACGACGGGCAGTACGTACGGGACCCCAAATGCGGTGAGTAACGCGGCCACTAACACTGCCATCAACCTCTCGGCACGCTCCGCGATACCTACATTCGCGGTAGCACCAACGGCCTCCGCCCGTGCTTTCGCGTATGAAGTAACTTGACCCATCACCAAAGCCAAGGTGCCGCCGCAGGCGGTGCCGATATCACCGTTGATCGCGGCCCAGATGATTAACCCACCGAAGATCGCGCCGTCGACGATTCGATCCAAGGTCGCATCTAAGAAGTTGCCCCAGGGGCCGCTGGTGCCGGCCAGTCGGGCCATCGTGCCGTCGAGTAGATCACTTATTGCAAAGACCGCGATCAACAAGACACCGAGTCCAAAATTGCCGGTGGGAAAGCAAATAAGGGCGGAGGTAACTGCTCCTATGGTGCCGAACACCGTAACGAAATCCGGTACCACATGTAACCGCAGTAATAATCGCGCCGACGGCTCGATTATTCCGCTGGCCAACTTGCGGGCGCCCGGGTTGTTGAGCATGGAGACCGATGCTACCGGCAGCCGACGGTTTCGTGGTCCCGAGCGGCCGTACGCGCTATTTCACGATCTCAATGTCGTGGAATCCGGCCGACTTGTATTGGTCCGTCAGCAGGTAGTGGATTCGGTATTTGCCGGGAGGCAGCGGCCAAGGTTTACCCGCAGACTGCGCACCCAAAGTCATCGCACCGAAAACCTGGGGTGGCAAGGCGCCCGACTCGTGCCCACCCGTATAGCCCCACAGTAGATAGTCGTCCTTTTTCGGGTTGGCGGCTTTCGCCCGGTAGACCCCAATCCAGTCCCAACGATTGGCCGGACCGTCCTGCCAGGAAATATCAATCGGCTCGCCCACCGAATAGACGTCCTTACCGGACTTAAGATCAACCCCAGCCTGGGTTGATCGCACCCAAAATGAGTTACGTGCTAATTCCTTACCATCACCGCTCAACAAAACAATGTCATATCCGTCAGGTGGTAGCGCTGCGGTAGTAAATGCGGTACTGCCTGATTCAGTGGTGGCATTTGTCAAAATGGCTTCGGCCTTATCCGCACCTTCCGGGACGACCACAATTGACGTAGTTGTGAATCCGGGTGCGTAATAGCGGACATTAAGCGTGTCGCCTTGATTCAGCATGCGCCGATCTAGGGCAACCGTGGTTGTTAGCGGCACCGGGGTTACTCGAAAGGTGCTGAGCACCCCGCGATGATCCGAGGTCCACTTATTGAACCCGATACCGACATCCGGGCCACCGGTCTCACCGACGACAATGCTCGTAAGTGTCCGGCTCGGACCGCCGGCGTAGATGTAATCGATCCGGTCGCCGGACCCACCCTTTTTGAAATCCGGATTAACCATCGTGATCCCCGGCACCAGGACCGGATTTGGGTGCACCTCGCGATAGGTGTCGCGCAGCCCTGCCTTCACCAGTTCATCACTGACCGGCCAACGCATCGCAGTGGTAATACCGGGGCGAGATCCCACGGTGGCCTTGGTGTAATCCAGGCTCGATGGGGTATTGAGATCACCGGTCAAGTAAACGGGATAACCCGAATTGATAAGTTCCTTAACATGTGGAGTGAGAATCTTGATCGAGTTGGTTCGCACCTCATTCTCCGAAGCCATGACCTGTGCAACCGGGATCCCCTTAGCCAAACGTGACGGCCCGTACTTCACATAGTCCAAATGCGTGTTGAAGAAAGCTACGACATAGCCGGGCCGCACCTCGATAAGGGAGTAAAGGCCGTCGGCGCCGGATGGCTCAAGAATCGGATACTTGGAAAGAATCTGCAACCCAACGTTGTAGTACGGGTAACCAGTCTTGCGCGCGATCTCGGGAAGGCGGTTATAGGACTCAAGGACACCGACGATGTCAGCATCAACCTCACGCATAACTCGGTCGGTGGACTTATCCCCACCGTACTCAACGTTGTACACAAAAACACTTAGTTTCATCGGCCCACCCTGAGCCAAGATGGTTGGTGCAATCGCTGGAGTACTAGCAGCTATCCCCGAGCCGAATCCGGCAGTCACCACCACGACCAGAACGCAAAGAAGTGATCGTAGCCACCCGGATCGGATTGCGACCGGGTGGAAGTTTTGGGCGCGAACCATGCCGGGAGTCTCGCATGCCGGTTGCTTAACTGTCCAGAAAAGGTGCAGAATCAAGGAGAAGTAGTGCGAAAGGGGTCACCATGGCTGATAAACGAGGGGCAAAAGCGGCCCCAATGGCCACCCAGCCAGAGCAAATACGCAATGTGGTGCTGGTCGGACCAACCGGCTCAGGCAAAACCTCGCTAGCTGAATCACTGCTGTTTGCCGCTGGAGCCACCACCCGCATCGGCAAGGTGGAGGACGGATCAACGGTTTGCGATGTAGACCCGGTTGCGATCAAGCAGCATCGCTCTGTTGGGCTGTCGGTCGCCTCATTTACCTGGCAAGACTTGGTCATTAACTTGATCGACACTCCCGGATACGCGGACTTCGTCGCCGACCTGCGTGCCGGGTTGCGCGCTGCTGATGCCGCACTGTTCGTAATTGGTGCAGTAGACGGAGTTGATGCCCCAACACAGCAGCTTTGGGACGAGTGCGAGTTAGTTGGCCTGCCGCGTGCCATCGTGGTTACCAAACTCGATAAGGACCGCGCGGATTTTGATGAGACCGTGGCTATTTGTCGCCGTGTGTTCACCGGTGGCGGTGGTGTGCTCCCATTGCACCTGCCAATACACGCTAACAATGGCGCCACGATCGGCTTCATCGATCTGTTAACAACGCAGATTCATGAATGGACGACCGGAACGCGCGCAGAGCGTGCCTGCGACCCCGAGCACGCCCAGCTAATCGAGCAGGCACGTGGTGAACTCATTGAGGGTGTCATCACCGAATCTGAGGACGAGACCTTGATGGATCGTTTTGTCGAAGGTGAGCCAATAGATATTGAGACCTTGACCAAGGATTTTGAACGTGCGGTGGCCCGTGGCCACTTCCACCCGGCACTTGGTCATGCCTTGGCGCCAGCCACACTCGGGACCGAATTGATTCTTGATCTCATCGCCCGGGGCTTCCCGTCACCGACCGAGCACCTGTTGCCGGTTGTCACCAGCGTCGAAGGTGAACCGAGGCAACCATTGTCGGCGGACCCCGGTGGACCACTGTGCGCTGAGGTGATCAAGACGACCACCGATCCATACATCGGCAAACTATCAATCGTGCGTGTTTTCGCCGGCACACTTACCGCTGATCAATCGGTGCACGTTTCGGGGCATTTCGAAAGTTCATCCAGCCACCAAAATCATGACGTCGACGAGCGGATCGGGGTGCTGACCGCTCCCCTAGGCGCCGAACAGCGCCCGGTTGACCGCGCCATCGCCGGCAGCATTGTGTCCGTCAGCAAACTAACCCGTGCCGAAACCGGTGACACTTTGTCGAGCCCCGCCCAGCCGCTGATCATGGAATCTTGGTTGATGCCAGAACCACTCCTGCCGATAGCGATTCGGGCCCACACCATCGCCGACGAGGACAAACTCGGGCCAGCACTTGCCCGGGTGTTAGCCGAAGACCCGACCCTTCGCATTGACCAGAACGATGCCACCGGGCAACTGGTGGTCTGGTGTTTAGGCGAAGCCCACGCCGATCTAGTCGCCGAGCATCTAAGAATTCGGTACGGGGTAAATGTTGACACCGAAGAAGTCCGGATTTCACTGCGTGAAACGTTCGCAGCGCCGGCAAGTGGCACCGGGCGCCACGTGAAGCAGTCGGGCGGGCACGGCCAATACGCCGTCTGCGGGATCACTGTTGAGCCCTTACCCGTGGGCACCGGATTCGAGTTTGTCGACAAAGTCGTTGGCGGTTCGGTGCCCCGCGCGTTCATCGGCTCGGTGGAGAAGGGAGTCCGTGCGCAGTTACTAAAAGGTGTCGCGATCGGGTATCCGGTGGTAGATATTCGAGTGACACTGGTTGACGGCAAATCACATAGTGTTGATTCATCGGATATGGCCTTCCAAACTGCCGGCGCCTTGGCACTTAAAGATGCCGCGTCGAAGTCCACCATCAATCTGCTCGAGCCGTTGATGGAGGTTTCAGTGCTGATGCCTGATGAGCATGTGGGCGCCGTGATGACAGATCTTGCTACCCGACGCGGCCATGTGACCGGCACCGAGTCATTTGCCGGTGGACGCAGTTTAGTTCGCGCGGTTGTACCCGAAGCCGAACTCACGCGCTACGCCATTGAAATTCGATCCCTAACCCACGGCACCGGCAACTACACCCGGCAGGAAGCCGGTTTCGCACCGATGCCGTCCGCCTCGGCGAAACGAATTCTGGGTAGTTAGCCGAGCCCGGCTAACTACTTGACCACGACTCAGCTACTAGTTGTCGGGTGTCTTGGAGTAACTGCGGGATGGTTTTGGTGCCCCCGATTATCGGTAAGAAGTTGGTGTCGCCGCCCCAGCGCGGCACCACGTGCTGGTGCAGGTGGCCGGCGATCCCGGCCCCTGCCGAAGATCCTTGGTTCATCCCGATATTGAAGCCATGAGCGCCCGAGACGGCACGAAGGGCCGTCATCGCCTGTTGGGTGAACCGCCCAAGTTCAATTAGCTCGTCATCCGATAGGTCGGTGTAGTCGGCAACATGGCGATACGGACAGATCATCAAATGCCCCGAGTTGTAGGGGTACAAGTTCAAGACGGCATAAACAAAAGTGCCGCGAGCCACTACTAGGTCTTCATCGGTCCCGAGGTGGGGTGCGACACAAAATGGGCAATCAGCACCGGCGTCACTGTGGTTGGGCTTGCTTTCCCCCCGCAAATACTTCATGCGGTGGGGGGTCCAAAGCCGATCCCAGGCCTCCACCATCTTTAAACCTGAGCCCGTGCCGAAATCACACCGGTGATCTCGGTAATGGCATCGGCGATACTGACGCCGTTCTTTTGGGTGCCATCGCGATATCGAAAGGACACTGCGTCTTCGGCAACATCATCAGCACCTGCGATCAGCATAAATGGTACCTTGCTTCTCTGCGCCGTGCGGATTTTCTTCTGCATGCGGTCATCCGATGTGTCGACTTCGACCCTCACCCCAAGTTCGCGCAATTGCTCGGCAACCCCCTGCAGATAATCATTGTGCGCGTGCGTGATCGGGATCCCGATGACCTGCACCGGGGCCAGCCACGGCGGGAAGGCCCCTGCGTAATGCTCCAAGAGCACCGCGAAGAACCGCTCGATGGAGCCGAAGAGGGCCCGGTGAATCATCACCGGACGCTGTCGGGTGCCATCAGCACCTTGGAATTCAAGATCGAAACGCTGGGGTAATTGGAAGTCGACCTGGATAGTCGACATCTGCCAGGTACGACCGATGGCGTCCTTGGCTTGAACCGAGACTTTTGGGCCATAAAAAGCCGCACCGCCTTCATCAAGTACTAGCTCGAGGTTTTGTTTACCGGCGGCGGCCCGTAGCGCCTCGGTCGCCTCGCCCCACTCGGCTTCCTCGCCAACGGATTTTTCCGGGTTTCGCGTTGACAGTTCCAGATAAAAGTCGGTCAACCCATAATCGCGCAAAAGGTTCAGCACGAAAGTGAGTAACCTATCGAGCTCATCTGGCATCTGCTCTTTGGTGCAGTAGATGTGCGCATCGTCTTGGGTGAAACCCCGCGCGCGAATGAGACCTTGCACTACCCCGGACTTTTCGTACCGATAGACAGTGCCGAACTCGAATAGGCGAAGTGGTAACTCACGATAAGAACGGCCACGCGATGAGAAAATCAAGTTGTGCATCGGGCAGTTCATCGGCTTCAGGTAATAGTCCGTGCCCTGCTTACGAACCACACCGTCGGCATCTATCTCGGCATCTAGGTGCATTGGTGGATACATGCCTTCGGAGTACCAGTCCAGGTGACCGGATTGCTCAAACAGTGCAGCCTTAGTGATGTGCGGGCTATTTACAAATTCGTAGCCACCGGCCTCGTGGCGCTTTCGCGAGTAGTCCTCCAGCACCCGACGCACCACCCCGCCCTTGGGGTGGAAGACAGCAAGACCCGACCCGATCTCCTCGGGGAAGGAGAACAGGTCCAGTTCGGCGCCCAGTCGGCGGTGATCACGGCGCTCGGCTTCTTCGAGGAATGTCAAATGCGCCTTAAGTTCCTCCTTTGACGGCCACGCCGTGCCGTAGATCCGCTGCAGGGATTCATTTTTTTGATCCCCAAGCCAATAGGCCGCCGAGGTTCGCATTAGTTTGATCGCATTTTGCGGAATGTACCGAGTGCTGGGTACATGCGGGCCGCGACATAAATCACCCCAGCACCGCGCGCCGGTCTTGGCATCCACATTGTCGTAGATGGTCAATTCGGCCCCGCCAACTTCCATGACATCCGCCCCCCCACTTCCGCCGATCAACCGCAGCTTGTAAGGCTCGTCGGCCAACTCCCGAACTGCCTCATCCTCGCTGACAACACGGCGTTCAAATCTCTGCCCGGCTTTAATGATCTCGACCATCCGCTTTTCTAGATTGACTAAGTCTTCAGGCGTAAATGGCCGCTCGACATCAAAGTCGTAGTAGAACCCCTCCTTGATTGGCGGGCCGATACCAAGTTTGGTGCCCGGTAAAGTGTCCTGCACCGCTTGGGCGAGCACATGTCCGGTGGAGTGCCGCAAGATGGCCAGGCCCTCTGGGCTACCAATTGGTATCAGCTCCACCTTGTCGTCAGGGGAAACCGGGCTGGCTAAATCGCAGAGCACGCCATTGATCCGGGCCGCCACGATTGTGCGATCCTCGCCGGCAATATCGAAAGCGGTGCGCTGCATTACACACACAATACTCTTGGCCTTCAAGGCGAAGGCTTTGATCGGCATGGGAGGAACACTTGGCACGCGGAAAGCCCTTGCTCGTCCTTCTTGGAGCGATCCCAGTCCTGGCCACCCTGTTCGTCGTAGCCGCTCCCGCGGCGCATGCAGTTGCCACCGACACCAGCGTCATGATCATCCCCCCGGGCCTGGGCACCGTGAACTCCTACAACACCCTCACCGCCAGCGTGACTTCCCAAAATGGCGCCACGGCCCCTGTCGGTTCAATCCAGTTTCGAACCGCAGCCGGCAGCGTAATTGCCGCTGCCCAAACGCAGCGCGGAGCCACCATTGCAGAAGCCACCGCCTCGATTGTCTGGTATGCCCCCGAACTAACAACCTACGGCTTTAGTGCGATCTTCTATCCGGAAAATCCCGCACTGCTTAACAGTTCGGTGACCCGCAGCAATACTGCTGTCGAGGTCACACCAAATGGCCAAAATGTGCAAATTGAAGTGCCACAGATCTATCGCGGCATCACAAGTGAGCTGATCGCCACCACTTACCCGACTACTTTGCAAGGTAGTGTCGCCTTCACCATCAACGGTTCGCCGATGTCGGCATCCATCACCGTCGTCAATGGTAGAGCTACTTTTCCCTTTGTCACCCAATCCCTAGGCTGGCAGGACATCGGGGTGAGTTTCACAAAGCTCAACAACCCAAATGTTTTCGGGGTTACACACAGTTGGGTAAATGTGCTGCCAAGTAAAGGTCCGGCGCCGGTGAGTTTCACCCCGGCGATTAGCACACTTCTCAATGGTCAGGCTCAGGTTTTCGAACTCACCTCACCGGCGGGCCCGATTAATGCCTTGACCGCTGCCGGTGGGTGCGTCGCGTCCGCACTCACCGTGACAGCCATCAGCGGTTCCGGAGATTGTTCATTAACAGCGATTGCGCCCTGGGGTCAGGGCTATGACGGCGCCGCCACCACGACTTTCCTAAAGCTTGAGCCTGGCCGGCAAAGTGCAAATCTGAATCAAGGCATCGCCAATACCGTAGTAGGACAACGCGTCAACCTGATCACCGGAGACAACCGAACCAACGCCGGCAGGGGGATCAAGTGGCGGGTGATCACGGGTGCCGC
>JAQCEO010000070.1 GCA_027729805.1 Actinomycetota bacterium
CCGCCGTCATCTAACTAGCCGAAAAGTTCCGGCAGGGTGCGCTCATGCTCGCGCCTTAGGTCGTCCAGGGAGACGGTAAAGAGGTCAGCGAAATCCAAGTTCGATGCAGTTAAGACAACCCCGATCTGGGCCAGCGGGACACCATTTTGCTCACACAAGTCGATAAGTTGGCCGGTATCAAGCGGGCGAACTACCACCACCGCTCGACCGGCAGACTCGGCGAACATGAAGACAAATGGATCTAAAGTAGTTGGCACGGTCACGGTGGCACCGGTGCCGGCACGCAGGGACATTTCAACCAATGCCTGCGCCACCCCGCCGTCCGAAACATCATGTGCTGCCACCAAGAACCCGCTCTGTGATCCGGTGACCAAGACCTCCCCCAAGGCGCGCTCGCGATCAAGATCAACTCTGGGCGGTAAACCACCGAGGTGACCGTGCACATGATTCGCCCATTCGCTACCACCAAACTCATCATTGGTGTCACCGAGTAGATAAATATGATCGCCGGCATCAGTCCATGCCATTGAAGTGCGCGTGGCGACATCACCGATGACACCGAGTACACCCACCACCGGTGTCGGCAAGATGGCGGTGGCGCCGGTCTGGTTGTAGAAGGAGACATTGCCTCCGGTCACGGGAGTACCAAGTTGCAGGCACCCATCGGCCAGCCCGCGGGTGGCCTCGGCGAACTGCCACATTACTTCTGGATCCTCCGGCGAGCCGAAGTTCAAGCAGTTGGTGACGGCGAGTGGCGTGGCACCCGATGCGGCCACATTGCGATAGGCCTCAGCCAAGGCAAGTTGCGCACCCGCATACGGGTCAAGTTTCGTAAAGCGCCCATTGCAATCAGTAGCGATCGCGACGCCAAGGCCGGTCGCCTCGTCGATGCGGATCATGCCAGCATCCTCCGGTTGCGACAGCACCGTGTTGCCCTGCACATAGCGGTCGTATTGCGAGGTCACCCAAGACTTCGAGGCCAAGTTTGGCGCAGCCACCATCACTAGCAGGGTCTCCCTTAACTCGGGCCCGGTTGTTGGCCGTTCTAGGTGATCTGGGGTGTCGGCCTGCAGGGCATCCATCCATGTTGGCCGGTGGAATGGCCGCTCATAAACCGGGCCATCATGGGCGACGGTGCGCGGTGGCACATCAACAATTCTGTCGCCATGCCAGTCAACGGTTAGCCGCCCGCTGGCATTTACCTCACCGATTACTACGGCCTCAACGTCCCACTTCGCGCAGCGCTCCATGAACTCAGCTAGTCGCTCCGGACGCACAATCGCGCACATGCGCTCCTGCGACTCACTCATCAAGATTTCTTCCGGTGACAAAGTCTCATCGCGTAGCAAGACTCGATCGAGCCAAACGTGCATGCCACCCTCACCATTTGACGCCAACTCACTGGTCGCGCAGGAGATGCCAGCGCCGCCAAGGTCTTGAATACCTTCGACTAACCCCGCTTGCAAGACCTCAAGGGTTGCCTCAATTAGCAACTTCTCCATGAACGGGTCCCCAACCTGCACACTCGGTCGCTTAGTTGGGCCACCGTCAGCGAATGTTTCCGAGGCAAGAACTGACACCCCACCAATACCATCACCGCCGGTGCGGGCTCCATAGAGAACTACCAGGTTGCCGACGCCCTTGGCACTGGCTAAGTGGATGTCCTCATGTTTCATCGCACCCACGCATAATGCGTTTACTAGTGGGTTACCGCTGTACGAAGCATCAAAGACGATCTCTCCACCAATATTTGGCAGGCCCAAGCAATTACCGTAGCCGCCGATACCGGCCACGATGCCCGGTAGCACCCGCCCGGTGTCTGGCGCATCAGCCGGCCCGAAACGTAGTGGATCCATGACGGCAAGTGGCCGGGCTCCCATCGACATGATGTCGCGCACGATCCCGCCGATACCTGTTGCTGCCCCTTGATAGGGCTCAACATAAGAAGGGTGATTGTGGCTTTCGACCTTGAAGGTGACAGCCCAACCGGCACCGATATCTACAACACCGGCGTTCTCGCCGATACCAACCAAGAGCGCGTCTGTCTTAGGGGCTTTCTCTCCGAACTGACGTAAATGCACCTTCGATGACTTATAAGAGCAGTGCTCACTCCACATGACCGAATACATCGCTAGCTCCGATGAGGTCGGCCGACGCTGGAGGATGTCGCGGATTTGCTGATACTCGTCGGGTTTCAATCCCAACTCGGCGAACGGTTGCGAGTGCTCAGGTGAGACTTCGGCGACGGCAACGGTGTCAATGCTCATAAGCTAACAAATGATTTCAAAACGCTAGTGAAAAAGCCGATGCCATCGGTCGTGGGGCCGGTTAACGACTCAACCGCGTGCTCTGGGTGCGGCATGAGGCCGACCACGTTGCCGCGCTCATTGGTTATCCCGGCGATATCGCGGCGGCTGCCATTGGGGTTGACATCAAGGTAGCGAGCTACTACACGGCCTTCTGCCTCTAGGGCATCAAGGGTGCGATCATCGGCGACATAACCGCCTTCGCCATTCTTCAGCGGAATTACAATCTCTTGGCCGCTAATGAAATCTGAAGTCCATGCTGAACTCGTGTTCTCAATACGCAGGCGTTGGTCGCGACACATGAAGTGTAATGAGTCGTTACGGGTCAGTGCCCCCGGCAGCAAGTGCGATTCACAAAGTATTTGAAACCCATTGCAGATGCCCAATAACGGCATACCGGTATTTGCGCGCTCGATTAGTGAGTGCATAACGGGTGCGAAGCGTGCGATGGCCCCGCACCGAAGGTAATCGCCGTATGAGAAGCCACCTGGCAAGATCACCGCGTCGACCTGCTTTAGATCGTCATCGCCATGCCAGAGGGCAACGGCCTCACCACCTGCGATGCGTACGGCTCGCGCAGCATCACGATCATCAAGTGAGCCGGGGAAGGTAACTACACCAACCCGTACGCTCATACTGAATCCTCGATTACCTGAAGTTTGTAGTCTTCGATCACCGGGTTACTCAGTAATTCCGCCGCCAAGGTTTCAAGTAGCTCAAGGCGCGCACCTTCGACAACACCGTCGAGATCGATGACGAACTGTTTGCCCTGTCGTACGTCGTTAACACCGGTTAGCCCAAGCCGGCGCAAGGAGCCTTCGACCGCGCGGCCTTGGGGATCCAGAATTTCAGGTTTAAGCATGACGTCGACGACGACGCGGGCCACGGGCACTCCATTGCTAGTCGCAGCTTTCAGTTGACAGTCCGGGGAAGAACTCCAGTCTATCGGCGTTCGGGGCCGCTTACGGCAGCAGTTCGAATGGGGTTCCGTCCGTGCCTCGCATGACCCCAAAGTGTCGGTGATCAAGGGTGCAGATTCGCCGGGTTTGGTATCTATCCGCGAGTACGACCAAAGACGCATCGGTCACTCCTACCCGCTGGTCGGCGTATTTGTCGATGACGCCCGCGCAAGCTATTAAATCGGCGGCACTCAGCACCGGCAGTTCATATGCACCGCTGGCAATATCTGCCAGAAAAGCGAGCTCGGTTCGAACACCCAGTCTCGTCAAGACGAAATGGTCCAATTCGGCAATCACAAATGGACTCAGGACGAAGCCCTCGCTATTAGCTGCGAATATTGACGCCACCGCTTCATGGTGCGGGTCGGATGCAACTAGATAAGAAAACATTGCACCCGTGTCGAGGATGATCAATTTTCACCAAATCCCTCCATGTGCTCATGGAGATTAGCCCCGGTTACCCCGCCCGTGTCTCCGGAGAAGATTCCACCACGCGGCCGCGGGCGCCGGGTTTCTTTATCCACAGCCTGCCGAATGATCTCGGCCTCGGTTACTTGCCGGCGGGCTGCCTCGGCTGCCAACCTGGCCTTGAGTTCATCAGGAAAATACACGGTGGTTCGCCTCATGTCGGTAATCGTGCCATACGTTGTGCCATACGTAAAGCGGGGCAATGTGTACGGTGTTCCCATGGGCTCCAGGGCTTACGACACTTGGTGGGGGTTGACCCTCCGCACCACCACCGGCCTCCACCGGGCCGTCGACAAGTTAAGTGGCGGGCGCCTTTGGCGCCGGTTCCCCGGGGGCCAACAGGTCATCTGGATCTCTACCCTCGGGCGCAAATCTGGGCAGTGGCGGCGCACCCCGTTGCTCGCGGCGCCGCACGAGGGCGCGTGGATTATCACCGGCTCAAATGCTGGGCAGGCGCAAGTACCTGGATGGGTGTTCAACGTGCGTGCCCAACCCACGGGCTGCGTTGAGGTCGACGGTACCAAGACCGACTGCACCTTCATCGAGGTAACCGGACCGCAACGCGGTTTGCTCTACCAAGAGTTAGTGGCGATGTGGTCTGCCTACGCAAGGTACGAGCGAAATGCCGGTCGTGAAATCCCGGTGTTCTTGGTACAGCCAAAGCTCAATTAGGCGGAAATGTCTGCCAAGCCGACCAAGCTGACGACACCATGGCGCGCAGATCATACGAGGCCCGCCACCCCAGAGCCTTCGCAATGCGATCGGTTGCTGCTGTCGAAGCCGGTGGATCCCCCACCCGACGTGGCACTACCTCCGGGTCAATGTCGCGATCGAGAACCGACCCGATCGTCTCCATGACCTCGCGGACCGATGATCCGACACCTCGGCCGACATTGAATATCTCAGCACTCATCGAGGATTCACATCGTGCCGCTGCGACAACGTGCGCATCAGCTAGATCGGCCACATGAATGTAATCGCGAATGCAGGTGCCATCGGAAGTTGGATAGTCGTCTCCGAATATCTGCGGACGTTCACCATTTTCGAGCGCTCGAAATACCATCGGGATCAAGTTGTTGATGCTGGTATCACCAAGTTCGTCATTTGCGGCTCCCGCCACATTGAAATAACGCAGAGCAACCCACGAAACCCCATCGGCGATGCCCGCATTACGCGTGAGCCATTCGCCAACGACTTTGGTTTCACCATATGGCGATTCGGGTTTCAGTAGGGCGTCCTCGGCAATTGGATTGCTGACCGGTGTGCCATAAACAGCCGCTGAAGATGAGTACACGAGTTTGGCTACGCCAACTTCACTCATCGCTGCCAGTAACTCCACCATCCCACTCACGTTTTCACGGTAGTAATAAAGCGGCATCAAGACCGATTCGCCAGCCGCCTTCTTAGCGGCTAGGTGGATGACGCCGTCAACCAGATGGGTGCGCAGGGCCTCGGCTATCGCAGCACGATCTGCAATGGAGGCTCGCACAATTGGCACCCCTGCTGGCACCTTACGTTCGAGGCCGCTTGAAAAATCATCGAGCACGACTACCTTGCGCCCAGACTCTTGCAGGGCGCGCACAATATGGGAGCCGATGTACCCAGCACCACCGGTGATCAACCAAGTCGTCACCGGAAAGTCTCCCCGGTCACGCGCTCATAAGCCTCGATGTACTTAGCGCGGGTCTGTTCGACGACCTCGTCCGGGAGCGGGGGTGGTGGGGTATTGCTGTGCCGATCCCAACCGGAGGCCGGCGAGGTCAGCCAGTCACGCACGTATTGCTTGTCATATGAGGGCTGCGGGCCACCGGGGGACCACGAAGCCATCGGCCAGTAACGCGATGAATCAGGAGTCAGCACCTCATCAGCAAGCACGACCTTGCCCACGTTCTTGCCCGACAACCCGATACCAAACTCGAATTTCGTATCGGCAAGAATCAAGCCACGAGCCCGAACTTTGTCATTGGCCCGCTGGTAAATATCGAGTGATAGTCGCTTGAGTTCCTGTGCTTCTTCTTGGCCGATGACGGTCACGACTTCGTCAAAGGTTACGTTGACATCATGCTCGCCGAGCTCTGCCTTGGTGGCCGGCGTGAAGATCGGCTTTGGTAGTAGTGAGCCATCTTTAAGGCCGGGCGGCAGGCCGACCCCGCAGATTGACCTGGATTCTAAGTACGTGGTCAATCCCGACCCGGTGAGATAACCGCGAACAACGCACTCAATTGGCAGCATCTCGAGTCGATCGCAGATCATGGCGCGCCCTTTAACCGCCGCCGGCACCGAGGTGCTGCGCAGGTGGTTGGGGACGACCCCTTCAAGCTGCTTGAACCACCACAGGGATAACGAAGTGAGGATGCGCCCCTTATCCGGGATCGTGGTCGGCAACACCCAGTCGTATGCGGAGATGCGATCACTTGCAACGAAAAGCAATCCATTATCCGGGGTCGTGTACAAGTCCCGGACTTTGCCGGAGTACACATGTTTGTAACCGGCAGGTAAGTCGTGCAGCAGAGTCTCGTTGCTCACAGAATGTCACCGGGCTGGTAACTGGCCGCACCGAAGTTGTCGGCCACGATCAGCGAAACCCGACTCACTACCGAATTCACTTGTGCCGCTGCGACTCCGGTGAAGGTCAATGGTTCGGCGATTAGTGCATTCAGCTCAGCTAGCGAAAGCCCTAGGCGCGCGTCGGCAGCGAGTCGCTCCATTAGGTTATTTTCGGTATTCACCTGCTCGCGCATTGCCAATGCGACTGCTACCGAATGCTCCTTGATAACTTGATGGGCGACTTCCCGACCGACTCCAGAGCGAACAGCCGCCAGCAAAATCTTGGTGGTAGCGAGGAAGGGTAAATACCGCTCCAGCTCGCGCTCGATGACCGCGGGGAAGGCGCCGAAATCGCCAAGAACTGTCAGAAAGGTTTCGAATAAACCGTCAACGGCAAAGAAAGCGTCTGGCAACGCGACGCGGCGCACCACCGAGCAGGAGACATCTCCCTCATTCCACTGGTTGCCCGCGAGCTCTGAAGTCATAGTGACGTAACCACGCAAAACAACCGCGAGTCCAGTGACGCGTTCACAGGAGCGAGTGTTCATCTTGTGTGGCATGGCCGAAGACCCAACCTGCCCTGGTCTAAAGCCCTCGGTAACTAGATCATGGCCTGCCATCAAGCGGATGGAGGTAGCAAGTGAGGAAGGCGATGAGGCTACCTGTAGCAATGCTGAAACTACGTCGAAGTCAAGTGACCGCGGATAGACCTGGCCAACGCTGTCAAGCAGCCGATCGAATCCCAGATGCTCTCCAATTGCAGCCTCTAGCTCAGCCACCTTGGAGACGTCGCCATCAAAGAGGTCGAGCATGTCCTGCCCGGTGCCAACTGGACCTTTGATACCGCGCAGCGGGTAGCGAGCAATCAAAAAATCAAGCCGGTCAAATGCGACAATTAGTTCATCTGCCGCGGAAGCGAAGCGCTTGCCCAATGTAGTGATCTGTGCTGGCACATTATGTGAGCGGCCCGCGATCGCAGTGTCGGAGTACCGCACCGCCAACTCAGATAACTTCGCCAGCGCAGAAATAACCTTGATGCGCACCAGAATTAAAGATTCACGGATCTGAAACTGCTCGATGTTCTCGGTGACATCCCGTGACGTCATGCCAAGGTGGATCAGCTCGTGCCCGGCTAGCGCATTGAACTCCTCGATACGGGCCTTGACATCATGTTTGGTGGTTCGCTCCCGGGCCTCGATCGAAGGGAGGTCCACCGATTCGAGTACCGCTTCGTATGAGGCAATAGCGCCAGCCGGGATCACCATTCCAAGTTTCACTTGGGCCGAAAGCACCGCGAGCCACAGCCTGCGCTCAAGCACGACCTTGGCTGCCGGTGACCAAATGTCAACCATCGAATTGGATGCATAGCGGCCAGCTAGGACATTAGGAATCTGCTGGGCGGACGGCACCCGCTTATTGTTCCACGCCGCGGATCATGCTGAGTCTGCCGCCGCGCTCTCAGCGATATCGGTGCGGTAATGCGACCCAGCCAAGGTGATCAGGACAATTGCCGCATACGCCCGCTCCCGGGCCTGACCGAGGGAATCCCCCGTCGCGGTGACCGAGAGCACCCGGCCGCCGGCCGAGACCACCTGACCCTGCGGGTTAAGTGCGGTGCCCGCGTGCAGGACGTTCACACCGGTGACCTCGTTCGCCGCAGCGATACCGGTGATTAGGTCACCGGTGCGCGGGGTCTCGGGGTAGTTGTGCGCCGCGATAACAACAGTGACGGCGGACTGCTGCCGCCAAGCAAGTGGCGGTAAATCAGCGAGCCGGCCGGTAGCGGCGGCCATCAGCACCCGGCCCAGCGGCGATGCCAACCGCGCGAGCACCACCTGGGTCTCGGGGTCACCAAAGCGCGCATTGAATTCGATTACCCGGGTACCCCTGGCGGTTAAAGCCAGTCCGGCATACAGCAGGCCGACAAATGGGGTGCCCCGATGACGCATCGCATCCACCACGGGCTGG
>JAQCEO010000071.1 GCA_027729805.1 Actinomycetota bacterium
CCCTGCCGATATCACCAAAGCCGGCCGCATCGGTCTGGTCTCGAAGTCCGGCACCTTGACCTACCAGATGATGTACGAACTTCGCGATATCGGTTTTTCCACCTGCGTTGGCATTGGTGGGGATCCAATCATCGGGACCACGCATATTGATTGCCTGCAGGCTTTCCAGGACGATCCGGAAACCGATGCCATCGTGATGATCGGTGAGATTGGTGGCGATGCGGAAGAACGCGCAGCCGCCTATATCGGCGAGCACATCACCAAGCCGGTGGTCGGTTACGTCGCCGGTTTCACGGCCCCCGAAGGCAAGACCATGGGGCATGCGGGTGCGATCGTTTCGGGTTCGGCGGGCACGGCAATCGCCAAGCAGGAGGCCCTCGAAGCCGTCGGCGTGAAAGTTGGCAAAACACCATCGGCCACCGCGCGCCTAATGCGCGAACTAATGCAGGGGTAGGTACCCGATTAGGCCTAGAGTCCAATCGTGAGATTTGGATTCTGGATGGCAAGTGCCTGAAGTCTGGACGCCCCTGCTGATCGCGCTGGTCGGCGCCGGGGTCTTCTTTTGTGGTGTTTCCAAGACCGCGATGCCGGTATTGGGAATGCTGTCGAGCCCGCTGCTCGTGCTCGCCCTAACACCAACCATCGCGGCGGGGTTCGTGGTTCCAATGCTAATCGCCGGTGACTTCATCGCTTTGGCTTTGTATCGACAGCACGCCAACTGGCCACTTATTCGCAAATTGGTGCCAGGGGTGCTGCTAGGTTTCGTAATTACCGCCATCATGTTCATCTACTTGGATACCGCCTTACTTAGCCGGTTGGTTGGTTTGATCATCTTGGTGTCGGTGGTGAGCGAGATCTGGCGACAGCGCGCTGCGGTCCGTGAGCGCGAGGGTGCACCTTCGATGACAAACCCGGCGGCCTTTGTCTTCTTCGGCACGGTAACCGGTATTACGACGTTAGCGGCGAACTCGGGTAGTGCCGCCTTGTCGATGTATCTGGTCCGGATGCGGGTTCCGATGCTGGTTTTCATGGGTACGTCGACCTGGTTCTTCTTCGTCCTTAATGTTTCGAAAGTGCCATTCGTTCTAGCCCTAGGGCTGATCACTCCGGCCTCATTACTTGCCAATTTATGGTTCGCGCCAGCACTTGTCCTAGGTGCGTTTGCGGGTGCTTTTATCTTTCGCCGGATGAGCCAGGTGGTTTTCGTCCGAATTGCACTCGCATTAAGCGTGGTCGCTTCGATTTGGTTGGTTATTCATGGCTGATTAAATACCAGCGGTGATCGCGTGGCGGTCCGCCCGCGGCTACCCAAAGCCTGCCACGCTACGGTCGTGAGTGCTCAGGTTGCGGCCCCAAGTGCGCGGGCTTGGTGGGTTGTTGCCCCGCTAGCAGCAATTTGGGCGGCAGCATTGGGCTGGGTTATCTTCGCGGTGCCGGTGCTTGCGACTTGGGTATCTTCGGTGCAATCTACGGCCGGGTGGGTGCAGGTTTTGCGCACCTCGGGTCTGGTGTGGGTGGTGGCCCACGATGTTCCGGTGCAAGTGGCCAGTGCCACCTACTCGTTATTGCCGTGGGGCCTGCTGGCCATTCCGGTTCTCCTGTTGATTTATGCCGGAAGCTGGGCCGGTCGGGTGGCGAAGGTCGATACCGTTCGAGATTGGCTGCTGATTGCAGGTAGCGCCGCGGTGATCTACACCTTGATTGTGACGGTGGTGAGTTTGCTCGCGCGGGTCCCGGGGGCTCGCACATCGGCAAAGTACGCCCTGCTGGCAGCCTTGGCCATCTCCGTGCTCGCCTTGTTGTGGGGGGTATTGCGCGGGTCTTCCATGCGACCGGTGATCCTAACTGCGATACCGCGCGATATTCGGGTAGTTATCCGCGGTGCCGTCATCGGCATCGTGACGTTAATCGGCATGGGCGCGGCCCTATTCGCATTGTCGCTTATCGTGCACTTCGGTGAAGTCATCCGCATTCAGCAGTACCTCGACCCGGGGCCACTTGGCGGCGTTGCGCTCCTGGTTTTGAGCATCGGCTACCTGCCGGTGGCCGCGATGTGGGCAGTTAGTTATTGCCTTGGCGCCGGGATAACCATTGGCACCGGAGCCACGTTGACGCCATTCATCGCGGCTCCGGCGCCGGTCGAACTGCCACCATTTCCGATGCTGGCCGCCTTGCCACAAGATATTGGCCCCGTGGCCTGGGTGCTACCCGTTATTGGCGTCTTGGCGGGCACCTTGATCGGACTAGCGGTCACCCGCGGCGGCTTTCGGCTAGGTCGATGCATTGGGCTGGCCGCCGGTGCCAGTTTGCTTGCGGCGATTGGGGTTTATCTGCTGCTGTTCATGTCAAGTGGCGCATTGGGCACCATGAACCTCGTGCAGCTTGGCCCGAGACCAGCATTAGGTGCTGCTATTGCCCTCGCCTTGATGATGATTGGTTCAACGGCGACCGTGTTACTTTTTGGCCTGCGCTCCAAGGCCACGTTGCCGGAACCAGCCACCGCGGAAAGCGAAAATGATGAGCTCCCCAATATCGTCGAATGAGCCACGGCCGCCAAGGGCCCAGGTGGGATTGGCGCTGTCTTGGGCTTTCCAAAAACTGAGAGGTAATTTCGCCGGCTTCGTTTCCTTAGCGGCGGTAGTTGCGGTCATTCAACTGGCCCAGCAGGTTGCGTTGCAACCGCTCAACAACATCGTGGCGGATTGCCTAGACCCACAAAGCCCGGGCCAGATAAATGCCTGTTCGGCCGCCATCGCTGATGGTGCCTTCACCGGAGTATCGCTCTTGGTAATTTTCACCATCCTAGGATTTCTTGCCACCATCGGTGTTTATCGTGCCGGGATCCGCGCCACCCAGGGGCAACCGCCAAGTTTTGCCGAGATGTTTACCACCGAGAACCTAGGCAAGTACCTGCGCTTTACCCTCGCCTACATCGGCTTGTCGATTATTGGCCTCATCGCCTGCATCGTTCCGGGTTTCCTGATTTTGTTCCTCCTGCAACTAGGCCCTTTCTATGTTTTGGATAAGGGCTATGGCGTGCGTCAAGCCATCAAGGCCAGTGCCAAAGCAATGAGCAAGAATCTTGGGCCGGCCGTCGTGATGACCTTGTTAAGCACTTTGGTGCTAATACTCGGTGGTGCGTTCTACGGAATCTTGACACTCGTGACACTGCCGTTCGCCACCTTGTTCATGGCAAATATGTATCGACAGTTCAACGGCGAAGTGATTCGCTAAGGTTGTTGGCGTGGCCCCCCGAATTCTCGTCCTCGCTTCGGGTTCGGGCACCTTGCTGCAAGCGCTCCTCGACTCACCACTTGCGCGACTCATGGTTGCGGTAGGCACCGATCGTGGTGATGCCGAGGCGTTGGTTCGAGCGTCCGCCCATGGCGTTGCGACATTTATCGTTGATCCGGCGAATTTTTCGGCGCGCACCGACTGGGACAGCGCCCTGTTGGATGCGGTAGCGGCACATGATCCGGATCTGGTGGTGAGTGCTGGCTTCATGCGAATTCTGGGGCCTGAATTTGTGGCCGAATTTAGTGGGCGAATTATCAATACCCACCCCGCCTTGTTGCCGAGTTTCCCGGGGGCGCACGCGGTGCGCGATGTGATTGCGGCCGGGGTTACCGAGACCGGTTGCACCGTGCATTACATCGATGAGGGGGTCGACACCGGGCCGATAATCGCGCAGCTGCGGGTTGAGATCATGCCCGGCGACGATGAAACCACCCTGCACGAGCGCATCAAGGTCGCGGAAAGAACCTTGCTGATATCCGTCATAACCGAACTGATCGGAGCCAGGAGTGAGTGATCCAGCAGAGCGAGTAATTCGCCGGGCCTTGGTCTCGGTCTACGACAAGACGGGCCTGGTGGACCTGGCCCAGGCGCTGAGTGCATCAGGAATCGAGATCGTCTCGACCGGGTCAACGGCGAAGACAATCGCCGCTGCGGGGTGCCCGGTGACTTTGGTCGGTGACGTAACCGGATTTCCGGAGTGCCTAGATGGTCGTGTCAAGACACTGCACCCGAGTATCCACGGCGGGCTGCTGGCTGATTTGCGTCGCGAGTCCCATCGCGATGAGTTGGACGCGCTAGGCATTGAGCCATTTGAGCTCGTAGTCGTGAATTTGTATCCATTTAGTGACATGGTTGCATCGCATGCCAGCGTGGACGAGTGCATTGAGCAGATTGACATTGGTGGTCCGGCCATGGTCCGCGCCTCGGCCAAGAACTACGCCAATGTCGCGGTCGTGGTCTCGCCCCTTAAGTATTCGGCGGTTGTTGCGGCGATCGCGGCCGGTGGATTTACTCTCGAGCAGCGCGCTAGTTTGGCGACCGAGGCATTTGCCCACACCGCCAGCTATGACATCGCGGTCGCGTCCTGGCTTAGCAAGGCCGTGGCACCAGCAGCGGAGGGATTTGCCGAATGGACGGGGTCTTCTTGGTCACGCGGTGCAGTCCTGCGTTACGGCGAAAACCCCCATCAGATTGCCGCGGTGTACCACTCGCATCAACATGAGCCGGGGTTGGCCAATGCGAAGCAATTGCAGGGTAAGGCGATGTCCTATAACAACTTCGTTGACGCCGATGCTGCTAGGCGAGCGGCATTTGATCATCTCGAACCGGCAGTTGCCATCATCAAGCACGCGAATCCCTGTGGCATCGCTTTAGGTGCGGATATCGCAGAGGCCTACGGGAATGCTTTTGCCACGGATCCTACTTCGGCCTTCGGTGGTGTGGTCGCCGCCAATCGCACGATCACCGCCGCGTTGGCAGTGGCTCTTGGCGATGTCTTCATTGAGGTAATCGTGGCCCCTGATTATGAGCCGGCCGCTTTGGAGCTACTAGCCGCGAAGAAGAACTTGCGGGTGCTGCAGGTCGCCGGCCCGCACCCGGGGCGCCACTACGAAACGCGCTCGATTAGCGGCGGACTATTAGTGCAATCCGCCGACGATATTGCCGCGCCCGGTGATGACCCGGCAAATTGGCTGCTAGCCGCTGGGTCACCCGCAACGGCGAAGACCCTTCGGGATCTGGAATTTGCCTGGCGTGCGGTGCGGTCGGTGAAATCCAATGCCATCTTGCTTGCTGCGGGTGGGGCGGCGGTAGGTATTGGCATGGGCCAGGTAAATCGGGTTGACTCCGCCCGGCTTGCCGTCGACCGGGCCGGGGATCGCGTCGAGGATGCGGTCGCCGCTTCGGATGCCTTCTTTCCGTTCGCTGATGGCCTGCAGGTTCTGATCGATGCCGGGGTGCGGGCGGTCGTACAACCTGGCGGTTCGGTCCGTGATGACGAAGTAATCGCCGCCGCGCAGGCGGCCGGCATCACGATGTACTTCACCGATACCCGGCACTTCTTCCACTGATGGTTGGTGGGCGCTGGCTGAGCATCGTCTCGGCCCTTTTGATTTTCAGGCATTCTGTTCGGCTGGGGTTGCGGCGGCCGCGCAGGCCCATGATGAAAGACTTGGGCCATGACCGCGATCCTGCTTGACGGCAAGGCCACCGCCGCCCGGGTCAAAGCCGATCTCAAAGTACGGGTCGCGGCGCTCAAGGCCAACGGCGTATCGCCCGGGCTGGGCACGGTACTTGTTGGATCCGATCCCGGTAGTCAGGCATATGTCGGGGGCAAGCACCGTGATTGCGCTGAAGTAGGAATCGCGTCTATTCGAGTTGATCTACCCGCTGACGCGACCCAGTTTGAGGTTGAGGCGGAAGTCATCAAGCTCAATACCGACCCGGCGGTGACCGGCTACATAATTCAACTACCGCTACCGGGGCACCTTGATGAATACCGGGTACTTGAATTGATGGATCCGGCTAAAGACGCTGACGGTTTGCACCCGGTGAGTTTGGGTCGGCTGGTGCTCGGCATCCCAGCGCCCTTGCCGTGCACCCCGCGCGGCATCGTCGCACTACTTCGCGCATATGACGTGCCAATTAACGGCGCACATGTGGTGGTGGTTGGTAGGGGTATAACGGTAGGTCGCCCGCTGGGTTTGCTGCTGACCCGGCGCAGCGAGAACGCCACGGTGACCTTGTGTCATACGGGTACCAAAGACCTCAAAAGTTATCTGCGGTCGGCGGACATCATCGTTGCGGCAGCGGGGGTGCCGCACTTGATTGACGCTGCTGCGGTAAAGCCAGGAGCTGCGGTGCTCGATGTCGGGATCACCCGCACCGAAGCAGGTCTGGTGGGCGATGTCGCACCCGAAGTACTCGAAGTGGCCGGATTCGTGGCACCGATGCCAGGTGGGGTTGGTCCGATGACGCGCGCGATGCTGCTGCAAAACGTAGTCGAGGCCGCCGAGGCAGCGGCGGTGGGTAAATGACAATCGGCAATGACGGCGGCGGGGTGGTGCGGCGGCTACCACAAAAGCGTCGGCGGATTAGTTTTCGGCAGTGGCCGATATCGGTGGTGCTGCTCGGGGTGGCGGTCGCTTTGATCTTGGTTGCGACCGATCATTTTCGGCGGGGTTCGGTGGTACTTGCGGCCAGTGTGGTGTTCGCAACATTTCTGCGCTTGCTGTTAACGGATGACGAGGCCGGCTGGCTGGTAGTCCGGTCCAAGAGGATCGATGTTTTGGTGTTGGGCGCCCTTGGACTTGGGCTTGCCATCTTCTGTTTTTGGGTGCCGGCTCCCAACTGATCGGCGAATCTTGGTGACGCCGAGGTCAAGGAGTCATCGTGATCTGGATTGGGGTATCTTGACGTCAAGATAATCGTCCTCCGGGCGATGTAGGCCACTTTCTTTTAAGGAGCAGGGCGACTATGTCTCGCAGCGGAAAAGTTTCTGTCATCGGCGCCGGTTTCTACGGATCAACCACCGCACTGCGGTTGGCTGAATACGACATCTTCGAAACAGTCGTCCTGACCGATGTCATTGAAGGCAAGCCAGAGGGCCTGGCGATCGATATGAACCAATCGCGTTGGATCGAAGGCTTCGAGACCAACTTGGTCGGCCAGTCCACCGGGCCAAATGGTGAAGGCTACGAGGCGATCGCGGGCTCTGAAATCGTCATTATCACCGCCGGCCTGCCACGCAAGCCGGGGATGAGCCGCATGGATCTAATTGAGACGAACGCGAAGATCATGCGGAGTGTGGCCGAGAATATTGCCAAGTGTGCCCCCGGCGCAGTTGTAATCAATGTGGCAAATCCACTCGATGAGATGACCGCACTCGCCCAACTGGTTACCGGCTTCCCGTATCAGCGAGTTATCGGTCAAGCGGGCATGCTCGACACCGCCCGGTTCACGAACTTCGTTGCCGAAAAACTTGGTGTCCCGGTTTCCTCGGTCAAGACGCTCACCTTGGGATCGCACGGAGACACCATGGTCCCGGTTGCCTCGGTATGCTCGGTGGACGGCAAACCGCTAACCGAGTTGTTATCAGCTGACGAGGTAGATGATTTGGTCACCCGGACCCGCAATGGTGGCGCCGAAATCGTCGCACTACTTAAGACCGGATCTGCTTATTACGCCCCATCGGCCGCGGCCGCGCGCATGGCGAGGGCCGTGCATGAAGACTCAGGTGTCGTCATGCCGGTTTGCGCATGGGTTGATGGTGAGTATGGGCTATCCGGTGCCTACCTTGGCGTCGAAGCCGAACTTGGTCGCGAGGGGATTCGTCGAGTGGTCGAAACACCGCTAACCGATAGCGAGAAGGCACTTTTGATCGAAGCTTATGAAGCCGTAAAAGCCAAGCAAGCCGATGTGAAGGATCTGTAAGCGATCCTAAACAGGTATTGCACTAACAACTTGGGCGCATATCTAGGAGTAACAAGATGAAGAAAATCAAGGTAATTAATCCGGTTGTTGAACTCGATGGTGATGAGATGACGCGCATCATTTGGCATTTCATCAAGGATGAATTGATCTTGAAGTACTTAGATGTGGATCTTAAGTACTACGACCTCGGCATGGAATACCGCGATGCGACCGATGATC
>JAQCEO010000001.1 GCA_027729805.1 Actinomycetota bacterium
GGTGGGGTATCAAGTGACGAGCCGAATCCCCCGCTCGTCAGTCAGGCCACCGACTGACGCAAGCACCGCCCCATGCCTAATGGTCGGGGCGGTGCTTGTCTTCAAGATTTGCTTCATTCGCCATTCGCTTTGCAAGCTTCAGCGCACGATTGCGAGGCGAAGTGGCGATCCTCTCGCGTGGCGTTGCCCTCACGATTGGACGCTCAGGGCTTGATCGCCGGTGCGATACGTCCAAGCCTTTAACACGCATAAGTTCGTCTTGCCGATTGGCATACTTCCACTCAATCATCAACCGATCACTCTTCCGACGATTGCAATTTCCACACAACGGCTGCAAATTTCCTTCGCAATGCGCACCACCGCGCGCAAGCGGGATTACATGATCTGCTTGCGTATCACCCTTGGCTTCACAGGCGGCACAAGAACTCTCATATAGGTGCCTCATGAATGACTCGCGGATCTCAAACTTACGATCTCGCCACATGTAGCCGTGTCGAACGATCGACAAATAGTGCGACCCGCAATAACCTCGCCCGGCGCGCGGTCCAGGGCTCAACACGTCAGCGTAACAATCGCTAAGCTACACCGAGAGTCACATACGTCAATACGAGCGAGGGGTTGGCAGCGGGCCGGTTCACCGCGAACAGCGCCTGGTCGATCCTGCGCCGGCGCTCCACCAGGCTCGGGAAGAACGACCCGCTCCGCAGTTTCGGAATACGCAGCTCCAGGGTGACGCGTGACAATCTTCCGCGAGCGTCAGCGGGCTCGGCTCGTCCAGCGACCCACGTTCGGATCCAGCCACAGCGTCCGCGTACATGCAACATCGCCCCGGCCGCCGTTCGCCCACGGGGCCCAAGATCGACTCCATCCGCCTGCGGCCACACCCGCCCAGTCGAGATCGGGCCGGACGACCGAGCCGCACGAGCCGTCGGCAGGGGTTTCCACGCCCTGCATGACGTCCGCCGGCATGACGTCCGCCGGCATGACGGCCGCCGGTGATGCCGGTGATGCCGAGCTGGTCACGACGGTCACCGAGAAATTGCCCCCGAAGTCGGCCGTGATTTCGAAGGTGCCTGAGGACACGATGGTGAAGGTAGTTGCCGCTACGAAGATGGTGGCGACGCTGGGCGTCACGAGTCCGGAGGCACCCGCGACGACGAGGGTCTTGAACGAGCACCCACTGCCACCGGTCCCCTTCTGGATCGTGAACGTGTCCCCCACGGCACCCGTGACCGTCACCGCAAGGGCATTCGATTGCTCGAACTTCGTGCACTGGGGATCCATGGTCAACGCGTCAGGCGTTGCGGGGACTGCCTGGGCGGTCGGCAGCGTGGCCACGCCCATAATCAGGGCCGCGCTGACCGCGAGGATGACGGACACGGGGCGCACCGGATGACGAAGAAACATCGGGGAAGGCTAGATCCCATCAGTGCAATCCGCTACTTGACGCACCGGGCCATCCCCGGATCGCGACCCCATCGAAGATTTTGCTGGGCTTTCCGGCCTTACTTTAGTAGCGGGGACAGGATTTGAACCTGTGACCTCTGGGTTATGAGCCCAGCGAGCTACCGAGCTGCTCCACCCCGCGTCGGTTATTGCTCCGTAAGGATATGCGCTAGGCCCCTACGGAACAAATCCGGGTCATTCAACGTCCTTATTGGTCGATCCACGCAGGGCTTTAGTGCGCCCTCGCCCCTTCTTTTCTTTTATGCGCCGCTCAGCCGAGGCCTTGGTGGGTCGGGTGGGTCGCCGAGCACGAGGTGGAGGTGCCGTAGCCTCCTGGAGCACTTCGACCAGCCGCTGTTCGGCGGCCCTGCGGTTTTGTAATTGCGAACGTTGCTCGGAAGCACTGATCACCACACACCCATCGACCAACTTGGATTCAAGTCGGATCAATGCGCGTGCTCGCAGGTACTCACTCAAACCACGGGAATTCACGACATCAAATACCAACTGCGCCTTGGAATCGGTGGTGTTCACACTTTGGCCACCTGGGCCAGATGACCTTGAGAACTTCCACATTAATTCAGCCTGCGGGATCACCACAGACTTACTGACTATTAGGCCATCCACCACCCCGCAAGCATGACGCATCCATGCGGCACCGCGGCAGCCGAGCCGGCTTCGTGGCTATGCCGCAGGGTTCTCCGCGGTCGCATCGGCGGGGGCAACCTCATCTGCTGGCGCCGCCCCGCTCAATAGTGCTTGCGCATCCGCCGCCCGCTGCAATGCGGCGGCCAGCTGCTTTTGGGCCACGTCGTAGGCCGTGAAATCACCGGTGACCAGCGCCCGTTGCCCCGCTTCATAGGCCGTTTGGGCATCGGCGATCGCGAACGCTAGGTCAGTTGCCGGATCCCCCGACGACGGTGTTGATGGTGCCGGAGTCGGAGTGGGGGTGATCGTGCCACCGGAACCGTCCTCGGGAACCGGATCCACGCCCGCCGTTGGTGAACTCCCAAAAACCTTGTTGAGCGCAGCGGTAAGGGTATCTTCGAATGCAACATTCGACCCGTAACCGACTAGCACTTTGCGCAGGAGTGGGTAGCCGTCGGTGGCGGCGCGGATATAAACCGGCTCAACATAGAGCAGGCCGCCATTAAACGGCAGGGAAAGCAAGTTGCCTAGCTCAACCTCGGACCCCCCGCGGCGCAGCAGGGACAATTGCGAACTCACCAAGGGATCAGACTCAAAGTTGTTCTGCACCTGCTGCGGACCAGGGATGGTGGTGTTACTTGGCAACTGGAGCACGCGGATCTTGCCGTAGCCGGGACCGGGCGCCGAGTCGGCCGCCATGAATGCGGCCAAGGTTTGTCGCCGCTGCGGGGCGAAGGTCGTGGTCAAGGAGAATGCCGGTCCGGTCTGATCTGGCATTTGTAGGGTCAGGTAATACGGCGGCTGGAACACCTGCGCCGGTGCAACCGTTGGGTCGAATGGCACGATCCACACGTCGGTACCGTTATAGAAAGTTGCCGGATCGGTTACGTGGTAGCGGCTGAGGATTACGCGTTGCACCTTGAAAATATCCTGCGGGTAGCGCACATGGTTCAGCAGCTCAGCTGACATATCAGCCACCGGACTCACCACACCCGGAAACGCCTTCATCCAGGTCTGAAGCACGGGATCGGCTGGCTCCCAAGCATAAAGGGTCACGGTGCCGTCGTAGGCGTCAACAACCGCCTTCACCGAGTTGCGCACGTAATTCAACTGATCCAACGACCGGAGCCTCGACAGCCCAGAACGTGAGCCGAATGAATCACTTGTTGCATCGGCGAGTGAGACCCGACTGGAGTATGGGTACTGGTTCGAGGTGGTATAGGCGTCAACAAGCCACTGAATACGACCATTCGCAACCACCGGATATGGATCTTGATCCAAAGTGAGCCAAGGGGCAACCTTCTCCACCCGCGTTAACGGGTTGCGATCCCAAAGGATGCGCGAGTCGGAGTTCACTAGATCCGAAAGCAAAATATTGCTGTCCTGGAACTTGGTTGCGAAAACCAATCGGCCCAGAATTGAGCCCATTGGCACGCCACCGGTGCCCTGATAGGTGTTGGTCTTTTGGCCGGTCGGGCTGGCGTCATCCGGGTAATCCAACTCCCGTGGCTCCGTGCCAGCCGGTGCGCCGACGATGCTGTAACTCGGTGAAAGTTCACCGAAATACACGCGCGGCTGGTCGATAAGCAGGTCACCCTTTGACGGGATGTCGCTCTCGAAGAAATCAGGCTGCCCATTGCTCCCCCCCGTATTGTCGTAAGCGGACACGAATCCGAAGCCGTGCGTATAGACGGCGCGATCATTGGTCCAGTTGCGTTGGCCATCGGGGATGCCCGCGAGGTTGATCTCGCGCACTGCGACCACCGCGCCGCGTTGCTGCCCAGAAAGATCATACCGATCAACATCTAGTTTGTTATTGAAGGAGTAGTAGCCGCGAATCTGCTGCAACTGATTGAAGGTGGGCGAGACAACCGCTGGGTCTAGCAGTCGGATATTTTCCAGGGTGCCCTTGCTCGAAGCAATTACTTCCTCTGATGGCGGCTCCACCGTGCCCGCATAATCCTTAATGCTGACGTCAGTGATCCCATAGGCATCTCGGGTCGCATTGATATTGCGCTCAATATAAGGCTGCTCTTTAACTAATTCACTCGGTCGCACGGTGAACTGCTGAATGACGAAAGGGTAGAGCCCGCCGACCACGATGGTGGTTAGCAGCAGCAGCCCAAGTCCTAGGGTCGGGAGCACCCAAGAGCGGCGAAAGATATTCACGATAAAGAGGACGGCGACAATAATCGCGACGAATGTCAGAATATTTAAGGAAGGCAAAACCGCATAGACATCGGTGTACTTCAACCCGGTGAATCCGCTAACCAAGGCCTGACTTTGAGTGGCCAACGCATAACGATCGAACCAGTATGCAACCGCCTTGAGCAGCAAGATAACCGCGATGATCGTCGACAGTTGCACCTGGGCTGCCCCACTGGCCCGGTCACCTCGTGGCTGCACCCGCAGGCCGCCATAAAGAAATTGCACCAGGACCGCTGCCACAAGTGACAATATGGTGACCGCGAAACTGAAGTCCAAAAGGAAGCGGATGAAGGGCAAGGTGAAGGTGTAGAACGACAGGTCTAGGCCGAACTGGGGGTCGACAATGCCGAACTCGGTGGCATTGCGCCAAAGTAGGTAGGTGCCCCACTCAGACGCTGCGCTTAACCCCGCTATCAGCCCCAGCCCAATGCCGGCGATGATCGTCACCCGACGTCGATACGGGTCGATGCCGAGCCGGTAGCGCTCGAGGCTGGCTTGATCTGGGGTCAGACCACGAAATGTCGGACGCGTCCGCCACGCCCACCACATGACCAAGATGATCACCAAGGCCATTGCAATACCGAATGCGAAGAACAAAGTCGCCCGGGTTGCCAGTGACGTCGTGAAAACCTGGGTCTTTTGTACGGACTGGAACCACAGCCAATCGGTATAGAAACCCGTGAACATCACGAAGGCAAGGACGATAACTCCGAGGATGATCAAAGTCGGGAGCAGTACTCCCCCGCGCCGCCTTCTGCCCGCACTTGGGGTATCGGCCGAACCGCTCATGCCCGGGATGTTAAACGTCACGCTATCAACTTACGGCACTGGCCGGGCACCGCAAGACGGAGCCTCCGGTAGACCAAGTTTCGACCGCCTTGACCGCGTCGGTCAAGGTGGTGATCGGGGTGACCGTTAAGCCCTCGGGGCTGAAACCCTCGGCTTCCTTGCAGTGCACGGTCGGGATCAAGAACAGTTCGGCTCCCGCGTCCTTGGCTCCGGCAAGTTTTTGCCTGATGCCTCCAATCGCGCCGACGGAACCATCCGGTGTCATCGTGCCGGTCCCTGCGATATGCCGGCTCTTGGCCAGATCACCCGGAGTCAGCTTGTCAATGATGCCGAGGGAGAACATCAGGCCAGCACTTGGGCCACCGACATCTTGCAAGGTGAAGTTAATGTTGAACTCTGCGGCGTAATACATTCCTACACCGATACCGATGTATGAAGTTCCCGGCTTATCTGGATTATCCGCAGATTTCACCGAGATGGACTTGGCCTCGCCGACGCGGTCAATCGAGAAGTCAAATGTCGTTCCGACCGGGTTTGACTGAACTGTGTCTTTGACATTTTTCGGCTCGGTCACTTCTACGCCGTCGATTGAGATGATCTGATCCTTCGGTTCAAGGTTCTCGGCCGCTGGGGTATCGGAGTAAACCGCGGTAACTACGACTTCGGTCCGCAGCGGCAACTCCAGGTAATTCAGGGCTGCCGCGATTGCGTCGGATTCTGAAGTGTTGAACAGCATAGCTTGACGAGTTTGCACGTCCTCACCAGTGACGTCGTCAGGATAGATAAGTTCGCGCGGCACCACAGCCTCCGCCGAATTGAACCAAGAGGCCATGGCGTCGACGAAAGTCAAGCCACCACGTGGGCCGCCTGATTCCAGCACGGTTGTCATGTCCAGGTCGCCGGTGGTCGGGTAGGTCTGCGTGCCGGATATTTCAATGACCTCGGTGCCATCCACTTCACCTACTACGTTGTATGTCGGCCCGGGTGCAAGTTTTACAAATGGCACCGGGAGCAGCAAGGCAACCGAAACCAGAATAAGTAAAGTCGCAGCACTGATAGCAAGGGCTCGTCCACGGCGCGGTTCAGATTCGGGCATGACCTCAGCGATTGGCTCCTGGGTCGCATCGCTCATGTGGTGGGCCGACCAGGTGGCGTCGATTCATGCCCGGTTTCAGGCCCCGGTTTTTGATTTGGCAGCGGGCGTGCCATGGCATCGTTTAGCCGGCGCAGGTTCTCCATGGCATCCTCGGCTTGGGTGGGCTGGCGTGGCCGACTCCGAAACGCCGCCCAAGCCACGGCCAAAATCGTGGCCACGATCGGGATCAACCACCAAGTGAGGTTTGACACCTCCTAAGACTACGTCACCCAACTTTCCGCGTGAAAAGCGAAACCCCCGGGGGCTCATAGCCCAGGTCCACCTTCCCCTTGCCGACCTGTACCCGTTATCCCGGAGGTTTCGTCGGCCTGAACCTATGGACCTTCCTATGACCGCGTCAACGACTTCACCCCGATTGCCCAATCACCTTGTGGACCGAGCTGGGGACATACTGTGGGAACCTCGGGGTTATGGGTGGAAACGCGGTGCACAAGCATGTGGATGAACCTGCGGATGACCAGCCCGCCCGCAGCAACGCGTGGGCAAAAGTCGTTTCACAGGGTGTGGATAAAAACTTTTTTGCCAACTTTCGCTGTTTACCTGCCGGTTAGTTCAGGTGCACCTGGTCCATGCTGAGTTCAATTAGCGTGCGCACACTTTGATCCAGGTCAGGTGGCAGGTCCGCTAGGTCGAACCAGCGCAGGTCATCAGATTCCTCGCTGATTACCGCCCGCGCACCGCCCGGTACCAAGGCCAAGTACTGCACGTCGAGGTGCTCACTTTGGGCGCCCGCGCACGGCACCGGGTGCCGGTCAAGGCAAACCGGATTCGTGCTAATTCGCATACTGTTGATACCACTTTCTTCGATGGCCTCACGCAATGCCGCAGCGCGCACCGAGGTGTCACCTGGCTCCAAGTGGCCACCTAGTTGCAGCCACTTACCGACTTTGGGATGCAAGGTGAGCAGCACCCGCTGCCGTTTCTCATCTAGCACCAAGGCGCTCGCGGTGAGGTGACCAACGCGGCACTCACGCCAGACCCCATTGGCGTTGGCGGTCAAGAATTCAAGGTACTCATCGCGGCGCAACCTCAAAGCCGCATTAGGCGGCTGCCACGAACCCAAAGTGGAATAGGCGTCAGCCCACATCTGGTTGGCTACTGCGCTCAACGAATCCCAATGGGTCGGTCAGGTCTTCGGCATCGGGTAACAGATCTGGGTGACCCCAAAGACCATCACGGTCATCAACCGACCCCATGCTTCGAACCGCGGCGAACAAGTTAGTTGCTTCGCGAAGTGATCTTGGCCGTAATTCCATCCCAACAAGTGTGGAGAACATTTTCTCGGCCGGCCCACCGGCAGCGCGACGTCGGCGCATGGTTTCCCGCAGTGCAAGCGCACTTGGCATACGTCCAGCTATGGCGGTGTCGACAACATCGTCAACCCAGCCCTCAACAAGGGCCAGCAATGTCTCGAGCCGAACCAGTGCCGCGCGCTGCTCATCGGTGTCGGCCGGTTGGAGTAGTCCGGAGGCCATCAATTGTTGTAAAGCATCCGGGTTGCTTAGGTCAACACCTTCCATCGCATCACCAAGTCGCGAAGTGTCGACACGAATACCACCGGCGTACTCCTCGATGGCTCCGATAAGGCGCGGCCGCAGCCATACCGCGTGCGCAAAAAGCCTTTGGTGCGCTGACTCCCGAAGCGCTAAATAAAGTCGCACATCATCGGGGGTCAGTCCAATGCCGTCACCGAACTGGTCAATGTTGTTCGGCAGTAGCACGCAGGTCGCATCCAGCATTAGTGGAATACCAATGTCGCCGGCACTAACTACTTCTTGGGCAAGTGCGGCCAAGGACTGCCCTAACTGCATACTGAAGGCTGCAGCGCCAAGTTGCTGCACCATCCCCATCATCGGGCGGAGCAGCGCAAGCATCTCATCCGGGACGCCGCCGGGAAATAGTCCGCGCAGTTGTTCTGGCAACGCAGCACTTAGGTCATCGGGTGATAAGTCCTGATCACTTGGCACCGCAGAGGTCATAACCTGCTGCATCTGAATCGCAATGGGTTCGACATAACGCTGCCACATCGGCAACGTGGCTTCCAACCACTCCGAGCGACTCCACGCCTTTGGGTCTTGACCCACGGCGGGCAAGGTGGTGGCTTCGTTTAGCCAAAGGTCGGCAAGGCGCACTGAATCAACTACCGCGCGCACCTGAGAATCAGCTACCGATGGGTCACCGGCGCTCGCTAAGGCCTGCCGGGCAATGTCTCGCACCATCGCCCAATTGACCGGACCACTGCTTGGGTTTTGCATCAGCTGGCCAAGTTGCTGTAAAGCTGCACCAAGTGCTGACATATCGAACCCGCCTCCGTCAGAGTTTGGGACCCCGAAGCCAAAGGGTGGGTTTGCGCTCACCAGAGCACGGTACCTCCCCCCGCCACAAACCTTGGCGACGGCCACCGGCCATGACCTGGAAAATCTCCAGGTGCCCAAACGAAGAGGCGGGGCCCAAACTTCCGGGCCCCGCCTGCTGATGTTCGCGCTCGGGTGACCTAGGAGGAGGCCTTACCGAGGATGCGGGTCACCTTGGTGCCGCAGGTCGGGCAGATGCCCTTGGCGAAACGACGTCCATTGGTCTCTTCCACGTGACCGGTGAACTCACGCTTTGCCTTGCACTTAACGCAGTACGCCTCGCCCGTATAGCTCTCAGCCATGGGGACCTCCAGTTGATTGCTGAACCGCTCATGCGGCCAGGTGGTATGCACCACCTCATCTGATTGGGACACATTTACGATAGGGCACCTCGTGGGCCGATCCGCCGCGGCACGAGCGAACCGCACCCAATTTTGCCCGTGTTTTCGGGTCTTTCGCGCCACATATCATAATAAACCGGACATTGTGCCCTGTCGGTTCGGTGACTGGCTGCCCTACCGCATTTGCCCTGTGCATAGCAACTAGCAATCCACAGGAGGTAAGTACCAACCTGCGACTATGACCACCTGCGAGTTGCCCGACCCGCTTAATAACTTGATGCCAGCGGGGGCCCGCCCCCGGTACCGGCGTGACTTCCCCATGGTCTGGCGAGAAACCGAGCAATTGGTTATCTGGTCCAGCAACACCCGCGCGGTATTGGACCGCATGGATGCGGTGCACGCCACCTGGCTGAGCAGCCTTGATGGCCTTCGCACCTGGGCCGAGATCACCGGCCAACTCACGATTACTCCAGCAGCGGCTGGCCGGATAATTCGCACTTTACAAAGTCTTGGTGCCCTCGAGGACGCAACTGACATGCCCAATAGTTGGCGCTGGTTAGGTGCGGTAGAACGTGATGCGCAAGTGGGCGATCTGGCCGCTGCAGTCCACACCTACCCCGCCGGGCGGGTGGCGCTCGACGCAATCGAGAATCGTCAGGATACGAGCATCCACATCGTCGGCACCGGCGCATTAGCCAACGAGCTTTTTACCGTCTTTGACGTTTGTGGCTTGCGGGTGAACCAACTAGGTGCAACACCATCTGGGCCCGACGCTAATCGGGTGCTAGTGGTTTTCGCCGACGGCGTGCATCCTGACATTATCGACGACGTCGACACACCATTACATGATCACCCGCACCTACCGGCCACGGTCTATGGCGCGCGAGCAGTCATCGGGCCAATTGTGATACCCGGTAAAACTAGTTGCCTTCGATGCGCATATTTGCACACCGTCGATGCCGATGCCATGTGGCCGAAAGTCACCTTGCAATTGGCCAGTGCGCTACGCCGACTCAAGGCCTTGCCCCTGGACCGACTCCTAGTTCGGGCCGCCGCCAGCCAAACCGCCTTGCTCATTCGCGCCTGGATAGACCAACCAGCCAACCCCGAGCCGTGGCGCGAACTGGCCTTCGAACTTCGCCTACCGGGTGGACGGGCGGGGCCCATCGCCCGACCCCCGCACCCACTTTGTGGATGCTCATGGCCACAGGCTGACCCGGTTCGCGCGCCCCTTGAATCTGGGTGACAATAAGGTGTGGCCCAACTCCCGCTCAATGCCATCACCCGCAGTGTGCGGATGGCTGCGCTGCCGGCCGCCTTCGCTGGCCGCACCGCCCTTGGCTTCGGTAAACGAGTTGGTGGCAAATCGGCCGAACTGGTTGCCGCGGAGTTGCAGGCCCGCACCGCCGAGCAAATGTTCAAAGTGCTCGGTGAGCTCAAAGGCGGGGCGATGAAACTGGGCCAGGCCATGAGTATTTTCGAAGCGGCCCTGCCCGAGGAGATGGCCGGGCCTTATCGGGTGGCACTGACAAAACTCCAAGATGCCGCACCACCACTACCCGCCGGGTCGATCCACCAGATTCTCACCGAGGAACTCGGCACCGATTGGCGCACGAAATTCCTGGAATTCTCCGACCAACCGGCAGCTGCCGCGTCTATCGGGCAGGTACATAAGGCTTTGTGGCATGACGGCCGCGTGGTCGCGGTAAAAGTTCAATACCCGGGGGCCGATAAAGCGCTGATCAGCGACCTGAACCAAATGGCTCGAATGGGCAAGATGTTCGCATCTTGGATTCCGGGACTAGATATCAAGCCACTCCTCGACGAGCTCCGAGACCGCGCCGTTGACGAGCTTGACTATCTGCACGAGTCCCAAAACCAGCGGGCGTTCGCCGTTGCCTTTGAGGGCGATGTGGAGTTCGCCATCCCCCATGTGCTGGTCGCGGCCCCGCATGTGCTGGTTAGTGAGTGGATAGAAGGCACCCCACTTTCGACCATTATCAAGGACGGCTCCCAAGCCGAACGTGATGCCGCCGGCGTGCTTTATGAACGCTTCTTGCTCTCTGGCCCAGCACGAGCCGGGCTGCTGCATGCCGATCCGCATCCAGGTAATTTTCGAATAACCGCTGATGGCCGACTCGGGGTGCTCGATTTCGGCGCGTGCGCCCAATTACCAGGTGGCCTGCCGACGGCGATGGGGACGCTGCTTCGGATCGCGCAATTAGGTGATGCTCAATTGGTTATTGACGGCCTGCGCGCCGAGGGTTTTATCAAGCCCAATATCGATATCGATGCCGAGCAACTTCTCGGCTATCTCAAGCCCTTTGTCGAGCCGGCTCGCCACGAGGAGTTCACGTTCTCCCGCGACTGGATGCGCGGGCAATTCACACGCATGAATGACATTCGCAATCCTGATTTCATGGTCGGACTGAAATTGAACCTGCCGCCGTCATACGCCTTGATCCATCGGGTCTGGCTGGGTTGCATCGGCGTGCTGTCCCAACTTGGCGCAACGGTTCCGATGCGAGCAGAACTCAAGCGTTGGGTGCCGGATTTCGCCGCCGCGAGCGACTAACCAATTTTCCCACTACAGCGTCGGGTCGCCTAGAAGTTCGAGCAGGGTCGGCCCATATAACTCCAACTTCGCTGGACCGATTCCAGGAATAGCCGCTAACTGCTCCAAGCTGGTCGGCAATTGCTCAACAATTGCCAGCAAGGTGGCATCGGTGAAAATGACGAACGCGGGTACCTCGCGTTCGGTGGCCTGCAACAGTCGCCAGTTCTTCAATTGCTCGAATTGCTTCGGGTCATAAGTTGATGGGCAGGTGCGGCACCTACCCAAAGTGCGCTCGGGTGCGGTGACCAAACTTTTACGGCAGGTCCGGCAGGTCGCAGGGCCGCGCTTTTTACGCTCCGTGCGCACCCGACCTGAACCAGGGCGCACACTCCCCCGTGATCCGTCGCCGGAGAACCCATCAGCAATACGCCCATCAGCACTGGCAGCGGCAATTAGGAACCTGCTGAACTCACGATTCGCCCGGCCACCGGGTGCCCGGGCCCGCGCCCATGACAAGTGCAGGTGCGACTTGGCACGAGTCATCCCGACATAGAGCAGCCGACGTTCCTCCTCAACCTGATCCGGTGTATCGGAATTGGCCAATGGCAGTAGGCCATCACTGCAGCCAACGATAAATACCACCTGCCATTCCAGTCCTTTTGCTGAGTGCAGCGACGAGAGCGTCACCGCGTCGGCCGCGGGTGCATGCTGCGCCTGCGCGCGGTGATCCAGTTCAGCAACAAATGCTGATAAATCCCACTGCGGGTTCTCATCCGCCAAATTCACCAGCGCCGCAAGTGACTCCCAACGCTCGCGCACCGCGCCACTGCCCTGCGGGCGCTCAGCAGCCCAGCCAGCAGCACTAAGGACCCCGCGCACTTGATCACCGAGGAGTCCGGTGGCACCGCCGCCACGAGCGGCACCCCGGATTCGAGTAATACCTTCGCGCACCTCAGGGCGATCAAAGAACCGTTCGGCCCCGCGCATCACCACTGCTATGCCCCGAGCCGACAGCGCCGCTTCTAGATCGGCCGACTGCGCGTTCATCCGAAACAGCACCGCGATATCTCGAGCCGGGATTCCGTTTCGCAGATGCGTAGAGATTGACTCTGCTACCGAGGTGGCTTCGGCTACCTCATCGGGGTGTGACTCCACCGTCGGCTCCACCCCGGGTTCACACTTTGACCTTAAAATTACCGCCGCCCGTGAGTGTGCCTGCGCGATCACCGCATTTGCTCTACTCACTATCTCCGGGGTGCAGCGATAGCAGTTGACGAGCCGTACCTCTGTGGCGTCGGGGAACTCGGTGCGAAAGTTCATCAAGTAGTCAGCAGATGCGCCGGTAAATGAGTAGATCGTCTGGCTGACATCACCAACCGCGCAGACTTCATCACGATCCCCACGCCAAAGGGTCAGTAATCGATGTTGCAGTGGGTTGACATCTTGGAATTCATCGACGGTGAACCAGCGATACGCCGAATGCACCTCATCGAGGATATCCGGGCGCGTTTGCAATGCGCCCACGGTAACTAAAAGCACATCCTCAAAATCCAAAAAGCCACGGGAGGCCTTCAAATCGTCATAGGCGGCGTAGACCTTCATGACATCAGCTAGCTCCATGCTCCACTGATGCGTCGCGGCCCGCGGATCTGTCAATAAATCACGTGCGGCCAATTCACTTACCTTCGACCATTCGATATCAGAGGCGAGATCACGTATCACTGCCGCATCTGTCGTGATACCAGACTTGGACGCCGCCTCAGCGAGCAGACGTGCCTTGCTGGGCAGGACTTCCGGAAATGTTTGACCACTTAGGCGGGGCCAAAAGTGGCGCAGTTGCCGCAGCGCCGCGCTATGGAAGGTGCGCACCTGGGCGCCCTCCACCCCAAGTTCGCGCAGCCGCACCCGCATCTCACCGGCAGCCCTCGTGGTGAAGGTGACGGCCAGTGACCGCCGTGCCTCATGGGCCCCGGTCGCCACGGCATAGGCCATGCGATGGGTGATGGCCCGGGTCTTGCCGGTGCCGGCGCCGGCCAGCACCACGACCGGGCCGTGCACGCTGGTGGCCACCACCTGTTGCTCGTCATCGAGCCCGGCTAGTACCTCCTCTGGTTCACCCATCACAGGTGCACGCTAGCGTTGCTCGGATGAAGATGTACACGACGGTTTGGTGTGGCTACTGCCAGCGGCTAAAAGCCCAGCTGGGGCGTGCGGGCATTGCCTTCGAAGAGGTCGATATTGAAGTTGATCCGGCGGCCGCGGCATTTGTTGAATCCGTCAACGGGGGTAACCAGACCGTACCCACCATGCTCTTTGACGATGGCAGTGCGTTAGCTAATCCGTCGATCGGCCAGGTGAAGGCGAAACTGGGCCTGTCCTAGCCCGGCACCTTGGTTACTCCTCCGGTGCCACGAACTCAACTCGCCGGTTGCGCTGCGCCCACACGACACAAGCGATCACCACGCATGCGGCCAGCAAAGTGGGCAAGGTGACACTTTCACCTAGCAACAGCGCCGACCACAGCAAGGTAAGAAGCGCTTGCAATTGCTGCACCTGACTACCTCGGGCAATGCCGGCCATCGATAGACCCCGATACCAGGCGAAGAACCCGAAGTACATCGACGAGATGCCAAGGGATATCAACGCGAACCATTGCGCGCTCGTGGTCGCGTAATTGACGCTGGTCGTAAACCACAACAGCAATGAAACAGGCACGGTTATCGGTAGGGCGAAGACAACAACCCACGAAATCACCTGCCAACCCGGCATCACCTTGGTGACGGCTGCGCCCTCGACATAACACCAGGAGGAAAACAAGGTCGCACCCACCACTAACAAATCAGCCCAGTAATTCGGGCTGCTCGCACCACCGCGACCTAGTGCAAAGATCACCAGGGCAACAGTTCCGATACTCGCCGCTAACCAGAACTTGGCGCTAACCCTTTCGTGGGTTCGGGACACCGCGATGATCGCGGTTGACAGCGGCATGAAGGCGATGATTACCGCAAGGTGAGCCGAAGTCGTGTACTGCAGCGCGATCGCAATCAAGATGGGCCAGCCGAAGACCGCTCCGACCATCGTCAAGAGGAGCGGCCGCACTACTGACCGGGACGGCCAAGCCACCCGATTGACCGACAAAATCACCGCTGCCAAAACACCAGCAATGACCGCGCGGCCGGTCGCGGTAAAAAACGGATTGAACCCGCTAACCGCGACTTTGGTTAGCGGAACCGAAAAAGAGAACAGCAGTACCCCGAGGAAGGCCCAGGACAAGCCACGTAGGTGGATCTGCCGCGCGGTTAACTCCGGCATTAGGTCATCACCTGAACACTCGTTACCAAGACCAAGCGTCCGGTAACTCCTGCCCGTACCAACGCTCGATCAATCTGCGGGAGATCGAAATAGCCGACGGCAATTTGATCTCACCCACCGCGCAGGCAGCGCGCAGTTCATCGCGGCTATACCAATTGGCCTCGGCTATCTCGGTCTCATCGACTTTGATCGTGGAGTCCTTGGCCCAGGCGTGGTAGCCCAACATCAAAGACGCCGGGAACGGCCACGGTTGGCTTCCGAGATACTGCACCGCGTCTGGGTGGTCGTCGATCAGGACGCCGGTTTCCTCGGCTAGTTCCCGACGCACCGCGGCCTCCGCTGATTCACCGGCTTCAACGAACCCGGCAAAAGTGGAAACCAGGCCGGGCGGCCAATTCACATGTCGCCCCAAGAGCGCTCGGTCCTCGCCATCGCGAACCAGCACAATCACCGCCGGCTCGGTGCGCGGAAAGTGGTCTACCCCATCGACACTGCAGTGCAGGGACCAGCCGCCGTGCTGCGCGACCAACGCACCTCCGCATTTCGCGCAACGTTGGGTTGCCGTGCGCCAGTTGTCAAGTGCAACCGCAGTTACCATTAAGCCGGCATCACTATCACTTAGGGATCGGCCAACCTCGCGCAGTGACTTCCAGTCCGATTGGACCGGTGCATCATCAGGTGATTGGACATGGGACGCGAAGTAGGCCCGATCAAGAGAGTCAACACCGAGAAAGCTCAATTCAACTTCGGGTGCGAGGTCACTCGCTGGGGTAAATACCAACTCGACGCCGCCAGCCACCTCGGTGCAGGCACCGGCGCCCGCCGCCACCCAAAGCACCTTGGAGCCTAGGTCGCACCGGCGCTCAAGTAGCCATTCTTGGTCGGTGCGCCGGTGGGCCACCCGATCTATCTCGGCCCGCGATAACAGCAGGTCATCAAGGAGCAGGGGGCTGGGCACCCCTTGAGCCTATTGGCCCGGTGGCCCGAATCGGTGCGCCCTGCCAAGCCAGTAGCGACTGACATGACACCATCACCTGTTGTGAACGTCTTCATCCGCCAGTTAACCGGCATCCGCTTCATTGCCGCCGCGTGGGTGCTGCTGTATCACTTACAAGGACCACTTAACACCCTCGGCCTATTGGCCATCCCGATCCTGCCGGATGTCATGCGCGTTGGCAGGCTCGGTGTCGACCTCTTCTTCGCCCTCTCCGGTTTCATCCTCACCCACACTTACTTAACCCGACTCGGCCCCCGCTTATCGGGGCGCAAAACAATTGATTTTTGGTGGCTGCGATTGGCCCGCGTGTACCCGGTGCACTTGGTCATGCTCGTCATCGCGGGTGTAGCGGTTTTCGCGCAGGCGAAAATTTCTGGCACCGAACTTGACCGCGATTGGTTGAACCCGCTTGACTTCGGCAAGAACTTGCTACTGGTGCAGGAGTGGGGGCCCAGCCCACAGCGTGGCTGGAATTTCGTCGCTTGGACACTTTCGATGGAGTGGCTTGCCTATCTGCTCTTCCCGCTGCTTATTTTGCTCATTTGGGTTTTCTATCGCCGTGTTAGTACCACTTTCTTGGTAATCGCTTGGGTGGTCGTACTTATTCCGGTCATCATTTACGGATTGAATACTTCTGACCCCTACTACACCGATAACTGGGGTTCCACCTACCGCATCCTGTGCGAGTTCACCGCCGGCGCTATCACCTATTTGATCGTGCGCCGCTTCTTGCCCGAAGCCGCCGCCGACCCCAAGCCCAATATTGAAAAACTCGCTAGCGCCCTGGCTGTGGTGCTGCCTTTACTCGTAATCACCGGGTCGGTCGTCCTCGGCAACTTACCGGCCGCGCAGCCTCCTGCGGTTGACTTAGGCCCCGATGCGGAAGCTCTCCCACCCTATTTTCATCTCCTGCTCGTGCCCTTTCTAGTTGCCTGGATCGGCGCCCTCGCCCTTTCGCGGCGTGGCCTAGCCCGCACCCTGTCAACCCGCACCATGGTGCTAGGTGGCTTCATCTCCTACTCCCTGTACATGACACACCTGGTTTGGTTCGGGCTCTGGCGGGCCGGGATGGACGCGGTTGGCATTGACGGTGGTGCGCTCTATGCCATCGGCACCCTTGGCTTGGTGGCCGGCGCACTAGCGATCGCCTGGTTGATGTGGCGCTTTGTTGAGGAACCGGCACGCGAGTGGATGCGCGCCCTGGCCGGTGCCAGACGCACCCCGACCGAAGAAGCCGGTGAGCAACTTGCGGTGCGGGCACATGGCGGTGACAGCGCCGAGCCCATCATCGTGCCGGGTAATGAAGACGGCCCCGGCGCGGTTCGCTAACTCAAGGGAAGTCCAGGCTCGGTAGCGGCTGGGGCCGGATAATTTCACCGGTTGCCACCATCACAAACCCCGCGTCGATATCGGCTATTGGTACACCACGCAACTTTGACCAAGCCTGTCGATACAGCGCCAACTGATATGGATCGATGGACGCCGCGGACCCGGTCTTCCAGTCGATAACGTCATAGCGATCACCATTCTTAAAGACCGCATCGATCCGGCCTTTGATGACCCGCCCACCCAAAATCAAGGCGAATGGCTCTTCAATTGCGATGGGTTGAAGTTTGGCGTAGGCGGATTTCTCGAAAGCCTGCTTTAACTCCTCGAGTTGGGTATCGCTCGTGATGTCGTGATCTGCGGACCCGGGCAGCTCATCAGGGTCCAGCAGACTTTGTTGACCAAACCGGCTCTCGAGCCAAAGGTGGAAACTGGTACCGCGCCGGGCCGCGGGCGCTGGCTGCCGGGGTAGCGGCCTGGCCAGGCGCATCGCGGTCCCGGCCGGGTCGCGCAGCGCATCGATGAGCGCACTTGCCGAAAGTGAATCCGGTAGGCGCACGGTGTGAATCAACTCCCGGCGTCGCCTTGCCTCCGTAAGCAAGCTCTCGGCATCACGATCCCAGTGGGAAATGAGCTCGGTCTCACCTGCCGAAAGCTGTGCAGCAGAGTCCGGCGCGGTGGTCACCGACAACGGCGCCAACATTGCCGCACGTACCTGATCACCTACCTGGCGCACCTTTGCAGCGGTGGCAATTGGCGCCGGCCACGCGTGCGTGAGGGTGCCCGCATCCGGTGCCGGGTTGGTGGCGTCGTCGGCCGGTTGCGGGTGCCAGTAGATGACCTCACCTGCTCCGTCGAGACAAGTATCGCGAATCATCGTCAAATAGGGGTCGGGGCCGCGGAACTTAATTTGGGTCGGCCCCCACCAATGCCCGGTGACGGTTAGTGAGTACTCGGCGCGGGTAAATGCCACATAGGCCAGGCGTTGGTCATCGGCTACTTGGTAATCGCGCAAAATCACTTGATAGGCCTTGTGGTCTTTATCGCGCGGGCTTACATCTAGGTCAGGGAAAGAGGCGAGGTCATCGGTTACATCAGCACGCAACTGCCAGGGCACCGCTGCCGCACTAGTTGGCCAGGCGCTGCGCCCGACGCCGCCGGGGAATGCCCCCTTGGCCACCGACGGCACGAAAACATGCGGGTATTCCAACCCCTTGGCTTTGTGAATAGTCAGCAACTGCACCGCGTTTTCCCGCAGGACGATATCAACGGGCAACCCAACGTCGAATCGTTCGGCATCGGCCAACCGGCTCAAGAAAGCCCCGAGGGTGTGACCACCGTCGATGTCGGTGAACTCCGCCGCGAGGTCGAGCAAACTGGTGACGGCATATTGCTGCTGCTCAGCGCTGTCCGCTACCGCAATCTCAACCGAAAGCCCGGTCGAAGCCAAAATGCGGTTGATCAGATCAGTTAATGGCTCACCCACATGGCGGCGCAATTGCACGATCTCGGCGGCAAGTGCGGTAAGCCTTGCGCCCGCGGCCTGCGAGTAAGCGGCCAGATCACCGAGATCGGCCAGTGCATCGGATAGTGAGATTGCCTCAACCGGATCACTGCCGGCCACCGCCTCATCGAGGGCACCCGTGACATCGGTGGTGACCTGCCGATGGCCACCCCCGGCGAGTACCCCGGCCCTCTTACCCAGCGCCGCTAGATCACGTACCCCGATTCGCCACCTTGGGCCGGTGAGAATGCGCACCAACGCCGGGTTCGCAATCGGGTTGTGCAGTACCTCCAGCATGCTGCGGATCTCAATAACCGCCGGTTGCCGCAATAGCCCGGCCGCCCCATGTAGCTGCGTTGGGATGCCCTGGGCGCGCAAGGCGGTATCGAGTTCAACTAGATCGCGGCCGGTGGCGGCCAAGATCGCGATATCGCCCCATTTGACTTTCGTTCCGCGCGCACCACCTAATCGTGCAATCTCCTGCACCATCCAAGTTTTTTCCGCATCCGCGGTTTCAAATAATGCGCATTGCACTTTGCCAGGTCCCCGGTCAGGTGATCCGGCCTTCAATACATCGATACCCGGGTGCCGCTGACGCAGTTCGGTCGAGATGTCATTGGCGACCGCCAAGATCGCCGGCCCAGATCTGCGATTGGTCGCTAGCGGATACGACACCGGCTCGGACTCCACGCCATTGCGCTGTACTTTGAAGTGCTCCCTGAACGAGTCGATGTTGTCAACGCTGGCCCCGCGGAAACCATAAATCGCCTGGCACGGGTCACCGACCGCCGTAACCGGATGACCGTTGCCGAATAACCCTTGCAACAACATCCGCTGGGCCAGCGAAGTGTCCTGGTACTCATCAAGTAACACCACCTGGATGCGCGCCCGAAGCTTCACGGCAATATCTGGGTATTTGTTCACCAACTCAAGGGCCACCCGGGTTTGATCGGCGAAGTCTTGGACATCGCGCGCTAGTTTCTCGGCGCGCCATTCAATGACCAACCCAGCCAGCGCCACCCGCAGCTTCGAGGTCTCGAGCATCTTCTTCCCGATCCCCTGCAAGGAGTCATGCCCTAGTAGTTGAGCAATTGACTCTTGATCGCACTCGATGAGTTGCTCGGGCTTGATGGCCAGATCCGCGAGCTGGTCATCCAGGGCCAATAGCTCACCGGTCAACTTGACCGGTGACTTACCGAAATCCGCCAACGGCAATGCGGTGCGGCAGACCACCCGGTAGGCCAGTTGGTGGCGCGCACCATCTGCGAGCAAAGTGCTGCCCTGCTCTAGACCAAGGCGCATACCGTTCTCATCAATAATGCGTTTGGCGAAGGCATGATAGGTGAGCACCTGCGGATCACCGGTGCTTTCATCCTCGTATTCAGGCTCGCGCTCAGTATTAATAAAGCTAGGGTCGATCAAGCCCGCAGTTTCAAGGCGCGACAAACTAGATCGCATCGAACCGAGTAACCCGGCTGCGGCCTTATTGGTAAATGTCAGGCCCAGCACTGCATCCGCGCGCACATAGTCACTGGCCACCAACCAGGCCACCCGCGCCGCCATCGAGGTGGTCTTGCCGGTACCGGCGCCGGCCACCACCACGGCTGGCTCTAGTGGCGCAGAGACCACCGCCCACTGCTCATCGCTTAGGACAAAGCCGAGCGCGCGATCTAGGTCCAGCTTTTTGAGTTCGCTCATAAGACCACCTGCGCACCCTCAGGCTGCGCTGGGCAATTGCGTTTATGCGCGCAGAACATGCAATGGGAGCCGGTTACCGCGGTGAACTCCTCCGTCCGCAAAGTCTGCGCGGCGGCGCCAAGCTCAAGATCCACCCAGGTAGGTGAGACTTGTTCCAATGGCTCTTGGAACTGCACTTTGGGTTCCAACGCACCCTTGCTGGCATTAACACGAAGTTGCACGAGTGCGGCGCCTCCGACCTCATGCCCGCCAGCGCGGAGCAAAGACTGATAGACCCCGAGTTGGGCGTGCTCTGGCACTTTGCTGTCGGCCGGCGGGGTCTTCATATTCTTCAGGTCAATCGCGACCGACCGGCCTTGGCTATCTATCTCAATGCGATCAAGGAAGCCGCGCAAGTGCACCCGCTCCAGACCACCGGCCGGTGTCGGCACCTCTACGAATGCCTCTTCGGACTCCTCACTTGCCACCAACCGCCGATCGGCGCGCAGGTGATAGACCAAGAAACGCGTCAGGGCCTCGCGGGCCTGCGCTCGCTCCGCCGCTGATTGCCACGCGGACTCAAATCTAAGATCCGGCCAAACGCGATCAACCAAGGCGTCCATACTGTCAATATCTGCCGACACCTCATCCTTGGCGACATAGTCGGCAACCGCGTGCACCACGCTGCCGAATTTCGTGGCCGCCGGGCGCAGGGTTTCGGCCCGGGCCTCATGCTCGAAGTACCAGCGCAGAGCGCAGCTATTGATGGACTCAAGGCCACTACCCGACAAGGTGATCGGCACATCAGCTGATCGCACCGGGTGCGCACCTTCGGTGACCGCACCGATCGCCCACCACGAATCCGGATTGGCCACCGGCACCAGTGGCTCACCACTTTCGTCCTCAGCCCCCGCCAAGGAGGCCAACCGGGCAACCGCGGCCTCTCGCAGGGCCGGCGAACTCTCCTCGTCCATGCAGGTTTGACGCAGCCGCGCAACCAAGCCATCAAGGGCGGCGGTAAAACGCGGTCGCCCAGATTTAGTCTCGGCAACCACTCCTAAGGCGCCGATAAACCGGCTCGGCTGTGGCCCGGTGTCAGTGCCAGATGCAATAGCGGTGACCACGACGCGTTGCCGGGCCCGCGTGCAAGCGACATAGAACAGTCGGCGCTCCTCGGCCAGGAGATCGGCCGGGCGCACGCCATCTCCGACCCCGGCCCGGGTTAACCGGTCCGGCTCCAGAATCGAACCGCGGGTGCGCAGATCCGGCCACTGGCCCTCCTCGGTGCCAACCACCCAGACGGCCTCCCACTCCAGCCCCTTGGCCCGGTGTGCGGTCAAGATCCGCACCGCATCACTGCTGAGCGACCGATCGGCCACCGATTCGGCCGGTAGTTGCTGATTGCTCAGCAAAATCAAGAAGTTGCGCAAGCCCGCGAACCCTTTATACCGAGATTGGGTGCGCTCGGCGGTTTCGAATAACGCGATGACGGCGTCAAGGTCATGGTGTGCCGCGCGCGAACCCGCAAGTGCAGCATTTTGTAACCGCTCCGGCCAACCATGTGACCGCCCGCCAGCGAGTTGTTCGCGGGCAACCCGACCGGACCAAATAGTCCAAAGCACAGCCTCTGGTGCAGCACCCGAGCGAATAAGTTGGTGCGCGGCCCGAAGTAGCGCGGTGCTGCGTTCGACGGCCAATCGGGCGGGGTCGGTAGCGGGCAAGGTGGCTGGGATCTCTAGATCACCGCGCAAAGTGTCGCGGATAAGTTGATCGGAAAACCCGGGCGGGGTCAGCGGATCGGCTAACCGCGCCGCCGCGCGTAAGGCCCGGCCAAACCGCCGCAATTCGGCGGCATCAAGACCACCGAGTGGGCCGGTGAGTAGATCAACTGCCTGCTCCGCGGTGATTCGACTCGGGTCGATCGCCATCTCGGCCACCTGCAGCAGCACGGCAACCGCCGGCTCCGCGCGTAAGGGGATTTCATCGGCCGCGATTGTGGTCGGCACCCCTGCTTGCATCAGGGCCCGCTGCACGAGGGGGATCTGCCGCGCTGATCGCACTAGCACCGCCAGATCGGCCCAAGGGAGCCCATCGTCTAGGTGTGCGCGGCGAATTTGCTCTGCGATGTGGGCCGCCCGTGATGACTCACTATCGAAGAGTTGGACTTCAACGGTGTCGGTCGCGGTCTGGCCAGCTACCGGCGAACCGCCAAGGCAGCTGGGGTTTCGATGTGCGTGCACCTGCTCCTTGGTGAAGGAGCCAATCGGCCGGGCACCGAGGATTGCGGTCGCGGCCTTGCGAATATTTGGCCCAAACCGGCGAGTGCGCTGCAAGATAACAGTGGGCGCCGGCTCCCCGGTGCTGGTGCGAAATTGCTCGGGGAAATTCAAGATCCCATGGATGTCGGCGCCCCGAAACCCGTAGATCGCCTGGTCGGGATCCCCGACGACAACCAAGCTGGTGCGCGGGCCCACTAGGGCTTTGAGTAACTCGACCTGTAGTTGATCGGTATCTTGATACTCGTCGACGTAGATAGCTCGATAAGTACGGTGCATCTGGGCGGCAACATCTGGGGCGCGCGCCGCGATCACCGCGCGGTGCAGGAGTTCGGTGTAATCACAAACATTCTCCAGCACCATCACGGCGCTCTCTTGTTCGGCGAGGGCGCCCAGGGCCGCCCAAGCTGGCCGGCCAGATCTCGCGCCGATGCGCTCAAGTTGCCCGGGGTCTAGGCCGAGCTCCCGGGCCCGCGCGAGCACCGACCTGATCTCATTGGCCAAACCCAAAGTGGTGACGGCGCCGGCTAACTCTTCGGGCCAGTTGATGGTGCCATCTTGTAGGGCGCCTACCAGCAGATCGCGAATACGAACATCTTCTTCGGCCCCGGAAAGTAGCCGCGGTGGATCGCGCAGCTCCCCAACCGTTGCGGTTTGTTGCATCAGCCCGTACGCGAAGGAATGAAATGTCGCAACCAGCGGGCTCACCCCGCCCCCGAGCCGCTGCACCACTTTGTCGCGGAGCTCCCCGGCGGCCCGGCGGCCAAAAGTGAGGGCGAGGACGGCACCGGGTTCTAGTGGGTCACTTGGATCGGTAATGCGCGCGGTGATCGCCTCGACAATGGTGGTGGTCTTGCCGGTGCCCGGCCCGGCGAGGACCAAGAGCGGGCCGGCGCGATGGTCGACCACCTGCTGCTGCTCCGGGTCCAAAATTGCCGGGGCAATTGGTGCCGGCTGGGTGGTGTCTAATACCCACGACCGGGACCTAGATTGCCTCATAGGGCCATGCCTACCACCTTCGTCTGACGCTCCTCTGAGACTATCTACCGGTGACCGTGACACCCGATAGCCAGCCTCTGGGCGCCGGCGGGGTCCAGATCAACGATGAGGTCATCGCCCGGCGGGTGCGCCGACCCTTAGACCTCGCGCGCTTTGTGCTCGCCGTTGCCATCACCGGCGCCATTATTGGGATCGGCTGGTTTGCCACTAGCACGACCGCCGGCCTTGAGGATGATGTCACCAGCGGGGTCCAGTCACTGCCCTCGGTGGTGATCTTGGCCCTCAATGTCATCGGCGGTATCGGCACCTTGGGTTTGCCACTTGCCGCCGGTGTTGCATTGGTGGTGCGCCGCCGCGCACGCCAACTTTTTGACGCGGTGATCGCGCTGCTAGCAGCGGTCATCTTGCTGACAATTGCCTCCACGGCGGTATCAAATAGTGGGGTACCACGCTTACTGGTCGCACTAGCCGGCTCGACCAGCCCCGATAGCGCATCAACGGCGCCGATCCTTGCCGGCCTGATCGCCTTCATCACGGTGGCCCGCCTGCTCGCGGTGCGACCCTGGAATGTATTTAGTTTCCTCGTTATCGGCTCGGTCATCATTGTTACGGTATTGAGCTCGGGTATCGCCCTCGCCGGAGTCGGCATCAGTATTGCCCTGGGCTGGGCCATCGGCCTGCTGACGCGTTACGCGCTCGGCACCCCAACAACCAGGCCGACCGGTCAGGAAGTCGCCACCGCCCTCGCGCGCGGTGGCTACCCACTTATTTCACTCGATGCCGAAACCACCACCGCCCGCGGTCGCCGGTATAGCGCGGTCACCCGATCCGGTGCCCGGTTACGAATCAACGTGCTAAACCGCGACTTAGAAGGTGCCGGCTTGGTCTCGGCATTTTGGACGGCCCTGCGCCTACGTGATGAGCCGGGTACGGGTGCTTTCAATATGCGCAGAACCCTGGACAACGCGGCCCTGATCGCATTTGCCGCGACAGCCGCCGGGGTGCCCACCCCGCGCCTACTCCTGGCCACCGAGATCGGCCCGGACTCAAGTTTGCTCGCCTACGAGTTCATCGACGGTGAGCTTTTTGCGAATATCTCTGAGTCAAGTGTCGGCGGCGCCCTAAGTGACGCCGATCTGCAAGGGGCCTGGCGAGCCGTGCGCACCTTGCACGAACACCAAAGCAGCCACCGTGCGCTGTCGGCCGATCACCTGCTGCGCGCCACCGATGGCAGTATTTGGATTGTCGGCCACGGTGGTGGCTCGATCGCCGCAAGTGACGTTGCCCAGCGCATTGACCTCGCCGAACTGCTCTGCACCCTCGCACTGCTCACCAGTGTTGAGCGCGCCGTGGAAGCCGGTCGGCTCATCCTCGGCATCGATGCCCTAACCCGCGCGCTACCCGCCCTGCAGCCGGTCGCCCTGTCGGGCATGACGCGCAAGGCGGTGCGCAAGAACCGGCAACTTCTCGTGAGCCTGCGCGACACCTTGCTCGGCCTGCGCGAAGGTGGTGAGATCGAGCAGATCAAACTTGAGCGAGTACGCCCTCGTACGCTGCTGATGATCATCGTCGGCTCGATTGCCGGCTATCTCTTGCTTTCGCAATTGGCCCAGGTTGATCTTGTTAATCTCTTCAGCACCGCGAACTGGGGTTGGGTACTCCTTTCACTGATTTTGAGCCTCGTGACCTTCGTGGCGGCGGTTTGGTCACTCACCGGATTCGTGCCGGAGCGCATACCCATCCACCGCACCTTCTTAGCCCAACTCGCCGGCGCGTTTGCCACCTTGGTTTCACCGCCAACCCTTGGCTCGGTTGCGATCAATATTCGCTTCCTGCAAAAGGCCGGACTCCACCCCGCCCTTTCCGCGGCCAGCGTTGGTGTCTCCCAGGTCATGGCCTTTACCTCACATATCCTGCTGCTTTTCGTGTTCGGTATCGCTGCCGGAACTCAGTCGGATCTAACTTTTAATCCCCCACGGATCGTCGTGATCGCGGTGATCGCGGTCGCCGCCTGCGCCATCGCACTACTTGCCGTACCAGCCGTGCGAAAACTCATCACCTCCCGGGTTGGGCCCATCCTCAAGGAGGTCGGCCCGCGCCTGGTCACCGTCGCCCAACGCCCCGGCAAACTCATCGAAGGTGTCGGCGGCATCTTGCTGCTGAACCTGGCCTTCATCGGCGTGCTCTATGCCGCCGTCAATGCCTTCGGCGGCCAGCTGGGTATTGCACTAGTAGCCGTGGTTTATCTCGCCGGTGCAACTATCGGTCAGGCCGCGCCAACCCCCGGTGGACTCGGCGCCGTCGAGGCCGCCCTTGCTGCTGGCCTCACCGCGGCCGGACTCGACGGTGGGATCGCGGTGTCGGCCGTGCTGCTGTTTCGACTCGTGACATTTTGGCTACCAACCGTGCCCGGCTACTTTGCCTTCAACTGGCTAACCAAAAAAGGTGCCCTCTAGCCCCAACTAGGGCATGATGCAACCATGAGCGAATCCGAAGTCACGATCACTGTCCTGGCCGATGGCCCCCTCGAAGTCACCGGCCCCTGCACCATCAATGCCGCCGACGGCAGCACCCTGAAAACTGGTGACAAGGCCTACCTCTGCCGCTGCGGCGAGTCGGCCAAGAAGCCGTTTTGCGATGGCAGCCATAAGCGCACGGGCTTTAGTGATCCAGGGCTCGGCCAGCCGGCCTAAACAAAACACTGCAGGAATTGCTCATCGGTTTGGGCGAAGTCAGGCGACATCCAGATACGACCTTTCATGGCACCGGGCGGGCGTGCCGTCATCTGGGGTGGTGATGCGTTAGCCGCTCAATGGGGCGGCCAGCGCGGGCGATCACTACTTCCTCCCCTGCTTCCACAACTGCTAGGAGCGCGAAGAATGGCGCCTTGGCCTCGCCTAAGTTCACAGTTTTGGTCACGACTACATGTCGCCGGACTCACGCGCTCAAGTCAAAGATATTGGACCTTGCCCTTGAATAGCCGCAAAGGGCACCCTTGATCCACCTCATGCATCAGGTGTACGACCGCGACAACCGAGCGTGTACGTACATCATCCATGCCAAAACATGACATACGGGAATTTCTTTCTTCTGCCCCTTGTCAATAGCCCAACCCGTGCAGTAACCCCAGCCTCGTGCCGGGAAGTTTACACCGGAGGGAGAGAGACATTTCCCAACCGCGCACCTCTCGATAGATAAAATAGATGAGAAGTTTACACCGGAGGGAGAGAGACATTTCCCAACGCACCTCGCCCCGCCCTTCGACCTGGCGAAGCAGATCGGTGCGGCCCGCCCGCTGGGTGGGCCGGCCGGCGGAGCAATCGAGGAAGTCGGTCACCGTCAGCCGCGGCCAGACGGTCTTGAGGATCAGCGAATGGCCGTCGTACTGCTGCTGCGGGGCCGACGAATCGGCTGCGGGCTCGATCGTGAAGTGCCCGGCCGACTCACCCCCCACGAGCCCGGCGAACAGCGCTGGTCCGTCCACCCGCGGGGCACACATCCAGACGAGCCTGGCGCCGGGGGCCACCAGCGCCATCACCCGGCCGTCTGCGAGCAAAGCGTGCCGCTCGATCGGCACCGCGCCGGCCCCGGCCAGCCACGCCTCCCGCAGGCCGGCCAGCCGCGCGAGCCGGCGGGCCACGTCGGTCGGATCGGTTATCCGGTAGGTGGCTGCGGTCTCACCCGTCCCCACCTTGACCGAGACGTCCGGCCCGTGCAGCCTGACAAACGCATCCTCGTCGGTCACGTCATCGCCGAAGTAGACGACGGCCGTGGCCCCGACCCGGTGCCGCAGCGCATCGATGGCCTCCCCTTTGGAAGTGTCGACCACCGTCAACTCGAGCACTTTCTTGCCCGCCTTGACCCGCACGTCGGCCCAGGTCGCCGCGCCGCCGAGCAGTTCCTCGACCGCCGAGTCGGCCACGGGGTCGGCGACGTTCCGATAGTGGAATGCGACCGAGGCCGGCTTGGGTTCGATCCGAAATCGCGGGTCGCGGGCGGCGATCCGGTGCATCTCGTCGAGCAGCTGCTGCCGGAGTTCCACCTGCTGCCCAGTGAGCGAGCGGACAAAATCCTGATCGAACTCGCTGCCGTGCGAGCCGACGAGCATCACCTGGCCGTCGAGAGCCGAGAGGGCGGCGAGGTCGGCGAGCGACCGCCCCGAGATCACGGCCGCGTGGGTTGAGCCGAGCGCGGCGACGGCCCGCAGGGCCACGATCGACTCGCGCACCGGAACAGCCTCCGCGGGGTCGTTCACGATCGGGGCGAGCGTGCCGTCGTAGTCCGTCGCCACGAGCAGCACCGGCACCTGCGCGATCGCCTCCAGGGCCCGGTCGAGATCGTCGAGGGTCGGCTGGCAGTCGCCGGCGGGCGGGGCGTTTGTGCCTGTCACCGCGCGTCTCCTGCCGCCAGGGCTGCCGAGCTACCGTGGGCCGGGCCGGCGAGTACCGCGATGAATTCGTCGGCCCAGTCGTAGGCGGTTCGCTTCCGCACCCGCTGTCGTAGACTCCGCATCCGCCGGGCCTGCTCGTCCCGGGGCATCGCGATCGCCCGTTCGATCGTCACGGCCATCCCGTCGATGTCGTGGGGGTTCACGAGCACCGCCCGCTGGAGTTCGTGGGCCGCGCCGGTGAACTCCGAAAGCACGAGCACGCCCGTGTCGTCCCGTCGGGCGGCGCAATACTCCTTGGCCACGAGGTTCATCCCGTCGCGGAGCGACGTGACGAGCATGAGGTCGGCGGCCAGGTAATAGGCCACGAGTTTCTCGATCGGCAGGCTGCGGGGGAGGTAATGCACCGGCACCTGCCCCACCTCGCCGAACTCACCGTTGATGTGGCCGACGAGCGTCTCGATCCGCTCCCGTATCTCGATGTATTCGTCGACCTGATCCCGGGAGGGCACGCTCACCTGCACGAGCACGAGATCCCGCACCGTGTGCCTGCCGGCCGCGAGAATCTCGTGAAAGGCCCGGATTCGATGATCGATGCCCTTGGTGTAGTCGAGCCGGTCGACGCCGAGCATGATCGTGCGATTTGGCCCGAGTTCGGCCCGGATCTCACGGGCCCGCTCGATCGTAGCCGGATCGGCCGCGAGCTGGTCGATCTTCCAGTAATCGATCGAGATCGGGAATTCCCGCACCTCGACCCGCCTGCCATACACGCTGATCGAGTGACTCGCGCCGCGGTGGGGCGTGTAGCGATTGACCAGCCGGATGAAATTCCCGGCGCCCTGCTTCGTCTGAAAGCCGACGACGTCGGCCCCGAGCAGGCCTTCGAGAATCCGCTGCCGCCAGGGCAGTTGGGAAAAAAGCTCGACCGGAGGAAACGGGATGTGGAGAAAGAAGCCGATCCGGAGGTCGGGCCGCATCCGCCGCAGCATGCCGGGCACGAGCTGCAGGTGGTAATCCTGCACCAGCACGCTCGCCCCGGGGGCCGCCTCCCGGGCGGCGACCTCGGCAAACCGTTCATTGACCGTGACGTAGGGCTGCCACCATTGCCGGTGAAACTGCGGCTGCTGACAGGCATCGTGGTAGAGCGGCCAGAGCGTGCTGTTGGCGAAGCCCTCGTAGTAGTCGCGAACCTCGTCGGCCGAGAGCGAGACCGGCACGTTCCAGAGCCCGTCGTGGCGAAAGGGGGCGATCTCGCCGGACGCGCGGCCCCCCCCCCAGCCGACCCAGACGCCTTGCCGCTTCTGCAACAACGGCAGCAGGCCAGAGACAAGCCCGCCGGGACTCGTCTCCCAGCCGCCGTCGGTCCGATGGACCGGCAGTCGATTCGCCACGACAACCAGGTCGCCGCGGCCGCCCCCATCCAAGGCGGGAGGCGCCGGGTTCTCGTCTCCGCACATGACAGAATTGTAATACCGGCTGTCTGGAAGGGACAACCGCGGGCTCGAGGCCGCCTCAGGGCTCGGCCGACTCTTCACTCGGGCCGTCGAGGGATTTCAGCCGTTCGGCGATCGCATCGGCCATGCTCGTGTTGCCGGCTGCCCGAAACCGTTCTTCGGCGCGGGTGAAGCAGGCCGACGCCTCGACGCGATTGCCTTGGCGGGCCAGCACGACTCCGAGGTTGTATTCGAACACGGGCGACGCGGGGTCGAGCCGTACGGCCCGGCGGAAGGCGCCGACGGCCTCTTCGAGCCGGCCGATCCGCTCGAGCACGCTGCCGAGATTGTTGGCCGCCACCGCCGCACGGGGGTCGCCATCCACGGCCCGGCGGTAGGCTGCCGCCGCCTCGTCGAGTCGTCCGGCGGCATCGAGCGCGCGGCCGAGCGTCATCGCCGCCGCCGACCCGCCGCCACCGGCCTCGGCCTTGAAGTTGTCACCGGAGGGAGAGAGACATTTCCCAACGACGTTCTCCAAGATCGGAATCACTCGTTGGGAAATGTCTCTCTCCCTCCTCGCAACGTCCATCGCATGACTCAATGCTGTTTAAGAGTGCGCCTACGGTTAGGGCTCTGGAACTGTTGCTGAACCTAATCTGTGCGTCCGGATCAGGTATTAGTAGGAGGGCTTAGCCGGCTCAATCTGAGCAACCCAAGCATTGATCCCGCCACCAACATGGATGGCATCGGTGAAGCCAGCCCCATGCACAACGGCGAGGGCCTCGGCCGACCGGCCACCGACCTTGCAGTAGAGCACGATCTGCTTATCCGTTGGCAGCGACGTGAGCGCCGATCCGTCAAGGAATTGACCCTTGGGGATGAGCACAGCGCCTGGGATTTGCACAATCTCCCATTCCACCGGTTCGCGAACATCGATCAGCGCGAAGTCCCGAGCACCCACCTCGCGCTCATCAAGCATTGCCTTTAACTGCAGCACCGAGATGGTCGAGTCACGGGCGGCATTAGCCGCCTCTTCCGAAATGCTGCCGCAGAACGCCTCGTAGTCGATTAGCTCGGTGACCGTCGGGTTAGCACCGCAGACGGCGCAGTTTGGATCCTTGCGGATCTTTACCTGCCGATAAGTCATTTCGAGTGCGTCATAAATCATCAGCCGGCCAAGGAGTGGCTCACCGATCCCCGCGAGCAATTTGATGGCCTCGGTGACTTGGATCGAACCGATGGATGCACACAGCACACCGAGCACCCCACCTTCGGCGCAACTTGGCACCATGCCCGGCGGCGGCGGCTCCGGATAAAGGCAGCGGTAGCAGGGGCCGTACTCGGCCCAGAACACCGATGCCTGACCGTCAAAGCGGTAGATCGAACCCCACACATAAGGCTTGCCGAGAAGGACGCAGGCGTCGTTGACCAAATAGCGAGTCGCGAAGTTGTCGGTGCCATCAACTATCAGGTCGTACTGGGCGAACAACTCCATCACATTGGATGAGTCCAAGCGCTCTTGATGCAATTGCACATTGACATACGGGTTGGTTTCGAGCACCCGCTCCCGAGCACTCTCGGCCTTGGGTCGGCCGATGTCCTTTTGGCTATGGATGATCTGGCGTTGCAGGTTTGATTCATCAACCACATCGAACTCAACGATGCCTAAGGTGCCGACCCCGGCGGCGGCCAGGTAGAGCAGGGCCGGGCTGCCGAGGCCACCGGCACCAACACAGAGCACCTTGGCATTTTTTAGGCGCTTTTGGCCCGCCATGCCGACATCGGGGATGATCAAGTGGCGGCTATAGCGCCGGACTTCGTCGGACGTTAACTCAGCGGCTGGGTCAACGAGTGGGGGCAGGTGCATGCCCAGCACCTTAACCAGTGGTGTACTCGAACCAATTGTCCACGCCCTGCAATTGCGAATCCGAGGCAAGACGCAGGCTTCGGGGTAAAAACCTTCGGCTCGATGAGCCACTTACCGTGACCTGACCTAGCATCGGCAGATGCTTAGTTCTCAGTGGGTGACCTTGCTGGCTGCGGTAGCAGTATCGGGATCCCTTGGATTTATTTCACCCGCCGCGGCAGCGCCATCTGTTCCTGGCATCCCTGCGGCAATCGAACAGGTTTACGACGGGCGAGATCTTAAGATCCGAAAGGACCTTGGCGGCACCTCGGCATATACCCGACATGCGGTCACCTACGAAAGTGGCGAGCTGACGATTACCGGGATCATGAATAAGCCTCGCGGCAAAGGCCCGTTCCCGGTGGTGGTGTTGGCCCACGGCTATATCGATCCGAAGGTGTACGTCACCGGGCAGGGTTTTCGGCGAGAGCAGGATTGGCTTGCTCGAAATGGCTATATCGCTTTTCATATTGATTACCGCAATCACGCAGGCTCGGATAAGGATCCGGCGGCCGACACCTCAATGCGGCTCGGCTACGCGGCGGATGTAATTAATGCCGGGTTGGCGGTGCGAGAATCGACACTTCCTTTCATCGATAACGATCGCCTTGCACTGCTCGGCCGCTCCATGGGCGGCGGAGTGGCTTTCCAAGCACTGGTGATTCGACCCGGGGTGTTTAATGCCGCGATCACCTATGCGGCGACTAGTTCAAACACGGTGGATAATTTCAATAAGTGGCAGCGGTACGACAGTTCATTCGGCCGCACCATCATCGCAAAGTATGGGAGCCCAGAGGCGGCCCCTGAAGTCTGGCGAACAATGTCGGCGCGCACCTATTTTGCTCGAGTGACGGAACCAATTTTAATGTTCCACGGCACCGCGGATGAAAGCTGCGACATCGCGTGGGCGCGGGCCACCGAGGCCGCCCTAACCAGCGCCGGCAAGGATGCCACCCTTGTGGAATACAAGAATGCCGGCCACTACTTTTACGGCCCCTGGGGCGACACCATTAAGCGGGTCGACAAATTTTTAAGTAAGCACCTCGGGGTTTAACGGCGCCAATCGGGCGAGCGAGCCGCGTGACACTGTCTCTTTGCTATCCGAAAACCGATGGCCGCGCATTGCAATTACATTATCAAAAATTCTAGGATGCCTTTTCGGCGATCGGGCGGTCCGCACTGGAAGTGCCACCTTGTGCTACCAGGTTGCGCAGCACGCGAAGGGCCACCGATAAAGCCGCAAGATCGGTGTCCTCTTGATCCGATATCTCCTGCAAGGTGGCACGGGCTCGGCCCAGGCCGGCCTGATGGACCGTTTCCCAGGCTTGAATTCGAGCAAGCGGGTCCAACTCGGGGCTCGTCGACCTGATGACACGAGCGGTCAAGGCGGAGATAACCCCGTAGAGGTCACTGCGCAGGGCCTGGCGCGCCAGGGCCGTCCAACGGTCACCGCGCGGCAGGGCGGTAATACGTAGCAGCAATTGATCCACGTCATAGCGTTCGGAGATGGTGAAATAAAGGGGTAGCACGCTGGCGACATCCTCGCCCGTGCGCCCGGCGATCTCGCGAATATCAAGGAGCGAGAACGTATCTATTGCCCCCGCTGCGATATCGGCAAGATCGGCGGGTGCACCAGCCGCTAAGAACCGCTTACTAAGTGCTAGCCAGCGGTCGGCTTCACCGCCCCGCAATGACTCGGGCACCTTGCCGGAGTAGTCGCGGACAGTGGGCGCAAACCTGGCGATCTGCTCGGCAACGTCGATCGAGGTACCGCGGGTTTGCAGGAACCAGCGGGTGGCCCGGTCTAAAAGCCGACGGATCTCCAGGTGGAGTTGAACCTGGGCCGCCGCCGGTATCAGATCGTCCTGGGCATCGATCGCATCCATGAGTTGAGCAATACCGAAAATCTCAATAGCCGCGGAGGCGGCTCGCACCACATCAAGAGCCGTCGCACCGGTTTCTTCCATCGCCCGGAAGACCAAGGTGATACCACCGAGGTTGATGACGCGGTTGCAGGTAACCGTGCTGATGATCTGTGCCCGCAGTGGATGGGTTGCTAGTTGTTTACCGAACTTCTCGGCGAGCAGCGCCGGGAAATAACGCCGCACCGCGATCTCGAACCACGGATCATCGCCCAAACCTGCCTCGGTTAGCTCAGCGGTCAACGAGATTTTCGCGTAGGCGAGCAGCACGGCGAGCTCTGGTGACGTCAGGCCTTCACCGGCTTGTTGCCGGGTATGAAACTCCTGATCATCTGGTAGGTAGTCAAGAGCCCGATTAAGTAACCCTCGGCGCTCAAGATCCTCAACCATCCGCAGGTGCACACTAATCAGCGCCGCGGCCCCGGCGCGGGCATTGCCCAAGGTCACGTTCTGGCCGTAGTTATCGGCCAGCACCAGGGCCGCGACATCATCGGTCATCTCGGTTAGCAACCCATTGCGCTCATCGACACTGAGCTCACCAGCCCGCACAAACTCGTCAAGTAAAATCTTGATATTCACCTCGTGGTCGGAGGTGTCAACGCCGGCGGAATTATCGATGGCATCGGTGTTTAACCGAATACCAGCTCTGGCGGCTTCAACCCGGCCCAGTTGGGTCAGGCCCAGGTTGCCGCCCTCACCGACCACCCGGCAGCGCAACTCATTGCCATTTAGCCGCACCGGATCATTGGCCTTGTCGCCCACATCAGCATTGGTCTGGGACTGGGCTTTCACATAGGTGCCGATACCGCCATTCCAGAGCAGGTCAACGGGGGCTGCCAAGATTGCGCGCACCACCTCATTTGGTGTTAGTGAAATCCCCTCACTCGCACCGCCTTCGGCGCTGTCAATACCAAGGGCGGCGCAGGCCTGCGGCGATAACTTGATGGACTTCTCCGAGCGTGAATAGATACCGCCGCCGGCGGAGATGAGTTCGGCGTGGTAATCGGCCCAGCTAGAACGCGGCAGCGCGAGCAACCGCTGCCGCTCGGTGAATGAATTCACCGGATTTGGGTTTGGATCAATAAATATGTCGCGATGGTCAAAGGCCGCCACCAACTTGATGTGGTCACTGAGCAGCATCCCGTTCCCGAAAACATCGCCGCCCATGTCACCGACGCCCACCACGGTGAAATCTTGGGTTTGGGTGTTTAGACCCAACTCCCGAAAATGCCGTTTCACCGACTCCCAAGCACCGCGCGCGGTAATCCCCATTGCCTTGTGGTCATAGCCCTGGGAGCCGCCCGAGGCGAAGGCATCACCCAGCCAAAAGCCGTATTCCCCGGCGATCTCATTGGCCAGATCGGAGAAGGTTGCGGTGCCTTTATCGGCCGCCACCACCAGGTAGGTGTCATCCCCATCGCGCCTTACCACATCCGCCGGTGGCACCACGGCGCCCCCGACCAAATTGTCGGTAACGTCGAGCAGCGCGGAGATGAACTCGCGGTAGGCCGCCTTACCCTCGGTCAGCCAGCCATCGCGATCTACCGCCGGGTCAGGTAGGTACACCGGATAGAAGCCCCCCTTGGCACCGACCGGCACGATCACCGCATTTTTCACCTCTTGGGCTTTGACCAAACCGAGCACCTCGGTGCGGAAGTCCTCGCGCCGGTCACTCCACCGCAGCCCACCGCGAGCCACTCGGCCAAAGCGCAGGTGAACACCTTCGACCCGCGGCGAATAAACCCAGATCTCAAACATCGGTTTCGGCAGCGGTAAATCCGGTATCAGCTTCGGTTCTAGTTTGATCGCAAATGCCTTACGCGCTTTGCCGGTATTGGCATAGGCATTAGTGCGCAAAGTAGCACGAATCAAAGTTAGGAAACTACGAAAGATGCGGTCTTGGTCCAGACTGCGTACCTCGTTTAGGGCCTCCTCGATCCGGCCAACTGTGACCCCGGCTTGGGTTTCACGTTCGGCCGCTGACAGCTCACCTAGGGCAAATTGCACCTCGAATAACTGCACCAGCGCCGAGCTGATCAGCGCATTCGAAAGTATCGTCTCCTGTAAATAATCCTGACTAAATGCTGAGCCGATCTGGCGCAGGTACCGGGCATAGGCACGAATAATCACCACCTGATCCCACCGCAGACCCGCACCCACAACTAACCCGTTGAAGGCGTCGGTCTCGCACTCCCCTTGCCATGCGGCGCGGAAGGTGTCCGCAAATCGAGCTGCAAGCGTCTGGCGATCACTCACGCCCTCCGCAGGCAATAACAGGCCGAAGTCAAGGATCCAAGCGGACTCCTGCCGGGCCGGTTTGATCTCGTGCGGATGCTCATCGATTACTTCAACACCCATCAACTGCAAGGTCGGCAGGATGCGGGACAATGACATTGCACTGCCAACGCGCATGACCGAAAATCTCATCGCGCGGTCATCGGACTCGTCCAGACGATAAAGGCGAAGTGACAACTCCCCAGCTGGTAAATCTCGAAGAATCAACACATCGCTGACCGCAGCAGCGCCGCCGAACTGCTCCTTATATGCCTCCGGGAACGCCTCACTGTATTGGTGAAGTAGCGGGGCGGCCGCTGTCTCACCTACCTCATCAACAATTACCGAGGTGAAGTCGTCCTCCCAACTGCGGGCCGCCGCGGCCAACTTCAATTCCAGGGCTGGGATATCTATTGGGCCAAGTTCCGCCCCTGGAGCAAGCCGCACCACGTAGTGCAAGCGGGCGAGTACTGACTCACTAACGCGAGCGGTGTAGTCAACACTGACACCGTCAAAGGCTTCGACCAGAAGGCGCTCAATTCGCAGTCGGACCGCGGTCGTATATCTATCCCGGGGTAGGTAAACCAAACAGGACACGAATCTTTCATAGTCATCGACCCGGACAAATAGCCGAGTTTGACGGCGCTCCTGCAAGTGCATGACCGAGGCCGACAACTCCACTAGTTCGCCGGCGTGCGTTTGGAAGAATTCATCGCGTGGGTAGGTCTCCAAGAACTGCAGCAGATCCTTGGCGCGATGTGAGCCGACTACAAGTTGTAGATCATCCAGCACGCGCTGGTAGCGCACGCGTAGTACCGGCACGTCCGCGATGCTCTCCGTCTGCGCCGCGGCCGTTAGTAAACCGAGGAACCGCTTCTCCCCGGTGATCTGACCGGCTGCGTCGAAGACTTTGATCCCGAAGTAATCCAAGTAGGCATTGCGGTGCACAGTTGAGCGCGAGTTCGTCTTTGTAAGCACCAGCAGTCGGTTCTCGCGGGCTTTTCGGCGCGCCGCGGTCGGCAGTACCGCGCCAGCTGCGGATTCCGGTCCAGCTGTTGGTTCTTGGCGCAAGATTCCGAGCCCGGTGCCAGGTACCGGCACCAGTGCCTCCTGCCCGTCGACGCTGGCGAGGGCATATTCACGGTAGCCGAGGAACGTCAGGTTGTCTTGCGTCAACCAGCGCAGAAGTTCGGCGCCCTCCTCGACTTCTGCTAACGGCAAAGTCATCGGGGGGTTCGCGACAAGTGCCGCCGCGATCTCCTGCGCCTTGGCCCGCATCGGCAGCCAGTCAGCATTGGCCACACGGACATCGCCAAGAATTTGCGTCAATCGGTTCGCGGTCGACTTGCCATCGGGGTGCAGGTAATCGCGATCCATGTCGATGCGCATCCAGGACTCCGCGATCGCATCCGCGGGCCGATCCTGATCAACATCGATATCGAGGACCTCCAACAACTGCCCAGCTGCATCCCTGCGCACAACCAATTGCGGGTGAATGATCAACCGCACCGACCTACCCTCAAGGCTGAGCTCACCGGAAACTGAATCAACCAGGAACGGCATGTCATCGGTGACCACCATGGCCACGGTGAACGGTGCATCATCTGCGTCTCGCACCTCAACAAGTGGCGTGTCGACCGGGCGCACCTGCGCGAAAGCGCGCAGTTGCTCAACCTGGGCGATCAAGGCCTGCGTTGAGTAGGCGGCGACATCCGCGCGGGCCACGAATCTAAAGAACCTGCGACATAGGGTCCGCAAGCGCGGATCCGGGATGCGATCAATAGCAGCACTCAGACCGGCATCAACTACTTCCGTCACATCGCTACGCTAGCCGAAGGAGGCCCAAGCGATGACTACGACCTTAGATGTGCACCAGAGTTTCCCCGGATCGATAGATCAAGTGCGCGCCATGCTCACTGATCCGGACTACGCCCGTGATCGCGCTGAGCAAACCGGCTCCATCTCGTGCGAGGTGACCGTGACCCCCGGTGCCGGTGGAGCAACCGAGATCACCACGGTTCGGGTTTTTCCCGCTGATTTGCCATCTTTTGCGTCGGCTATGGTAGGTGCAAACGTAGAAGTGACCGAGCACCAAACCTGGGCGCCGATCACGGGTGACTCCTGCACCGCACCATTTACGGTGTCCTTCTCCGCGCCCCTGGCGGCCACCGGGGTAATCACTTTGACTACGTCCGATACCCAAACGTCCGGTAACCAAACGTCCGCCCACGTCACCGCTACGATTAAGTCAACCGTGCCATTTGTCGGTGGAAAACTTGAAAAAATGGTGCAGGACCAACTGATCCGGTACCTAGAAAAAGATGAGGAACTCGGTCGCGACTGGTTGCACCGCTAGCCGGCTTCGGCTAATAAGGCGGCCACGTGCCAAGCTTCGGTGCTGGTGCGCATTGAGGTTTCCAGGACATTGGCGCGCCTACTGGCATCCATCAAGTTCGCCCCCATAGCTTCCAGATCCGTCGGCCCCGGCCCCACGATGGTGACTTTCGCCCCGGCTTTACGCAACACATTCGCCTCGGCAACGCAGTTGCTCGTTACCTTCTCACGCCAGCGTCGCTCCAACCGAGCCGCAATGGTGTTTGGCTGATCTTGGGCAAATGACACCATTGGTGCGATGACGTACACCTCATCAAGGCCGGCGTGCGCAACCACGTCAACCGAGGTGGCAGATACCGCGCCACCATCGATATAGGCCCGGCCACCGATCGCCACCGGGGTGAACCAGCCTGGAATGGCGCAGGAAGCCATGACCGCGGCCGGTAGCCGCGAGGACGGTGCCCCCGAGCGGCCAAAGACCACCCTTTTACCGGTTTCGTAATCCATCGCCACCACCCAAATCCCAGAGCGCGGCGCCCAGCCAGCTGCGGGGGTGACAACGTCAATTAAATGGCCTACTTTTTCCAGAGATTTACGGCCTTCGGGCAGGAAGGCCGAGAGCACCGCGGTGGTCGGTAGTTGGCCCAGGTGTCGAAGGCTAGACCCGATCAATTTGACCGACCCGGGAGCCGGCAGGCGCGGGCGCGCCGGGCGGGGACCACCGGTAGCTGTCGCCGGATCCCAGTGGTACCCGGCCAATGGGCCCCCGGAGATAACTTCCTTATTGTTGTGCTGGCGTATTTCTTCGGAAGTTACCCCGCAACCTAAAAGCGCCCCCAGCACCGAGCCAGCCGAGGTGCCGACAATGACATCGGCGCTCTTGGCAGCGAACCCGTGGGTCTGCTCAAGAGCGCACAGGGCACCGATAGCCCAAGTGCCGCCCAACACCCCACCACCGCCAAGGACAACCCCGCGGCGCGGAGTTTTCGCTGTTGGCGTGCCAACCGACGGGGTTGGCGCCCTTGCCGAACTCATTTTGCCACCTCCCCGTCGTCAACCATCCGCTGATGGCGGTCACCTCGAACATTAGCGTGCGGTATTTTTTGGCCAAGGGGGCGCGGCGGATGGCGTAGGATGACAACAAATGAGGTATTTCTTAGGGATGGCTTCCCCGCCCAAACGACGCGTCTTGGTCGCCCTGGTTTCCACACTGGTCGCAGTGGCCTTGGTCTCATCCGCGGCGCTAACCGTGTCGGCGGCCACGAACTCCGCTGCACCGGCCAGCACCACCTTGGCTCCTGAGCCCCGATCAACAACCGGCCCGACTGCTACGGCCAGCCCGAGCCCGACTGCTACGGCCAGCCCGAGCCCGACTGCTACGGCCAGCCCAGATTCCACGGCCAACCCTGGGCCGGTGAAAGTGCGCAAACCTAAACCGGCGAGTAGAACCCAAAAAGCCCGCAATGTGCCAGAGTTCCCGCGCGATACGCACCAGGGTCGCCGCATCGTTTACGACAAGGCCCTGATGACCGTTTGGGTGATGGGTGAGCGGGACCAAGTAATTGGCCGGTACCCGGTCGTCGGCCGCTTTGATCGCCCGGTAATGGGCACCTACAAAATCTTTTCCAAGTCCAAAGTCGCTTATAACCCGAACTCGAAAGTCACTTTCAACCACATGATGCGTTTCACCTACGGCCCTGATACCAAATCACCAATCGGCCTGCACGCCATCCCGCGCTATTACGACGGCACGGAGATGCACTCGGTTAAGCAACTGGGCCTAGCGATTGCCGCGGGTGGCTGCGTTCGACTTTCCGAGGAGGCCGCGGCCGCCATCTACAAGTGGGTTAAAGTTGGCGATCGCGTCATCGTGCTGCCATCCCCGTAGCAAGTACTTTACTTAGTGCGGCAATGCCTTTGAGCGCTGGTGATCGCGGTGCGATCTCGGCCAGCAACGCTCCCTGCGCAAGCGCATTTCGATAGCCACCACCATCGAATGGGATTGACACCACTTGCAGGTTGATACCGCTGCTGCGTAGTGCATCGAGTGCTGGGCCACCACGACGATCCCCCGATTGAATGAGGGCGACAATGATCGGCGCGCTAACACCCAACTGAGTTACCGCCGGCAACCCAGTAATCAACCGGCTAATCGCCAACGGGTCATCACGGGTGACAGCGACTACCGCATCGGCGGCAGTTAATGCGGTGACAGCGGCGGCGTTCCGACGCGAGGACAATAAGGTGCCGCCACCGTGTTGCACCACCCCACCTTCGTCCTCGATGCAGGGGCCAATATCGATAACCGTTCTGGCAAAAGCAGCGCGAGCTGTCGCCCAGACCGAGGTCAGCGCACTGTGTCGCAGATCGGGCCAGCGATCAACGCGTGGGATGCCACCGAGCACATGCAGCTGGCGGCGCAGCACGCTGGCGCTCAACTGCAGCGATCTGATATTTAGCGTGCCATTGTCGGCATTGCGGCAGGCCACCACGATGCCGCTGCTGTCGTCGATAATGCCCAGATTGAAACAGACCGCTGGTGCGTAAGTATCGGCATCAACCAGGCAGGTGGACGCACCCTCCCTAGCGAATGCATCAGCAAGCGCGATAGCCATGCAGGTGCGCCCGGGGGCACCGGCTGGCCCCCAAACTGCCACCAGTTGCCCATCAAGTGGTGCCGCCACGGCACCCATGTCAATATCTTGTCGCCGCCAACTACCGGTATCCCATACCCCGGTCACTCCGTGCAAAATTTCCGCAGCAACCGCGCGCATTGTTGACTCCGCGGTCGGTTGAATTTGCATTATCCGAGTAACCCCAAGGATTCTAAGTAACTGCGTACCGGCATCATCTGCTGCGAGCCCGATCACGGTTCGCTTGCCAGCAAGCAGTCGCGCGATGACGTCCGGGCTGATGCGTGGCACCTCACCGGTTAAGACAATCGGCATTGTCGGGTCGGTTGCGGCGGCAGCAAGGAGATCCACCGCATCAAGTGACCTGCGGGCTACGGTAATGCCGGCCGCCGGCGCACTTGCCACTAGCGCTGCTTCACCATCAAATCCAGCAGCGGCGAGAATTATCGTGGTCACGACACCTGCTGGCTGGCTATCGGTACCGCAACCAAATCAATCAAACCCGAGCGGGCTGCGGCCACCAGTTGATCGGCCGCTGCCGCTGGAATTTCAACTACGACCGCTATCTCCCCACCAACACCAACGGCGTCGGCGGCCACCTCGGCAACTGTGACGCTGGCAAGCACCAGCACCGGTTGCGCGGTCACACCACCGGCTAGATCAGCAGGTGTCGACCAGATATCAACAACATCACCGGTCGCCATGTGCACCGGTGCGTGTAATGGATCGACCGGGAGTGTCACCAATCGCGCGTTCAACATTGGCGAGAAGCCAAGTGCACCGCGCGGGATCAGATCACCGGCCGCGACGGGCCAACGCAGTTGCCCGGTCAGTGGCTCACTCGCCAGCAGGTACTGGTCTTGGGCGGCACCAAGTGACACAGTTACTGGAGTCGCAACGGGAATTGCGCCGACCGATAAATCACTACTTGCGCGCCAGACGGTTGTTGTCTGTTCCCCGCGCGACAGCAGGAAGGCACCGGCAAACATTGCGAGCAAGATGATCACCAAGCCAATCCAAAGACGCAGATCACGCCAGCGCACCACCCGCATTCGCTGCGCCGGAACTTGAGCCGAAAGTTGACCTTGGTGTTGCTTCGTTAGTAGTGCCATGCGCTCCCCCGGCATCGACGATATGTCGCACTAGTTTCACCCGGAACGCGAATATCCGTGAAAAGTTATCCACAGGTGCGCCCGAAGTAGTTTGGGTGCGCCGGAAATTTTGGCAGCATGGGGCCATGTCGCAACGCTTCCTCACTTTGGCCGATATCGCCGATGCCCTAAATATTTCGGCCGCACAGACCTACGCCCTGGTTCGCACCGGTGAGTTACCCGCCATCAAGATCGGTGGTCGGGGTCAGTGGCGGGTCGAGACCACCCAACTGGAGGCCTACATCACTCGCATGTACGCGCTCACCCAAGATTTTGTGGAGACCCATCCCTTCGGGCAAGAGTCTGCAGCGCTGCCAGTGCGGTAAAAGCAATCGTGACGCGCGAGCCCTGTTGGCCAGCGCCACCGGTAATGAGATCTAGGTGATCAGCGCCGACCCCGACCAGCTCACCGATGCGGGTGATCTCGTCAATGGTGTGGACTTGCACTAGTTCACCGGCTAACCCACGTAAGAAACTCGGCCAAGTGATAGCCGGAATAACCCGGTCGGGACCATCATCTCGCAGCCCAGCAGCCAACCCCTCAACACAAACCACCGCATCAATACTCAATGCCCAAAGGTTCGAAGTTGGCGCTGCAACCACCACCATGGCGGCACCCGCGGCGACCACGGTGCCGTAAAGCACCGGCAGCCCGACCACCCAGATGCTGATCGGGTTGGGGGTGACGAGCCAGCGATCAACCAACCGCACCCGAGCCCGCTCCGCCTCGGCCAACTCGGCGGCTTCGGCGATAACTTCGGCATCGCAGTTGGACTGAACCCCGGCCGCCACCTGGGCCAGTAGGTCATCGGGGTTGATAATGAACATTAAAAGTCATCTTCCTGACGCACTTAGGTTTAAGTGGCCCACCGGCTGGGCACACTCCTGCCAGGTGGATTCTCGCCCATCGACTGATATTCCGGGCAAAGTTATCCACAGCACACTACTTACTGCCATTGACAGGCTTTGATCCGTGACGTAGAACTCTCAGTAGAACTAAAGACAAGTAAATGCACGCAACTGAAAGCTTGTACCTAAAAATTGAATGGTGAAACCGGGCTACCAACAAATCCGGTGCACCGGCACCAAGACTCCCGCGACCCCCCGACCGCGGCCGTCCTCCAGTTAACGCGAACTTAGGAGAACGACCGTGACCGTCCTGCATTTTGCCCCAGAAGACCAGTTACCCCTGCCATTGGACTGGCAGGTGGCGCCCGGTATCGATAGCCCACCGCCGGTGCCGCGACACCTGCGACTGGTCGGGGCTACGGCCAATTCCGATACGGCCTCGCAACCGGAAACCACCGACCTACCTATCGCTTGGGTTGCCCGAATGGCCCGGGCGGTCAGTGAGGTGGGGATTGGGGATCGCCCACCTGGCCAACTAACCCGTTGGGTGGAGCGGCAACAATTGGCGCAACTTGCCGACCGCGGTGCCGCAGTCCGGCGTCACCCCAGTTCCCGAGGCGCCGTTAAGACGCAAAATACGACTCGCACCGTCAAGCAGGTTCGCTCTATTCGCATCTGTCAGATCGCCGACGGCATCGCTGAGACTTCTGCGGTCTTGGTCGGCAGCGATCGAGCCCGCGCCGTGGCGATGCGCTTTGAGTTCATCGGCGAGCGCTGGCTGGTGACAGTGGTCAACCTCGGCTAGCGCCCGCCCTTGCGGCGGGCCCGCTCGGCTCGGCGCCGATCAGCGCGGCTGGCAGTTGGATCAATCTCGAGGGTGCCATCGTCTTCGACCGTCACGGCACCGTGCACGACGCCACCGGATTCACTCGGCGCCGAATACTCAAGGTGAGCGGGCCGGCTCGGGGCCAAGCCTTTTGCGAGCAGTGGCACCTTGGGTGCAGCTGGTTGGACTGAGACTGGTTGGACTGAAACTTCTTTCGGCACTGCCGCGAGCACGGCAGCAGGCGCAGGCTCCAGCTCAGCCGGTGCCGGTTCGGGTTCATTGACCTGAACTTCGACATTGAACAAGTACCCAACTGTTTCCTCTTTGATGCCATCCATCATGGCGTTAAAGAGGTCGAAGCCTTCGCGCTGATATTCGATGAGCGGATCACGCTGCGCCATCGCACGCAGGCCAATGCCATCTCGCAGGTAGTCCATTTCGTAGAGATGCTCACGCCACTTGCGGTCCAGCACCGACAAAATCACCCGCCGCTCGAGTTCACGAGCAACTTCATCCCCAAGGCTCTCCTCGCGAATGTCATAGGCGTGCTGGGCGTCATCCTTTAGTTCAGCCGCCAGATAATCCTGACTCAAGCCAGTCCGATCCCCGCCTGAGGCCTGCTCGAGTTCGGCAATAGTGGCCTGCACCGGGTAGAGCTGCCGCAGTGCTGTCCAAAGCTGGTCTAGATCCCAGTCCTCCGGGTAACCGTCAGCCGTGGCCGTACGCACATAGCCTTCGACGGTGTCGGTGATGAAGTCGCGCACCTGCTCCTCGATGTCCTCACCTGCAAGTACCCTGCGGCGTTCGTCATAGATAACCAAGCGCTGGCGATTTAGCACATCGTCGTACTTCAAGACATCCTTACGGATCTCGAAGTTCTGCGCTTCGACCTGCGACTGCGCCGAACGAATGGCATTGGTGACCATCTTCGCCTCAATCGGCACATCATCTGGCACATTGAAGCGACGCAGGAATGCATCGACCATGTCGGCCTTGAATAGCCGCATGAGGTCGTCTTGCAAAGAGAGATAGAACTGGGATTCACCAGGATCCCCTTGACGACCGGATCGACCTCGCAACTGGTTGTCAATGCGGCGCGACTCATGGCGCTCGGTTGCGAGCACATACAGGCCGCCCAGGGCAACGACTTCGTCGTGCTCGGCTTGCACTGCACCACGTGCCCGCTCAATTGCCGCGGGCCAAGCGGCTTCGTAGGCTTCCGGGTCCAGGGCGGGCGATAGCTCCTGCTGGGTCAAGGCGGCTGCCGCCATGAACTCCGGGTTACCGCCCAGCATGATGTCGGTACCGCGGCCTGCCATATTGGTTGCGACCGTGACCGCGCCGCGCCGGCCGGCCTGCGCAACGATCGCGGCCTCGCGGTGATGGTGCTTGGCATTGAGTACCTCATGCGGTACCCCATTTTGCTTCAGGAGTTTGGAAAGATCCTCGGATTTTTCCACGCTGGTAGTGCCAACGAGGATTGGCTGACCGTGCTCATGGCGTTCGACAATGTCGGCGACTACGGCACTGAGTTTGGCCTCGCTGGTGCGGAACACCACATCGGCTTTGTCGATGCGAACCATCGTGCGGTTCGTCGGGATCGGCACCACACCGAGGTTGTAGATGGTCGAGAACTCATTGGCTTCGGTCATGGCGGTACCGGTCATCCCCGACAACTTCGTGTAGAGGCGGAAGAAGTTCTGTAGGGTCACGGTCGCGAGCGTTTGATTCTCCGCCTTGATCTCGACACCCTCCTTCGCCTCAATTGACTGGTGCAGGCCCTCGTTGTAGCGGCGCCCGGAAAGAATGCGGCCGGTGTGTTCGTCAACTATGAGTACCTCACCGTCAATGACCACATAGTCACGATCTTTTTTGAACAAATCCTTGGCGCGGATGGCGTTGTTCAAGAACCCAACGAGTGGCGTATTGACGGTGTCATAGAGATTGTCGATGCCAATTTGGTCTTCGATTTTGTCGATTGCTGACTCCAGCACACCAACGGTCTTCTTCTTCTCGTCGACTTCATAATCCTCATCGCGCTTTAGCATTTTTGCCATCCGCGCGAACTCTGCGTACCAGCTATTTGCTTGATCAGCCGGGCCGCTGATGATCAAGGGGGTTCTGGCTTCGTCGATCAAAATCGAGTCAACTTCATCGACCACGGCGAAGTTGTGGCCCCGCTGCACCAATTCATCGCGCGACCAAGCCATGTTGTCGCGAAGGTAATCGAATCCGAATTCATTGTTGGTGCCATAGGTGATGTCAGCGGCATAGGCAAGGCGGCGCTCCGGCGGGGTCATATTCGACAAGATCGTGCCCACCTCGAGTCCGAGGAAGCGGTGTATGCGGCCCATCCACTCACCGTCGCGCTCGGCGAGGTAATCGTTCACCGTGACAACATGCACGCCCTTGCCGGAAAGGGCATTTAGGTAGGCGGGCAAGGTCGAGACCAAGGTCTTGCCTTCACCGGTGCGCATCTCGGCAATATTGCCCATATGTAGGGCGGCCCCACCCATGATCTGCACGTCGAAGTGGCGCTGACCCAAAGTGCGTCGAGCCGCCTCCCGGACGGTGGCAAATGCCTCCGGCAGGAGGTCATCAAGGGACTCCCCGCCTTGGTAACGCTTCTTGAACTCCTCGGTTAGCTCGCGGAGCTCGGCGTCGGTGAGTGAGACGAACTCACTCTCGATGGCATTGACAGCGACGGCAATCGCCGCCAGACGGCGCAGAGTTTTGCCCTCGCCGACGCGAAGGAGTTTGTCGAGCACACCCACCGTGACACGCCTTTCGGATCGGTCGACCAGATCTTCGCTCTCGGGAAGATCACCGTGCCAGCTTGCTGGCGTACCCCATCGTAGAGGTCACGGGTTGGTCACGGACCGCTGCGGGTGGCCCTAATCCACCGACAGACCTGACCCCCTTGCCTAGGAGCAAAACTGGTGTGCAGACTGCTCCGACGACCGATTGGGGGCAAATGCAGCCGGGGGGGCTTATTGATGCCTGTATTGACCTGGTGCTGAGCCGGACCTGCGTTGGTTGCCAGGTGCTCGGCACCACCTTGTGCCCAACTTGCTGGGCGGTGATGACGCAGCAGGTAGGTCCCTTTCCCATGCGCACCCCGTGGCCGGTTGCCACCGGCGCCCGGTACCAAGACCAAGCCAAAGCGGCCATCATCGCGCACAAGGAACACGGGGTGCGTTCATTGACCGCCCCACTTGGCATCTTGCTGGCAAGTGCGATAACCACTTTGACCCGCGGTCCTACCCTGCTCGTCACCATCCCCCCGCATCGCAGTTCAGTGCATGCGCGTGGCGCGGATACCACCTTGCTGATCGCCAGTCGCGCCGCCCGCGTACTTACCGATGTCCACCAACCGGCGCGGGTTCACCACCTACTTCGTCGCGGCTTCGACAACGGCAAACATGTTGGCCGGACGGCGGTCCAACGCCGGGCCGCGATCGACGGAGCCTTCCAACCCCGGCCCACGCAAATCGCGAAACTGTCGAAATTTGCCGGCTACCGCATCATTGTCGTCGACGATGTCATCACCACGGGTGCCACCACTTTGGCGGCGGCAACCACACTTGAGGCCGCAGGGGTCAAGGTCGCCGGGGTAGCAGCTGTCGCCGGAACTCCAGCAAGATGGTGATTACCACTAACTCCATTTTGGGTTAATTCGGATAGACCGGTGCGCTACCGCTGGTGCGTTTACGCCAAGTGGCGCCGACATATTCATAAATCCAGCCATCGGCGGTACCCACCAGTGTCGGCAAACCAGGTGCTGCGGCCACCATGACCGGTGCTTCCGGCGCCCCAAGGCCGATAACCGACCCCCTAGCCAGATTTAGGTTGAATACCTGCAAAGACTGCGCGCCGTCACTGCCTAGCACCATCAACGAGTTTGCTCCGGACCAACTGACGCTGATCACTTCCGTTAACCGCGTTTCGACCCTGATCGGATCAGTTATCGCCATCGGCACACTCGCGGAAGCTCTCGCTATCACCCCTAGGTAAAGCGAGGTGCGCGCCCCGCGCTGCACAATCAACGCGCACCGGGTGCCATCACGTGATGGCACGGCGGCGACTAAAACCGAATCTGCTGGGAGTCCAGTGAGCTCAACTGCGGTCGGTCGCCCAATACCGTCGACCCGGGTCAGCCCGGTCAGCGCATTGACAACCCAGATATTTCCGTCGGCGTCAAAGATCGGGGCCGATAGCGCCTCACCGCGTTTTAACGCAACCAGCGGTGCATCCGCCGCGATCGCACCACGCCACAAGGTGCCGTCAGCATCGATGCCACCGATTGCATTGGACAATAAATCAATAGAAAAAGTTACGAACGCTACTTCGCCCCTACCCGCCGCGCCCGGTACCGGGCGATCAGTATCAGTAGCCAGTCGAGTGACCGACTGGCTTCGGGTCACATAGCCGGAATAATCGGCCGGCAGGGCGTCTGGATCCACCGCCGGCCACGCATCAACCGGTTGCGGTGAATCAACACCGGGCACTACCAGGGGCTGCCCACCCGCGGTGATCTTGACCGAGGTGACATCAGGTAACTGCCCTAGGGTCCAAACAAGTTGCTGCGACATCGCTTTGCGCGTTAAGTCATCGGACAATAGCGCGGAGGATTTTAGGTCAACCTGGGCCACCCCGGCTTCGATTGGTACCGCTTCGATATTGAGCCCCACCCCGTCCGGGAACCCGGTACGAACCGCCGGCGCTAGCCATTCACTTGGACCGTCGAGGAGATAGCGCACCAAAGTGGTGCCCTGCCCCGGGCCAATGACTGGGATCATCCGCGCATCGGGAACCAAGGCCGAAAATCTCGGGTTGAAGAAATAGGCGGCCAGCGATCGATACGCGCGGTCAACATCAGAGGCCGAGAGCAATAGGCCCTGCGGAAGTCGGTCGATACGCCACTGCGTGCCGTCTCGAACTAACTGGAAGTCACCGCGGAGTTCTTGGCCCGGTACCGAAACTGCGTATCTACCGATCTCGTCGATGCGGCCAGCCTGATTCGCGGTCAGTGTCACCGAATTGTCGTTGGAAGTTACCACCGCTGCACCGTCATAAACTAAAACCTGCAAACTAGGTAGCCAACGGGTGTTTGCGACCTCAGTTAAGTACTCCCGTGCGACCGCATGGTCACCATCAAATGAGGCGGATGCATCGAGAAACCCTTGCACGATCTGGGTTGGCGTCATGCCATCTCGTGGGCCGCGCGCAATGACCCGGATGAACTGGTCCTTGGGGCCTAAGTTCACCTGTGCACCCTGCTCGATGGGTCCGGTGGTCGGCACCTGGGCGGTCAAAGACGGCGGTAAGGCACCACACCCGGTTAGCAACAGTGCTCCGGTTAGCAACGGTGCTCCGGTTAGCAACAGTGCGAGAACCCGCATCAGCGCACCTCAACATTTTCGGTGGCAGTGGCCGTTGCTGGCGTCGAATCATCTGGAAACAACTCCAGCGGGGAAGCGGGAAATGTCCCGCGCACCGCAAGTGGCAACGTCAACCGGAAACAAGCACCAAGTCGCGGTTCGCCCCAAGCCTCAAGCCAGCCACCATGCAGCCGAGCATCCTCAAGTGCGATCGCCAAGCCCAACCCCGACCCACCGGTGGTTCGCGCCCTGGCTGGATCCGCACGCCAAAATCGGTTGAAAACCAAGGATGACTCCCCCGGCCGCAAACCAACTCCGTAGTCGCGCACCGTGACAGCCGCCGCATCTTCACTAAAGCCGAGGTTCACATCGACACCGCGTTCATTGCCATGCTCGATGGCATTACCCACTAGGTTTCTGATCACCCGATCAATGCGTCGCGAGTCTGCATAGATCAGTCTTGGCTCATTACTTGAGTGCAGGCGAAGTGGCACACCGCTTCGTTCGGCGAGTGGGGTGGCACCGTCAATAACTCGCTCGACCAAGGCGTAAAGGTCAAATGGATCGGCTTCTAGTGCTGCGGCGCCGGCATCAAAACGCGAGATTTCAAGTAGGTCAGCTAAAAGGGACTCGAACCGGTCCAATTGGGCTTGGAGTAACTCAGCCGCCCGTGCGGTAGGCCCATCAAAGGACGCGCGCTCTTCGAACATCACATCCGCGGCCATCCGAATCGTGGTTAGTGGAGTGCGCAGTTCATGGGAAACATCGGAGACGAATCGGCGTTGGACGCGCGAAAGACCTTCCAGCTGTTTGATCTGCCGAGCAATGCTCGCCGCCATGTCATTAAAAGCCCCTGCTAGTCGAGCCAGATCATCCTCACCCTTGACTTTTATCCGCTCGGATAAGTACCCGTCGGCGAAGCGAAGGGCGGTGCGAGCCGCAGCGCGTACCGGTACCACAACCTGGCGCGTGATAAGACCGGCCACCAAGGCCAATAGCCCGACCAGTAAAAGTCCGGTGAGGACAACCGCTCCTCGCACGAGATCTAATGTCTGTTGCTCCTGAGTCAGCGGGAATAGGTAGTACAACTCGTAAGCGCCCACCGTTGGAATAACAAGTGGGCCACCTACCACCAGTCCCGGTGCCGACCCGCCGTCAAGTGACTTGATATCGGTATAAGTCCAAGATTGTCTCTTCGAATCGGTCACGGCCGCACGCAGTTCGGTGGGCACACTGGCCACCGAAACCAGGTTCGTGCCGCGCTCGGGCGCATCTGGTAATTGCCCGGACGAGAGCAGGAGCACATCAAATTGCCCGGGTGAACCCGCACGAGCCGCCAGTGTTGTCACCACCGAGTCCACTAGGCGGGCCGCCGATGGTGTCGTCGCCCCGGTATCGGCAGCGTCCATCACCCGTTGCGCTTCGACCAGGCCGACCGCGGCCTCCCCGACCGATGCCCGATCCTTGGCATCCAGCAGGCCGCTGGTGACCCGAGATAGCAACGAGAATCCAAGTGCTGCCATGACGATGGTCGACAAGACCAAAGTGGTCGCCGTAACCCGAAGCAGCAACGACCGCCGCCAGATGCGTAAGACCCACCGCGGGCCGGCAAGGAGTAAGTCAAGACTCCCGGTCAAGAACTGGTTCATAGCTTTGGGCCGATGGCGGGGCGCGGTAGTGGTGACCGGCAACCGGCTAAACCGTGCCGGCCTTATAGCCGACGCCTCTAACCGTAAGGACAATGGTCGGATCTTCTGGATCCTGCTCAATCTTCGCGCGTAAGCGCTGCACGTGGACATTTACCAACCGGGTGTCGGCCGCGTGACGGTACCCCCAGACCTCCTTAAGCAGTACCTCGCGGGTGAAGACCTGCCCGGGCCGCCGGGCCAAGCAAACGAGCAGATCGAACTCCAGCGGGGTTAACGCCAGCGCTTTTCCTTCACGGGTTACCTGGTGGCCGCTGACATCAATGGTCAAATCGCACATCGCCAAGGTACCTAGCGGCGCATCTTCGTTGCGACGAATGCGCGCACGAATGCGAGCCACCAACTCCTTTGGCTTAAATGGCTTGACGATGTAGTCATCGGCACCGGACTCCAAACCCACCACCACATCGACGGTGTCGGTCTTCGCGGTGAGCATCACAATTGGAACACCGGATTCGGAGCGAATTTCGCGACACACCTCTACACCATCACGTCCCGGCAGCATCAGATCTAATAGGACGACATCGGGCTTGGTGGCTCGAAAGACAGTTAGTGCTTGTGAACCGTCGCCGCAAAAGACCGGATCGAAACCTTCACCGCGTAGAACGATGCCCAGCATCTCCGATAAGGCCTGATCGTCGTCGACCACTAGGACTCGGCTACGGGCCGTCGAGGACTCGCCGCGTTGGGTGTTCATGCCCCTATGGTGCCACCCCTGGCAAACCCATGATGATAAATACCGCAGCCGGGGCGTTAACTACCCCGTGGGCCACCATCGCGGCACCCAAGGAGTCGGTGCGCCACCGCACGATCCCAAGGACAATGCCAATACCTAGGAGCACCCCGATTCGGGTCGGTTCGAGGTGAAATAGGGCAAATGCCACGGCTGTGCTGCCCACGGCGAGCACCGTCCCGACCCCACGCCGCCTAAGCGCGGCATAGAACAGCCCCCGAAATGCCAGTTCCTCGGCTATCGGGGCCCCGACTACCACCATCAGGCCGAAAGCAAGTAGCAGCCAGCCATTACCCAAAGCCGCCAACTCGGCCCCGACTTCCCCGGCCAGCGAGGTGAAATCCCCGAAGATTGCGGCCGTGATTGCCGCTGTGACCACCGAGATGAGCAGGGCGGCGGCCCCGCCGACCACCCCCCAACCCGCATCGCGCCAAGTCAACCGCAACCTTAGGTCAATTCGCGGGCCATTACCTCGGACCGTCGTGCTGAAAAGCGGCCACCCGGCCAAGGCAATCCAAGGCACGAAACCACCGATCAGGATTTGCCACGCGAGTGGAGCCGACAGCGCCGCCAAGACCATCGCCGACGCAGCCGCCAATACGAAGTAACCCACCAAGGTAATAAGAACATCCCACAAACCCCAACGCGGGTGCGCCACGTTGGGGTTCACTAACATGTGGACACGTTAGCGCGGGTGTGTTGCGCAGGCTCCTTCGCCCAAAAAGTGCTACCAACCAGCAGTTGGTCTCTAGTTAGTATCGGTAGTTATCCGACTTGTAGGGGCCGGCCACATCAAGCCCGAGGTACTCGGCCTGTTTCTTGCTCAATTCGGTTAGGCGAACACCGATCGCATCAAGGTGCAAGCGTGCAACCTTCTCATCAAGTGCCTTCGGCAAGGTGTAGACACCGAGTGGGTACTCATCGAGCTTGGTGAACAGCTCGATTTGGGCCAGTACCTGATTGGTGAATGAGTTACTCATCACGAAGGACGGGTGGCCGGTCGCGTTGCCGAGGTTCAGCAGGCGGCCTTCAGACAGCATGATTATCGACTTGCCGTTCGCGAAAGTCCACTCATCAACCTGCGGCTTGATCGTCTTGCGCACTACACCAGGTGTTGCCGCAAGCCCGACGATATCGATCTCATTGTCGAAGTGGCCAATATTACCGACGATGGCCTGATGCTTCATCCTGCCCATCTGCTCGGCGGTGATTACGTCATAGCAACCGGTAGCCGTTATGAAGATGTCGGCGATATCGATGACATCGTCAAGCTTGGCCACCTGGTAGCCGTCCATTGCGGCTTGCAGCGCGCAAATCGGGTCGATCTCGGTGATGATAACCCGTGCACCTTGCCCGCGAAGTGAATCCGCACTGCCCTTGCCAACATCGCCGAATCCGCAAACTACCGCTACCTTGCCACCGATCATGGTGTCGGTAGCACGGTTGATGCCGTCAATGAGTGAGTGGCGGCAGCCGTACTTGTTATCGAACTTGCTCTTGGTGACCGAGTCGTTGACATTGATGGCCGGGAACATCAACGAGCCTTCGCGCATCATCTCGTACAGGCGATGCACACCGGTCGTGGTTTCTTCGGTGACACCCTTGATACCCGCCGCGATTTTCGTCCAGCGGGTTGCATCCTGCGCAAGTGAGTGCCGCAGGGTCTCAAGTACCACCGCGTACTCCTCCGAGGTGGATTCATCGGGAGTCGGGACGAGGCCGGCAGCCTCGAACTCCTTGCCCTTGTGAACGAGCATCGTGGCGTCGCCGCCATCGTCAAGAATCATGTTCGGGCCCTTGCCATCTGGCCACATCAAGATCTGCTCGGTGCACCACCAGTACTCGGGGAGGCTCTCGCCCTTCCAGGCGAACACCGGCACCCCGCTCGGGTTTGACACCGTGCCAACACGCCCAACTACCACCGCGGCGGCGGCGTGATCTTGGGTCGAGAAGATATTGCAGGAAGCCCAACGCACATCGGCACCCAGATCAACCAGCGTCTCGATCAGGACGGCGGTCTGGATCGTCATATGCAGGGAACCGGTAATGCGGGCACCCTTAAGGGGCTGGCTCACACCGAATTCGGCGCGCATCGCCATCAGGCCGGGCATCTCATGCTCGGCTAGACGAATTTCATCGCGGCCAAACTCGGCCAAGGATAGGTCGGCAACTTTGTAGTCAGGGGTGCCATCAGCTTTCACAACAGACATTTCGGGACTCCTCGTAGGCGTTAGTGGCGCGAACGGCACGAGGCTTCGTTGGTTCGCCAGTTAAGGAAGGCCGCGACGGGAACCAGGGCTCCGGACCATGGCGACCACCCTAGTGTGCCAGATCAGCCAAATAAGGCAAGTTCAACCCGCCTTACAACTGCCCGCGATTTAGATCGGGCTCAATGAATACATACCGAGCCGACGGCACCGCGGCCCGCAGCGCCCGCTCGGCCTCATCGATACCAGCGGCTATCCCGGCGGCGGTTTCACTACCCCTTATCGCGATCTTGGCGGCCACCAGTAACTCATCTGGGCCTACGTGCATGGTGCGCAGATGGATAACCCGCTCGACCAGAGCCGTCGCCACCAGCGCCGCCCGAATAGCTTCGACTTCCTCGGGCAGGGCACCTTCACCTACCAGCATCGTGGTCATTTCCATCGCCAAGAAAATAGCGATGACGACCAGCAAGGTGCCAACCGCCATGGCGCCAACCGCATCCCAGCGACCATCGCCGGTTATCACCGCCATCCCCACTCCGAGCAGGGCGAAAACCAGGCCGAGGAGTGCACCCAAGTCTTCAAGTAAAATGACGGGCAATTCCGGCTGCCTAGAGTCCCTGACGAAACGTGCCAGGGACTTCTTACCGCGTGACTTATTCGTCTCCCTAAGTGCCGTCCGGAACGAGAATGTCTCAAGCACGATCGCAACCACCAAGACCAGAACCGCGATCCACCAGTCACTAAGTGGCTCAGGGCGCTGCCACTTGTGCAGGCCTTCATAAAGTGAGAAAAGACCCCCGACTAGGAAAAGCACGATCGCGACAACGAATCCGTAGACATATCGCCGGCGTCCATACCCAAATGGATGCTTCTCATCGGCGGGCTTTCGTGAACGCTTGTTGCCGACCAAAAGCAGCACTTGATTACTCGCGTCGGCAACCGAATGGATGGCTTCTGAGAGCATCGAGGAGGATCCGGTGAAAAAGAAAGCAATGAATTTGCTAATGGCAATTCCGGTATTCGCAAGCAAGGCGGCAATAACAGCCTTCATTCCACCTTCGGTACTCATCTAGTTTTCACCTAACGTTCGGTGGATTGGATAATTGCAACCAGACCATCGGCCTCGACATATGCATCCGGGTCATTCGCGGCCATAACAGCCGCGGTACCCCGGCGCAAACTTATCTCAGCCGCATCAGAAACCACGCGGGCGGTGCCTTTGATCAGTAGCAAGATCCGGTACGCACCCATCGGAATGCGCTCCTCGCCTTCGGTGAGCATGCGCACCACGAACGGTGAGTTAACGGGCCAAAGAATGTCTCCGTGTACCGCTCGCACTATCTGTGGGTCGAGATCTGGGCGAAGGGCTGCAATGGCTCGATCGGCAAAAACCGGCTTACGAGTTAGCCCTAGGCGAATCACATTGTCACTTGACGTCATCACCTCAAGGCCGATGCCGCGGATATAGCTATGGGGTACACCAGCCGGTACATAGATGGCTTCGCCGGCGCAAAGGCTCACGTAATCAAGCAACACGGTGACCAGTGCGCCTTGATCATCCGGGTAATTCTCGGCAACCGTTCGGTAGGCCGCGATCTGATCCGGTGCTAAGCCTGCCGTACTTGCGGCTACTGCAAGTAAGGCAATGCGCTCGTTCGTGCCAATTGCCAGTAGCGCGCCAACCGCACCCCCTAGATCATCGGCCACAAGGCGCCTAGCCGCTTCTTGGGCGCCACCTAATGCAGCGAGCATCGACAGCACCTGCTCACGATCGCGCCAACCGGCGAATGCCTCAAATGGTCCAAGGGCCACCAGCATTTCGGTTTTCTCAAATGGATCACTTAGTACCAACGGTGCCCCGGGAGTTTGCTGGGCCGCCCAACCGGCTGCGGCAACCGAAAGTTGCGGATGCACCTGCACACTTAGGGGGCGCGCTGCGGCTAGTAGTTTCACCAGGAGTGGAATCGCCGCGATATCGAATCTGTCGGCTAATACCTCACCGGTTTCGTCGCCCTCGGCATCAACAAGTGGTGATGGGCCACCAGGGTGCACGCCGAACCATAATTCGGCCTGGGTGCCACCTGGGTGTTCACCGGCCCATGGGGCCAAGCCATCGGTGATGCCCCAGTCATAGTTTTTAACGGCGCCCCGGACAACGAGCATGTTCAGTCCTTATCCGTGCGCTCTGGCAACATGATCGGGATCCCATCTAACACCGCAAAGCGGGCATCGCATTTGGTGCACGCAATTTGGCCGGTGGCCTCATCGGCGGTTACCGGCGCATGCTGAGGACACGGACAGGCCAGGACCTCCCATAGGGCGGCGTCCAAACCCAACGGTCCGGATTTCATGACGCTCCCCCGCGCATGATCGCAAGCACATCATCGCGAACCTGCTCCATCACCGCTTTCTCATCTGCTTCCACATTAAGTCTCAATAGCGGTTCGGTATTGCTAGGCCGAACGTTAAACCACCAAGTCGGTGCGGTAACGGTTAGGCCATCGAGGTCATCGGTTTCCACGCCTGCATTACAGCCATAAGCCGCCCGAATGGCCAAGGTCGCCGCCACCTGATCGGCCACCTCAGTATTGATCTCACCACTGCACGCATATCTGTCATATGACTTGAGCAGACTTGACATCGTGGTGCCGGCGGGGGTTTCGCCAAGAGCCGCGATTGCATAGAGGGCGGCGAGCATCCCAGAATCTGCGCGCCAGAAATCCCGGAAGTAGAAATGACCCGAATGCTCACCGCCAAAAACCGCGTTGGTTTCGGCCATGGTGGCCTTGATGAATGAGTGACCCACACGAGTACGAACCGGGGTACCACCGCACTCAATAACTACTTCAGGTACGGCCTTGGAGGTGATCAGGTTGTGAATTATCTTGGCGCCAGGGTACTTAGCTAGTTCACGGGCAGCAATCAAAGCGGTCAGAGTTGATGGGTTGACAATCGCGCCTCGCTCGTCAACCACAAAGCAGCGGTCCGCGTCACCGTCAAATGCCAACCCAAGATCAGCTCCGACCTCGAGCACCCGGCGTTGCAGGTCGACGAGATTGGCCGGATCAATCGGATTAGCTTCGTGATTGGGGAAGGAGCCATCAAGCTCAAAGAACAACTCGTCGATGCGCAGCGGCAGCGGCGGCAACCCCGCCGCCGCCCCCAAAACCGCAGGGGCGGTGTAGCCACCCATGCCGTTACCAGCGTCAATCACCACCCGTAGCGGGCGCACACCAGATACATCAACAAGATTGCGTAGGAAGATTGCGTAGTCGGCGAGTAAATCCTGCTGACGCAACTGCCCCATCGGCCCATCAAAGTCGGGCACCTTGTTTTCGACGAGCCGGCGAATATCTCTTAGGCCTGAGTCTTGGCCAACGGGGGCCGCACCTACGCGACAAAGTTTGATGCCGTTGTATTTTGCGGGGTTGTGACTTGCCGTGAACATGGCACCGGGGATCCCCAATGAACCTGATGCGTAGTACAAGCCATCGGTACTTGCCAAACCGATCTCGATGACATCGCAGCCTTGCCCACGCACCCCATCAGCAAATGCCGCCACTAGGTCTGGCCCTGAGGGCCGCATATCGTGGCCCACGGCAATCGCTCCGGGACCACCATCGCGTACCGCGGCCCCAATCACTCGCACAAAAGCCGCGCCCACCGCGTGGGCGAGACTCTCATCAAGTTGCTCGGGATAGACCCCTCTGACGTCATAGGCCTTAATAACCGCGTCGAGATTGTCAGCAGTTCGGGTCATTGAGTCCGAGTTGCTCATGGGCCCAAGGTTACTCAGGAACACCGGCTGCCTAAGTGCAGCCCTTGGCCCTACCGCTGCTACCTAGGCTCGTAATCCTCATCAAATAGCTGATCGGTTGGTACTTCCGCTGGCTCAACACTTGTCAACATCCGCAGGTGCCCGCGTCGGGCCACCTCAACCGACCCGGCCGGCAGCAACGGCTCGGCCCCAGGCTCATACCTTGGTCGCGCAGCTTCGCGGACGGCATCAGCCAAGGCCTCAAGATCATCAGCAGTCGGCTTAAGGGCATCAGGGTCCGGGGTGATCCTGACAATCTCCCAACCGATCGGTGCCGTCATTCGCTCACTGTGCATTTGGCATAGGTCATAGCAATGCGGTTCGGCATAAGTTGCCAGCGGTCCGAGTACGGCGGTTGAGTCGGCATACACGTAGGTAAGGGTCGAGGACGCGGCGCCATTGCATGATGGCTTAGAACAGCGGCGGCGGCTCACGACGGCAACGTAGCCCGGTCAGTGGTCGGTTTTCGCGCGGCGCGCCGTACCAACGCCGACCAAACCACTTAGTGCCAATCTCCTGAGACCAGCTACCCGCGGATCAGCGCACCGTGACGCCTGAGTCCTGCTCGGCGGCCGGAACAGTTACTTCAGTTCGAAGTGGCGGCCACGGATAACCGGTGATCAAATCGCCATAACGGGACCGCTCACGCACCCGGTGGGCTAGCAAGACCGGGCCCGAATCACCCGTCGGCGTTACCACGGCGGTGTACCAGTCGATACCGGCCGGCGGGCGCAGCAAGATGAACTTCACCTGACCCGCAGGTACGTCGATGCGCCGCGGCACGGTGGCCTCGGCAATTTGCTTTTGCCCTCGATAGGGCAGGAGGACAATATCAACGCTGACCGCACCAAGTGGCGCGGTGATCGCCAAGCGCACATCGGTTGCGGTTCTAACGGGTAGTCCGCTGACCGCCGCTGGCCCGGTGAAGGGCTGTGCCCCCGAGGTAAAGGACGTATCGTCCTGCTGTTTCGTCCCGCTGAAGAACTGCCGCATCCCCGCGACGATCGGTTGATCTGATGTCAACTCCAAGGTGACCGGTTGCTCAGCGGTCACCAAGGACATATCAACACTGATAACCGTGCCAGCCGGCACTTTTAGGGTGTCGCGTTCAACCGGTGAGAAGGTACCGATCGACGAGATAATGCGGATCTTGACCACCGCATCTTGGTCGCCGGGGGCGACCACCGAAAGTACGCGTGCACCCTTACCCGGAAGCACGCCCGGCACATAAACCGTCGTTGCCGGCACCGCCGCGGGTGCGATCCAATCAGCACCGACCGACTTCAACCCCGACATCTGCTGGTCGTCGATCGCCGCACCTATTCGACCGGTTCGAGCAATCACCTGAAATGCCGTGCTCTTCTCACCTGGGATGAGGGCATCTAGGCGCACCACAAGACGTGCACCAGGTGGCACAACTAGTCCGCGCCCACCGGGTGCATCAAGTAAGCCACCCGTACCGTAAATCAAGACATCGACCACGGCCGCATTTTCGTCTGGATTTACAAGTACCACGCGGGTCTGCCGCCCAGTTACCGAACCACCACCGACGAACCAGAACCGTGAGGCGGCGGGTGCGCAGGCGGTGCTTGCCAAACCGCGACCGGTGCCGCGCGGGTCGCGCCCCCACTGATCAGCAACGAATCCGGGTGCCAACGAACCCAGCGCCACCGCTCGGATGGGCGGCAGCTTTTCACCGAATGCATCAATTTGCACCTGCCCGCCCGGGCCAATAATCGACGCTTCAGCCGAAGACTTTCCCGGCAAGGTCTCCAATCGCGCACTACCTGGTCCGGTGTCCTGACCTCGCTGGCCGGGTACGACAGCGGCCGTAACCCGAACCCCAAGTTCGGGATTTGCACCCGGCTCCGGGCAGATCAGTACCGATGATTCGATGGGCTCGATGGCAAGTGGTGCCGGCACTGCGACCGGTGTACGCACTTGGATGAACCAACCACCGGCAACCACCAACACCGTGATCGCGAGGGCGATGGCCAATGCCCGAGCAGCACCCAAGCTCCTCATCGGATCACCACATTTGATTGACCCATTTGGTCAGATCGACCAACTGACCAAGGACTCGCACCGAGGTCCGGGCTCGGATCAAGCACCACATCGTCATCAGGGTCCGGGTCCTGGCGCTGCCGTGATGGCAGGGCGAGCACGACCAGTACGAATAAGACGATGAATTGCAGCCATAACCAGCGTGATCGCTGGCCCTGATCGAAGGAAATAACCACGTTGCCACTACTCGCGGGAGCGGTAAACCCTTGTGACCAGGAAAGTTGGCCGGTCGGCAACTGCGCAGCGAGTTCTTGCTGCACCGTGCCAGCGGAGTCGACCACACCCGCGCGCCAGCCCGGCGCTGCAACAGCTCCGACAATAATTTCCCGACCCACCGGTCCGGCTGGAATCACCTGATCCAAATACGGGTCGATCCCAACCCAAGCCGCACCCGTGGGCGCGACCACCACATCCAATGCCGATTGCGTCGCACCATCAACTACACGTGCCCGCGAAGTTACTCCCGCGATCCGCCAGAGAACTTCACCGCTGGCACTTGATAACCGCCGCAGTCCTGGCTCACCATCCAAGATGGGGATCAACGCTTTTGAGGTGCCGGCCGCCAAGAGTACGTAGCGCACGCCATAGCCGGCGAGCCCGGAGACCTCATCGCCACCACGGCCAGATGCCAAGCCGGCCACCAACGGGTCAATCACCGCCCAAACAGCGCCGGGCGGACCGGCATCTGCGGCACCTAGTGTCGGCCCCGCTCCGTTAACCAAGGTGTACTGCACCGCACCATCACGATCTTGGCGTAGCACCAAAGTTCGTGGCGCCTGATCACCAAGGGCCTCGGCTTCGACAAATGCCGGCACCGCCGCCAGTGGCGCCTTCCGCAACTGCCCATCGGCTGCGGCGAACCAATAAAGCGCCGACAGCACCGGGGCCAAGGCGGCAACCACTACGACAAAGACGATGAAGGGTTGACCGATATTGAAGCTGACCCCAACCATGCGTTCACGAAGTCCATCGGTGGCGATACTTGCTGCCAAGATCAGCGCGGCACTAAGCACCAAAGTCGCACCACCTGGCCAGGTCCGAATGGCCGTTACCGAGTCCGTTGGCGTCACCGAAATCAGTGTCTGCAGCACCCCGATGAGCAATGCGCTAACAGCCAGTGCCCAGCAGGCCAAGATGTAGGGGGCTCTATTACGGCGCAGCAATGCGGCAAACCCCGCGATGAGAATCCCGACGGTGACCCAAAGCGGTGTCATGCCCGGGCCACCTGGGTGGAGCAGCAAAACATCGACCGCATTCACGGTTGGATCGCTGAGCGCAGCGCTCTCAATACCTGGTTGGAGGAGGAATTCGGCGGGATGCGTGAAAAGACCGATGGACCATGGAAGCAGCAAGACAATCGGCGCGAAAACAGCAAGGGCGAGCCGGCGTATGACCGGCCAAGAGCCATCGCCCCCGCGCAAGATCAGTAGCACGCTAAAGGCGGTGGCGAAGACGAAAGCAATGAGCCACGTAAATGGCAGCACCGCAACCAGTGCCGCGAGAAGGAGCGCGGTACCAGCCGCCCGCCGGAAGGTACCGCGGCTGCTGACGATCCGGACAACTGAGCGCACCACAAATGGCAAAATGATGGCAGCGATGACGGTGCCGATTCGGCCACTTGACAGCGCACCTGTCAGTGCCGGTATCAACGCGTACGCGGCCCCCGCCCAGATGCGTACCGCCCGACCCGAAACTAGGCCGCGGGTCGCGAAGTACATACTCCAAGCAGCAATTGGCACGCCGAGCACCACAATTACCGTGACCGCAAGTTGCGCCTTGCCCAGTAACAAAACTGCCAAGGCGAAGATGAGCATCAAATACGGGGCTGCCGGCGTTATCGAGCCTGGCCCAATATTGTGCCAAGCCTCGCTGTAAGTGCCCCAAAGGTCACCGGCACCGGGCATACTCGGCAATAGTGCACCGCCTTGCAGTACCCCCTCGCCCCACCACAAGGTACGCATCGCTACTAGCGCGAAAATCGTCAGCACCGCGATGAAGAGGACACTTGGCCGCACCAGTACCCGGCGGAGCAACCCCGGGCCCGATGAATCCAAGTACGCCGCATCGTCATCAACTGGACCCGAATCAATTGCGCTAACCGACGCACTCAATGACGTGCTACTGGTTGTCGCAATGCCCGCGACCAGTTCAAGGCCCTGCCGTGCCTGTGCCCAAATACTTGGCCGCAGTGCGCGGATCACCGAGTAGGGCTCGGTAGCGGTCCGAGCACTTAGTCGCCGTGACGCGCGCAGGCGCCCCGGGTGAAGGGCGACATCTAGTACCGCGCCAACTTCATCGCGGGCTGCATCAAAATCCTTGCCGAGTAGATACAACACGGAGCGCACCGCGCTGACGATCAGCAGGCGTAGGGCCAAGAATGGGCCGGCGAAAGGAGAGGTGTGCGCGAGGAGCACATGCACCGCAGCCTCGCGGTCAATGCGGTGGGGGCGCGGGGCCGAATCATCGGCTCGGCGCCCGTGCGCAGCAGCCTCGCGGTGGTGAAGCACCGCATCGGTTGCTATCAGCACCCGCTCACCGGCTAGGTGGGCACGCCAGCAGAAGTCCACATCATCACGAAATAGTGGTAGCGCCCGGTCAAATCCATCAAGTCGCTGCCAAACCTCGCGCCGCACCAGCATGCCGGCCGAGCTAACCGCGAGCACATCGCGCACGCCATCGTGCTGGCCTTGGTCATGCTCGCGTCGCTCTAGGCCCGTATAACGGCGCCCCGAGCTAGTGATGCTCACGCCGACTTCTAAAAGCAGTCGACGATCATGCCACCCGAGGATCTTCGGTCCAAGAACTGATGCGCTCGGATTATCGTCAGCGGTATTTAACAAAGCAGCTAAGCAGGCGGGGTCCCCGGCGCTGTCATCGTGCAGTAACCACAGCCATTCAACAAGTTCTTCTACCGGCTCCGAACTTGGGGCGATTTGCACCCGGCCAACCTGCGCGACGCCGGCCCGCACCGCGTCACCAAAACCTTGATGTGAGTCACCGGCAACCACCCGATCAGCGCCAAAGGCTTTTCGCAGTTGACCCAGACTGCCATCGGTGGACCCGGTGTCGACTCCGACAACTGCATCCGGGGGGCGGGTCTGCCCGGCCAAGGTGGTCAGGGCTGCTGGCAGCCAGACCGCGCCGTTGTGGCTAACAAGTACGGCGGTTACGTGGTGGTGGCGGCGTGTTAATAAGGGCGCGGCGTCAACTTCGAAGTCATCTTCCATGCTGAACCACTCGGTGGTCAGTTCAGCTGCGGGTGCCCCGTTCGCGGCTAAGTCATCCGCTAGTTGGTTATCTTCCATCGGGCCCGACACCTACCCACTGTAACCGGCTAGCCCCTACGTTAACGGGCACAAAATCCGGGACGGTTAGACGGCCCGCTTTTTTAAGCGCCGACGCTCACGCTCCGACAGCCCGCCCCAGATTCCAAACCGCTCATCTTGGGCGAGGGCGTACTCCAAGCACTCAACCCGAACCTCACAGGAAAGGCAGACTTTCTTGGCCTCGCGGGTGCTTCCGCCCTTTTCCGGGAAGAAAGCCTCCGGGTCGGTCTGCGCGCACAACGCGTGACCTTGCCAGGCCAACGCTTCTACTTCAGATAGAGGCACTAACACCATGTCACGCACGCGAAGGCCCTCCTCAAAATACTCAGTTAAGTTTTCCGGAGTGCGGTACTCGTTGCTCTGCCAAGGAGTATTACAGCGGTGTAGTTTACATAAGTCAACTCTGATTCGGACATATCGGGCAACAAATTGCGAAGAATCCCAAAAAAGTCGCAGATTCGATAAAAAATCTGCGATTTGTCCCCCCAAGGGGACAGAGCTCATCGCGATTGGCACCTCCGTGCGCCCATATCGGTAACTGCCGCGTCGGGGTAAAACACCACCCTGAGAAGATGCGCACATGCGCATTACCGCACTAGCCGGTGGCATCGGCGGTTCGAGGTTTATCCGAGGACTCCGCGCCCAATTGACCACCACCCACCCCGATGGGTCTGGTGGCACCACCGCCGAGGTCACGGTGATCGGCAATACCGGTGACGATATTTGGGTGCATGGCCTGCGGGTCTGCCCAGACCTCGACACCGTGATGTACACCCTCGGCGGTGGCATCAGCACCGAACGTGGCTGGGGGCGCGAGGGCGAAACTTTCACGGCTAAGGCCGAATTGGCAGGTTACGGTGTCGAACCAACTTGGTTTGGCCTAGGCGATAAAGACATTGCCACCCATCTCGTGCGCACCGCCTCACTTGCGGCTGGCTATTCACTAACCGAGGTGACAGCGGCACTATGTGCCCGCTGGCAACCCGGCGTGACTTTGCTGCCAATGAGCGATGATCGCGCCGAAACCCATGTCGTCGTCGATGACCCAAGCGGCGCGAGGGATGACAGTGGTCGCCCAATGCAAATTGCCATTCACTTTCAGGAGTGGTGGATCAAGTACCGGGCGGCCCTGCCAGCACATTCATTCGCGATTATCGGCATCGACACCGCCAAGCCCGCGCCCGGAGTCATCGAGGCGATCGAAAATGCCGACTTGATTATTTTCCCACCTAGTAATCCGGTGGTTTCAATTGGCACGATCTTGGCGGTGCCGGGTATCGCAGCGGCAATCCGCTCAGCTACCGGGCCGGTTGTCGGGGTCTCCCCCATCGTGGGTGGAGCCCCCGTTCGCGGTATGGCCGATTCCTGTCTACAAGCAATCGGTGTCGAGACCTCCGCGGCCGCGGTGGCAGCGCATTATGGTGCGCGTGCCGACGGTGGCTTGCTCGACGTGTGGCTCGTCGATGAACAAGATGCTGATGTCGTCGAAACCGTTCGCGCTCTCGGTATTTCATGTCGGGCCATCCCATTAATGATGACCGATGTTGCCGCCACCGCTTTGATGGCCGCCGAATGCCTGCATTCCGTTAACTCCTAATATGAGCGCGTCGCCAGCAGGACTGCAAATCACCACCGTTTTAGGTATCGGACCGATCGCACCGGGCGATGATCTTGCCGCATTAATAACCGCAACGAAAATCCACTGGCTGGACGGCTCAGTTGGATTTGCCGATGGTGACATCGTCGTCGTGACCAGCAAAATTGTTGCCAAAGCCGAAGGACGCGTAGTAGCTGCACAGTCGCGCGATGCGGCAATCGCTAGTGAGACCGTGCGCGTTGTCGCAACCAAATCGACCCCTCGTGGCACCACGCGGATTGTGCAAACCCAACATGGCCTCGTTCTAGCAGCGGCCGGCGTCGATGCCAGCAATGTCGAGGCCGGCCACGTAGTACTGCTGCCGCTTGATCCGGATGCTTCGGCCCGCGAACTCCTAACTCACCTTCGCATCGCCACCGGGTGCTCCCTCGGGGTGATCATCACCGACACCATGGGGCGACCTTGGCGACTTGGTGTTACCGATGTCGCAATTGGCGCGGCCGGCATCACGGTGGTGGACGATCACACCGGACGCGTCGATGGTTTTGGCCGCACCTTGGAAATGACGATGATCGCGATAGCCGATGAAATTGCGGCCGCGGCCGACTTGGTCAAAGGCAAAATCGATGGCAGCCCGATCGCCGTGGTGCGCGGGCTGGGTCAATTCGTAACTGCCGATTTCGGCCCCGGCGCAAGGGCGGTGGTTCGCCCATTGGACGAGGACCTCTTCCCCCTCGGAACCGCCGAAGCCATCCAGCAGGGCCGGGCCACCGCAGCCATGAACCGGCGCACCTTGCGGCAATTTAGCGACCAGGTGGTTGACGCTGACCTAATAGTACGAGCCATCGCGGCCGCGATCACCGCGCCCGCACCGCACCACACCACCCCATGGCGCTTCCTTGTCCTTCGCGACGAGCCGATCCGCGCCACGTTGCTGATGGCGATGCGCGAGCGCTGGATCGCAGATCTACGAGCCACCGCTGGGATTAGCGAGGATTCCATTAACAAGCGCCTTAAACGCGGCGATATCTTGTATGACGCACCGGTGGTCGTGCTCGGATTCATCGACCTAGGTGCTGGTGCCCACCGGTACCCGGATGCGGAGCGCGCAAACGCGGAGCGCGATATGTTCATGGTCTCAGGTGGCGCCGCAATGCAGAACCTGATGATCACCTTGGCCGCCGAGGGCGCCGGCTCCGCCTGGATCTCGTCAACCATGTTCTGTGCGGATGTGGTCAATGACGCCCTGCAATTACCAGCCACCTACCAGCCCCTCGGCGCACTTGCTGTCGGCTACCCCGCGACCGCGGCAGCACCGCGCACCGAGCGCTCACCTAGCGCTTTTATGATCCCAAAAGTTAATTAAGCGTCGCTGGAAAACCGAACTGCTCCGGCTCCGATTTGGGCACCTGGCCAGATACGCACCCCGGCGAGTAGCTCATTGCCGGCACCGATATTCGCACCGTCGCCGATCACCGCCTGATCGATCACGCAATTGGCACCTATCGTGGCACCGGCGCCAATAATGCTGCCCGTGATCTTTGCCCCGGCGCCAATGCGGGCCTCGTCAAAGACCACCGAGCCATCAATCACCGACGCGCCGATTTGCGCACGGCGCCCAATCGTCGAGCCACCGGTCAAAACTGCACCGCTGGCGATATCTGCGCCGTCGAGTACTAAAAATGCACCCGGATTTGGGACCGCAGGTGATGGCGCGATGCCCAGTACCAAATCACGTGAACCTTGAACAAGTGCCATCGGCGTGCCAAGGTCAAGCCAGTAGCCCCGATCTACAACTCCAAGTACTAACGCATTCGCTGCGAGTAAGCCGGGGAAAGTTTCACGTTCCACCGACACCGGTCGCCCCGTGGGTATGGTGTCAATGACACTGCGGCGAAAGACATAGCAGCCAGCGTTGATTTGATCGGTGACTATTTCTTCGGGGGTCTGCGGTTTTTCTAGGAACTGGGTCACCCGGCCAGCCGCATCGGTAGGCACCAGCCCAAAGGCCCGCGGGTCGGCAACCGGGGTCAAATACAAAGTCGCATCCGCATCACCGTCGACATGGTGCTTGACCAACCCCTTGATGTCTAGGCCAGAGAGCACATCGCCATTGAAAACCAGTACGGGTGCATCGGGCCCACTTTGGAGATGCGGCAGCGCGTGCCGAATCGCTCCCCCGGTGCCCAAAGGTTCGTCCTCGGTGGCGATCACGATCTCAATACCAAGATCAGCGCCATCGATGAACTCACGGAATACTTCGGCGCGATATGAGGTCGCCAGCACAATTCGGGTCACCCCTGCAGCGCGAGCTCGGGTGATCTGGTGCACCGTGAAAGGCACTCCGGCCACCGGGAGCATGGGCTTGGGGGTGTTAATCGTGAGTGGGCGCAACCTGGTGCCATGCCCCCCAACCAATAAGACGGCTTCGCTCACCGCACTAGCGTGCCACAGGCCCATGAGTAGGTTGGTCAGGTGGGCAATCCAGTATGGGAGCTACTGACCCAGCGACGACGTGATTTTGGCGCCACACCCGCCATCACCTTCATCGGCGCGGCTCGAACCGAACTTTCGTCAACATCCCTCGAAAATGCCGTAGCAAAACTCGCTGGCGCCCTGCGCGAGGAGTGGTCCCTTGAATCCGGTGATCGCATTGCGGCCTATCTGCCCTGGCATTGGCAACGTGTTGTTTGGTCTTTGGCCGCGTGGAGCCTTGGCTTGACCCTGGACATCGAAGGTGCTCCGGCAGCCAGCGTTATAACGGTCTGCGGCCCGGATGAAATCTCGAAAGTAATTGAAGCCGGATGCTTGGAACCGGTAGTGGTATCCCTGCACCCATTCGGCCTACCGATAGTTGATCTACCCAGCGGCTGCATTGATGCCGCCTCGGTGATCCAACTGCAGCCAGATTCTTTCTACAGCGAACCAGTTCCGGGCAACACGCCAGGGTTGATCCACGGCGGTCAGGAGTACTGCCTATCGGAGTTGATTAAGGAAGCTAACCTACGCATCGCGGCGTTGGGGCTTGCCCAAAGTGATCGCTTGCTAATTTCGAAACCGCAAGATGCTGACCTAGCTGGGTGGCTGCTGCCCCCACTTGCTCCACTCCTCGAAGTTGGCTCGGTGGTGCTTATTGATGGTCCATTCGACCGATCAGCGGTGGTAGCACAAGAGGGTGTGACTACTTTTTGGGCAGGACCGTGACCACGCTTTCCGCGCTTTGCGCTACCACCGCACCATTTTGCGAAACCACGACCCGGTAGTTGTAGATAGCCCCCGCGGGTACCGACTTCTTCACCTTGAACGAATAGGAGCCATTGGCCTTGGTGGTCTTTGTGGCAACTGTTTTCCACACCCCGTCCACTAGCATTTGCCGGTCAACTTGGATCCCGGCCGTTGCTGGCGCTACCTGGCCCCGAAACTTGAGCGACGCACCTTCCTTGGGTGTCATCGTTGGACCAATATTCATCGATACGGTCATGGTTGCCGGAGCGCTGGTTGCCGCAACCGCCACCGGTACGCCGGCATCACCATTAACCGAGAGCACGTAAGAAGACTTCAGTTTCAGCCTCTTAAGTAACGCGGTACCGCTTATTTCATTTACTGTCCCGTCGGTGGCGGTCGCGCGTATCTTCTTAACGGCCCCTGAAACGTAGCGTTCTGTAATACTAAGCGCCCCGACATCGGGAAGCCTAAACACCAAAGCCATGCGCGCCTGCGGCACATTTACCGTCCAGGACGAATTCACATTTTGCGGGATAAGCGACCAGTGGTCATCAACACTTACCGCAAACGGCAGCGCGCCACCCCAAGCATCCTTACTCGCTTGGGTCATGCCGCCGGTTGACGAGGTGTAAAAAGTGCTGACCGGAACACCGGCATAGATAACCGCCATCCCGGTGGTCTCACTTGCGTGGGTGGCGTTTACCGCATCAACCCAAAGGTTGCCCAAGGCACTACTGGGTTTGGCCCAGCCGGTGAAGAACTGATCAGAGTATGGGCCATCACCATCATCAAGATGGCAGGCACAAGCTTTGCGCATCCCGCGTTTTACTTTAGCCAAGGCGTAGGAACGCGCCGCGATAACTTGCGCCTGCATAGCAGCCGCCGGCCAGGAATTCGAGACCTCGGAGATTCCGTATAGGTACTCCTCATGCACCCGGACACTATTGACGACATTAAGTCGCGGGCCGGCAGCAGTTGCTACCGGCACCATCTCAAAATATCCGTAGCGATACCGGTGGCCGGGGGTGTGAAAGCGGCCTTTTGGCCCGGTGAGGTTCAACAAAGTTGCCGGCCCAGCAGCGGTGCCCGGCGTTCTGGTGCCCGCCCAGCGCACCGTGGCACTTGGCGCACTACCTAGGTCGGTCACCACGCCATCGGCGGTGCGCTGCACGCTAACACTGCCCGCACCCGGGGTGAAGCTGAACACATCGGCCGGGCCGCCAACTACCACGCTGGCACCCACGGTGATTTCGATGGCGCCGCCGCCGGCTTCTAGTACTTCACTTCGCACCTGCGCACTGGGCACTTGAATCAAGACACCGACGCGAATATCCATGTCATCTGGGGTGGCGAGGACTTCGGTGTTGGCGAAGTAATGCGAGACGATGCTGGCCGCGTCCCGCCCCTCCTTGGCCATCCCATAGGCCCCCCACTGGGACATCCCGACCCCATGGCCCCAGCCACTACCGACCAAGGCGAAGTTGGACGGAAGATCAGCTGCCCGCACCCCCGGGCTACTGGCCAAAGCGCCAGCGAGGACAACCGCGATAAGCCCGACCAGCCGGCCGGCTGAGGAGGAAGCCACCATCCCACTATCCTCACATGCCACGTCAGTAACAGCGACCACCTCGGCCATGGAACGGCGCGCCGCGCTTTCGCGTCCAACCGATGCCAAATTAGGGCGGTATGCCCGCTTACGATGGGACTTCCCCGAGGAAGGCTGCCACCAAGATGCCCCAGGATGCTAAGACCGGCCGCTGGACCAAGGTTTTTACCATAGTGCTGGCCACTGCTATTTTGGCGGCCACTTTGGTCGGCGCCGGGGTCAATTTGCTGCTCGGGCGGCTCCAGGGCAATATCACCGCGGTAGACGTCTCCGAACAGGTCGGGACCGCGGATCAGGCCCCCGAACCCATTGCCGTGCTCGATGACGCTACCGGCACGTATACCCCCTTAAATGTCGTGCTGATAGGCAGTGACACCCGGGTGGGCAAGGACAATCGCGGCTACGGCAAAGCAAGTGAACTTACCGGGCAACGCTCCGACACCACCATCTTGTTGCATGTCAGCGCCGATCGAAAGTCCGCGATAGCAGTGAGTATCCCGCGCGACACTTTGATCACCTTGCCGAAATGCAAGAAGGACGGCAAGGCGACCGGCGGCTATCAGGGCCGCTTCAACGAAGCTATCCAACTCGGTGGGCCCGGCTGCACCATCAAAGCCATCGAGGAACTCACCGGCCTAGAATTGAGTAATTTCATGCTCGTTGATTTTGGTGGCTTCAAGCGCATTGTTGATGCGGTGGGTGGAGTCGAGATCTGCGTCAGCGAAGCGGTAAATGATCCGCTGAGTAAGCTCGTGCTCGAAAAGGGCAAGCACATTGTGCAAGGTGAACAAGCCTTGGCCTTCGTCCGCGCCCGCAAGACCCTTGGCGATGGGTCAGATACCTCGCGAATTCGCCGGCAACAGGCCTTCTTGTCCTCCCTAGTCCGCTCGGTCTTATCCAGCGGCACGCTACTTAACCCCGCCACCATGCTCAGCATCCTCGACGCGGCAACCCAATCACTTACCGCCGACCCGCAATTAGCGGATATCCAGAATTTGCAGGACCTCGCCTTGAGCATGAAGGACTTAAAGCCGAACAACATAACTTTTGTCACCATGCCTTGGTACCCAAGCGGCGATGGAGCAACCGTTTTGCCCGGTAAGAAGAAGGGTGCGCCCATCTGGGATGCCATCGCCAATGACACCCCGTGGCCACCAAGTGGCGCCACCGGCGAAGCCATTCTCAAGGTGCGCCCAGAAATGATTCGCGTCAATATACTCAACGGCACAAGCACTAAGGGCATGGCAAAGAAAGTCGCAAAGCAATTAAGTGACCAAGGTTTCCGGATCGGTGAAGTTGGCAATGCCGACTCCAATGCCGTGGCAATCACCACGGTGCAATACGACCCGCGCTGGGACATATCCGCCAAGACCCTGATCGCGGCCGCTGAAGCAACGGGTAAGTCCATAAAGAAATCGGGTCAGACCATGACTTTGATAATCGGCAGCGATTTCACCGCGATCATGCCAGTTGAGGTGTCAGATATTGCCGAGGACAAAACCGCCAATATCAATACCGCGGATGAATCCTTTTGTGCCGAATAACAGGTGAGCATTCCCCTAGGGGCCGGTACTAAATAATCGGCGGTCGCCCAGCTTTGGTCAGTGCCCACACCGTCCGCCACTTCATCGCCCGGCGCCCGGCCGGCTTAACCCGAAGGCCTTCGGCCAAACCACCAAACCACGCTTTCAGTGCGGCCCGGTCGTGCACCCGGGCCACCGTCAAGCCAACCCAGGTGCCGATATAGAGCGGTTCGAGCACCACCGGCAAATTGCGCCGCGCCAACCACACCCGATTGCGCGCAGTCATTCGGTAATAGACGTCATGGCGAGTTGGATCAATTACCGGGTGATTGGCAATCAGATCGGCGGCGTACCACGGCACGTAACCCGCATCCCAAACCCGCCAGACCAGGTCAATGCCTTCATGGGCGTAGAAGAACTCATCGGGCCAACCGCCGATTGCGTCGAATAGCGACCGCCGCATCACAACCGCGCCTTCCCAGAGCGCCGTGGCCGGGCTCGGCTCACCCGGGTCGCCAACCCGAAGCCTTGGTACCCAACGACGTGGGGCCGGTAAACCCTTCGGGTCCACAACGCGGGGCTGGATCAGCCCGAGTTTGGGATCAGCCGCGAAGCGATCGGCCACCGTTCGCAAGAACATTTGGTCCGGTAGCGATGCGTCATCGTCAAGGAAGAACAGGAGCTCACCCGTCACCAGGGGCACACCCGCATTTCGGCCGGCCGGGATCCCTAAATTCTTGGGCAGGTGGCAAGGCTGCACGCCAGCGGGCAGCCCAACAGGGCGCCAGCCATTGCCGACAACTACTACATCGACGCTGACGGCACGCTGTGCAAGTACTGATTCAATTGCCCGCAGCAGATCCGCAGGCCGCTTACCCATCGTCAATATCACCACGGCGAACTTCGGTTCAGCGACCGAATTGACCATCACGACTTCACTTCAGTTTACTCGATGACAGGATCGAAAGTAGGTGTCCAATAACGGTCACCACGCCCAAGACGACCAGCGCGACAACAAGGACCCGGGTGGCCCCGAGCCCACCCACGAAGACATCAACTATGGCAGCGAGCAACACCAAGATGGTCAACTCCACCGAATGATAAGCACGCTGGAACGGAAAGAATCTGACCATGGATCGTAAACTACGTAGGCCACTTGATTGCGGTATGCCAACGGTTGCCTTATCTTCGAGTCTGGGCATGTTGTTATAGGCCCGCGATACGTGAACCATGTCGTTTAGTGCTTTGTTATAAAGAATGAGCACCGCGAGCAGGGCTCCTAATAGTGGCCAGATACTGCCTTGCCAGCCCGGGTTCGGAAAACCAGCAGCACGCAGCCCAAGGGCGATCGGGATAAGGCCCTCGGTCGTGTAATGCCCAACTCGATCTAGGAAAACCCCTTTTGGCGAGGAGGTCTGGCGCCAGCGTGCGACCTCACCATCACAGCAATCCCAGAGCATCTGCAACTGCCCGAGGAGCACTGCCAGCACCGCACCCGGCAGTCCGGGGATCAACAGGGTAAGGGCCGCTGAAACTCCTGAGGCGATCATCAGCCAGGTCACCTGATTGGCACTTATTGCAGTGCGAAGTAGCACCCGCGTCAGATATGGCGAGATCGCACGTAAATACACATCGGCAACCCAGTGCTCGGAGTTGGCACGACCACGCACCGATGGTGGTTGTCCGACTGCACGGACCTGCGCCACCGTTGGGCGTGTTGGACGCTCAATCACCTGATGTCATCCTTCTCGGTGCCTGCGGCGGTGTTAGCAAGGCGCAATTCGCGAAGAAGCGCCAAACCATCAGCCAGTGCGCCGTCAGCGACTACCCCACCATTGTGTAAGACTATGGCGCGATTGAAAAGCCCTTCGAATTTTCGTGGCACATCGGTCGATACCAAAAAGGTGGTTCCGGCTGTCCTTAGCCGCTCCGCATGAGCCAAGCATCGCTTACGGAATTCAACATCACCAACAACTAGCATCTCGTCAGCGACCACCACCGGCGCATTTACCGCCATGGCAATAGCCCAAGCCAGCTTTTGGCGGGTCAAAGCCGAGGCACCGCGCAGATACTTGTCGATATTCGGTGCGAGCCTCGCGGTTTCGACGATTTCCGGCAGGGCGCTTTCGACTTTGTCGGGAGTCAACCCAAGTAGACCGCCCAGCAGATAGATATTTTGCCGCACCGTGAACCCGCGACCAAATGCGCGACCTAGATCGATCATGGGCAAGACTTGTGCCCGCCGACGCACCACACCTTCGTCCGGAATCAAGGTGCCGGCGGCCAGCCTTAAGAACTCGGTGCGACCGGAGTTCTTCAAGCCCAAGACCGCCACCGACTCACCGGCCGCAATTTGCGTAGAAACCCCACGCAGTACCCATGAGCCCGTCCGACTTTGTTCACCAACGAATCTGCGCAACCGGTGACGACGGCCACCACCTTGTCGGCGCCTGCCTTTTAAGATGTTGATTCCGACGTCGGTAAAAAGTAACATCGATTCTAGATCTGGGTCCAACCGTTGGCGGGCCACGTCAGCTCTCCTTCAAAATACGGCCTTCAAACCGGTGAAATACCACCAAACCCGAGATGAAAATGGCGACCGTCACTCCGAGGGAAATACCGTAATGCGGAAGTGAATCGATTTCGGTTGGCCAAAACCCAATTCGGTACAGGCCCAAAATACCCACCAGTGGATTGATTGCGGCGATGACTTGCGCACCGGCTGGGATGTTCGCAATCGAATACAAAACAGGTGATAGATAGAACGTAGCGCGAAGCACGATGCGGACGATGCGGGCTAGGTCAGGGATGACGGCGGCGCCAGCGGCGATCAACATCGCAAGGCCGTACATCAGGAAGAATTGCACGATGATCGCCACGGGGAACAACACGATGAGCGGTCCGGGCAACGTGCGCGTTGCGAGCATCGCGATCAAAACGACCGGTAGTGAAAGCAAATATTCCGCCATCGCGACCAATACCACCCGGATGACCCAGATTTTCGTTGGCAGCACACTCATCCGCAACAGCGCCGGGTTGCGCCTGAAAGTTCTAGCCGCCCTGGATACCCCCCGAGAAAACCACCACCAGGGCAAGATGCCCACGGCGATGAACAAGAAGTAGGGCTGCAGGCCCAATTTTTGCCCGCCGAGAAGTTGGGTGAAGACAAACCAAAGCACCAAAGCCATGCCGAGCGGTTCGAGGAGGGTCCAAAGGTAGCCCAACCGGAATTTGGTGTACTGCTTTTGTAGATCCCGCAGGACCAACATGCGGAGCACCTGACGGTGCTCCCAGATAATGCGCACCCCGTTACGATAGGCCAGTGCCGCAGGAATCCACATTTACGCTCCCGATCAAGGGCGTTTCGCCGCCCTTGACCCGGTGCCCGCGGGCCGGAGGAGGCGCATGACCGTGCATTCGGTGATCTTGGCCGCCGGTACGGGCACCAGGCTGGGTAAGCCGTGGCCGAAGCCGCTAACTCCGCTAATTGACGGTCGCACCATAATGCGTCAGCAAATTGACAACCTCACCAAGGTTTTCGGTGATGAGCTTCGAGTTACCACCGTAGTTGGCTTCAAACTCGAACTAATTCTTGAGGCATTCCCGGATGTTTCATACATCTACAACGAGTCTTATGACCAAACCAACACCAACCGCAGCCTGCTCAAAGCACTGCGCCTAGCGCCACCGGGCGGTGTGCTCTGGATGAATGGCGATGTGGTTTTCGACCCCGAGGTGCTAGTGCGCGCCAACAAGCTAATTGAAAGTGATCAATCATTTATCTGTGTAAACACCGCGGTCGTAGGTGAGGAGGAAATCAAATACACTGTCGATGAAGCTGGGTATGTGGCGCTGCTCTCCAAACAGGTAACCGATGCCCTCGGCGAAGCCATCGGGATAAATTACGTTAGCGCAGGTGACCGGGCCAATTTGATACTCGGCTTGGCGGCTTGCGCTGATACCGACTACTTCGAGCGCGGGCTTGAAATAACGATTGAACAAGATGGCACCAAAGTGATCCCACTTGATATCACGGATCTATTCGCCGTCGAAGTTGATTTCGAGGAGGATCTCTCGCGCGCCAATGCCCACCTGTGACTTGATTGATGAGCGCCCCAACCTGTCTAAGTCACTCCGGGCCTGCAGGTATTCAACGGATTGGTGGGGCGGACGATTAGCAACCAATGAACCCCCTTGCGGAAAGGTACCCGCACGCAGGTGAGCAATCGGCCACTACTTGGGCCCGGAGTGCGCAAGGGTTCGGCAGATTTCCTACTAACGAAAGGGTTCAATTTCTTTCCGTTCGCACTCCTCCACGTAAGAAACCCCAGCCCCAAGTGGCGTGCATCGCCGCGTACACTAACGGCAACCTAAGTGCGGCGCGCCAGGTCAGGCGCGGTTTGGTTAGGGCAGCAACCGCGCTGGCAACTAGATCAAGTAGTAAATAGCCGACAGGTGCCGCAAACCCAAGTACGGCTAGCCAAGGTAGGCCCATTAGCAGGCCGAATGCCCCCAGCAAAGTACCCAAGACGACGCCGGCAACGGCAATTGGTGCGGCTAGGTAGCGCAGCGAGACGGTTTCTGGATGACGTGTTGCCACCTCACGGCGCCAGCGCCCGTAATCGTGATACTGCCTGGCTAAGGCACCCAGGGTTGGCCGGGGCCGGTAGGTGACTTTCAGATCCGGGGTGAACCAGACCGTGCCACCGGATTGCCTAATGCGCAGATTCATTTCCCAATCCTGCGCCCGCTCCATGGTGATGTCGTAGCCACCCACGCGGTCAAGTGCGGCACGTCGAAAGCAGCCTAGGTAGACACTTAGTGCTGGGCCCGCTACGCCACCAAGATGAAATGCCGCTCCCCCCACCCCAAATCTCGACGTCATCGCACGTGCCGCGGCATTTTCAAAATTCGTGGTGCCCTCGGCATTCATGATGCCACCAACATTGTCGGCCCCACTAGCTTGCAGTGTCGCCACCGCAACCGCGACGTAGTCATTTGGGATCATCGCGTGCCCATCAACGCGAACAATGACCTCACCCGAAGCCGCTTCGATCGCTGCGTTCAGGCCCGCTGGTGTCTTGCCGGACGGATTCGCAACCACCCGCACCCGATCCTCGCGTACCGCAATGTCAGCGGCAACTAAGGCAGTTCGATCACGCGACGGCCCAACCGCCACGATGATTTCCAGCGCACCTGGGTAATTTTGCTCAAGGATTCGATCAATCGAATGCTGCAGGTGTCGTTCCTCATTGATTACGGGCATGATCACCGACACACTTGGCAACTGCTGGGTTGGTGCGTTCACTCTGCCGTGCCAAAAACTTCATGTTTTAGCAACCCAGGCCAGGTCTTCTCGGTTTTCGTCATGAAGTGCTCATCGGCGACAATTGCGGTGTGCGCGGCTAGGTGCCGAACATAGATGTAACCAAGGCCATGGGTGCGGTAGATCAGGCCACCTGATGCTTTGACCGTTTCCAACAGGGCGCGATCAACCGACTTATTCACCGGCCGCCACCCACCGACACTGTCAAGATCAGCGCGCGCGATCAACAAGGTGCCGCCAGCCACGAAGAAGGAATACTTCTCTGCGGCATAAGTAGGTCGAAATACTGTGGCGTCGTCGCCCTCGACATAGATCCAATCCAGCGCCTTGCCGACCACTTGGGCTCCTGAGTACATGCGCGCAAGGACCAAGTCCCAAACATGATTCGCGCCGTAGTAATCGTCATCATCGATCTTGGTAATGAGCTCACCATCGGCGCGCTGACTGACTACCTGCAAGGCAGCACCGAACGGCACGGTGCCTGGTACCGAGACGAACTCCAACTCGCGGCCGGCTAACCCAATTAACTCAGCCCGTTGGGCGCCGGTCAATTCGAATCCGTGTAAACCGACCATGACCTGCAAGTTGGGGTAATCCAACCGTGCGAGCTGCCGCATCGAATGCGTCAAATGGGTGTCGCGGTTGGTCAGCAGCACGGCGCTCACGAACGGCCAGCGCCCAAGTGCCGCGGCCGGGGTTGAACCGCGAAGTGCGTCGCTTCGAGCAGCAACCGATGCCACCTGCACTTCCAGGAGGTCACCTAAGTCAGTGTTCACAACAATCCCACAGGCGTGCAATTGATTCATCCATCTAGGGCCGAGATCCACTTCGGCGCGCACCGCCTTTGCTGACCGCAGGGCCTCGACATCACTTGAGCAAAGATTTCCCGTGATATCGAGTTTGAGCGTGGTGCCGCGCAACTTCAGGGTGCCACCTGCGATGGTGGCTGAGATAACTTCGGTTACTCCCAATGACCGGCGACCAATTGGATTGTGCACGCTCGGGTCGACCCACACCGGATACGAGGTGCCAGCAACTTGCCAAGTGTCATCGGAAACCACCACGGTTACGGCCCGCTCGATCTCTGGTAGTTGCGCTGACGGCGGCACCACCAAGATGTCGCACCTGCGCAGGTGCGCGTGCACGCTGTCACCTGGTAGGACCACATCGTGGACATTGGCCGCGAGCGCCGCCGCCGTGGCCGGCAACCCCGGGGTCAAGGTCGCCATCGGTCCGACCCCTAGGCCCGGGGTTGGCCGTAGGCACCGCACCGCGGCGGCAAGTGCCAGCGCGATATCTATCGGATCACGCCAAGCCAAGACCACCCGGGCGCCTGCTCCCCTCGGGTCGATCAGATAGGCGGCCAGGCCCGGTGCAGCCGGGGCTCCCACCCAGCCCTTGGGCGGTGACCAGTTGGCAAGGCGGATTTCCAAATTGGTCACCTGCGCCGCGCCGACACTGGTAACGCACAATTGCTGGAGCTGCTCGATGCCAGCCGCATCGACCCGCCACTGGTTGGCGCGAGCTCGGATCCGGACCCCGGGAATGCCCACGAACGCCACCTTAGACGGCCGCTAGTCTTCACAGGTGACCTTGCGACTGTCAGTCATCGGAACCGGGTATTTGGGCGCCACGCACGCCGCCTGCATGGCCGAACTGGGTTTTGAGGTGATCGGGGTGGATATTGACCCGGCCAAGGTCGAGACCTTGCAAAGTGGGCGGATTCCGTTCTACGAGCCCGACCTGCCCGAGGTGCTGGCCCGCAATATTGCCGCCGGCCGCCTGCGATTTACCACCTCGATGCGCGAGGCGGCGGCCGCCGCTGACGTTCACTTCATCTGTGTCGGCACCCCGCAACAGTCCGGGGCAAATGCCGCCGACCTGTCCCAAGTATTCGGCTCCATCCAAGCCCTGGCACCGCACCTGCGCGCCGGCGCCCTAGTGGTCGGCAAATCCACGGTACCGGTTGGTACGGCAGCCGTGATCGCAGAGCAGTTGGCACTTTCAGCACCTGATGTCGAAGTCGCCTGGAATCCTGAATTCCTGCGCGAGGGCTTCGCCGTCGCCGACACCTTGCACCCTGATCGATTGGTCGTTGGGGTGCGCAGCCAGCATGCAGAGGATTTGTTACGCGAGGTTTATGCGCCGCTGCTCGCCGATGGCGTGCCTTTCCTCGTCACCGATTTCCCCACCGCCGAACTCGTCAAAGTTGCCGCTAATTCATTCCTCGCTACCAAGATCTCGTTCATCAACGCGATGGCCGAGGTCTGTGAAGCAGCTGGCGCCGATATCGCCCAACTTGCCGAGGCAATTGGCTACGACCCGCGCATCGGTAACCGTTTCCTCGCCGCCGGTTTAGGTTTTGGTGGCGGCTGCCTACCAAAGGATATTCGCGCTTTCATGGCTCGGGCTGGTGAACTCGGAGCCGAAGAGGCCCTCGCATTCTTGCGCGAGGTTGATCAAATTAATTTGCGTCAGCGCACCCATACGGTGAATCTCGCACTTTCTGCACTAGGCGGATCATTCGCCGGTAAGAACGTCACGGTATTGGGCGCCGCCTTTAAGCCCGATAGTGACGACGTCCGCGATTCGCCCGCCCTTGCGGTCGCAGCGGCAATCCATAACGCCGGCGGCAACGTGGTCGTACATGATCCAAAGGCGCTGGCAAATGCCGCCCGCGTCTATCCAACATTGACCTATGTTGCAGGCGTCAGCGAAGCATTGGCCAATGCCGAGCTGGTGCTGCACTTAACCGAGTGGCCCGAATACCGGGAAATCGATCCCGGCGCACTGCCAGCCACCGCCAAGCAACGTCATTTGATTGATGCCCGCAATCGCCTTGACCCACAGCTTTGGCGGGCAGCCGGCTGGACTTACCGCGCCCTCGGGCGCCCAACGGCCTAGTAATGACCGATCTCTTCGGAAGTACAGCTGCTGTTGATCGGTTGCTGCGTGAGAGCAAACTTTGGTTCGTCGTTGGCCTCGGAAATAATCCAGATCGTGCCGCGTTTGCCGTCGCTTCGGTATTGCAGCAGCGCGGTAAGCGAATGATTCCGATTTATCCGCGGGCCGAAATCGTGCACGGCGAGCAGGGCTACGCGAGTATCGCCGAGGCTGCTGCTGCGGTTGGCGTCCCCGACGTAGTCGATGTCTTCATCCGCGCCGATCGAGCAGGTGAATTCGCCGACGCTGCCATCGCGGCCGGTGCTGGGGCGGTCTGGTTTCAGCTCGATGTCATCGACGAAGCGGCCGCGCAGCGGGTAGTCGATGCCGGCATGACCATGATCATGAACAAGTGCCCGGCCATCGAATGGCACCGGCTGCTCCCCTAGCAGCGAATAACTATTGCACCGGCGGCAATAGGTTTTCACCCTTGGACTTGGCCACCGCATTTAGGTCCCCCTGGAATTTCAACATCGCCGCACGCAGTTCTGGGTTCGTCATTGCCAGCATGCGCACGGCAAGGAGTCCGGCATTACGGGCATTGCCGATGGCGACAGTTGCCACCGGCACACCGGCCGGCATCTGCACAATCGACAGCAGGGAATCCATGCCCTCTAAGGCCGCCGTTGAGATCGGAACCCCGATTACCGGAAGCGGTGTTAGCGAAGCGAGCATCCCCGGCAGGTGCGCTGAGCCGCCGGCACCGGCGATGATCACCCGGAGTCCACGCGTCGCCGCGGTGCTGCCGTACTCCACCATTTCAAGTGGCATGCGGTGTGCCGAGATGACCCGCACCTCGTGGCCAACCCCGAACTCATCGAGTGCGGTCGCCGCCGCCTGCATGGTTGGCCAGTCAGAGTCACTGCCCATGCAAATGCCAACAACGGTTTCTGGGTTCGTCCCATGCTCACTCATCAATTACTCCCGCGAAATAGTCAGCCGCGTGTCGGCCCCTTATTAGAAGCTGCTCATAATCATCGCCGATCACCGTGACATGCCCAAGCTTGCGGCCCGGCTGCACCTGCTTGCCATAAAGATGCACTTTGACACCGGGATCACGTGCGAGCACGTGTCGATATGCCGAATAGAGATCGTCGATCTCACCCCCAAGGATATTTACCATCACCGCATAGGGCGCCACCGCACGTGGATCACCAAGTGGTAGGTCAAGTACCGCCCGCAAGTGATTTTCGAACTGACTCGTCACCGCACCTTCGATGGACCAATGTCCCGAGTTATGCGGACGCATCGCGAGCTCATTGACGAAAAGCCCATCGCCGGTGTCGAACATCTCAACGGCCAACATGCCGGTTACGTTTAGATCGCCAGCAATACGCAGCGCAATCTCCTGGGCCTGTACCGCACGATCGGCCGCAAGTCCCGGGCACGGCACCACGACTTCGGCGCAGATGCCATTTATTTGTTTGGTGCGTACCACCGGGTACGCAACCGCCTGCCCATGCGGGGATCTGGCCACTTGCGCAGAAAGCTCCTGCACGAATTCAATATGTTCCTCGGCTAGCCATTGCGCGTCAGCGGCCAAGGGTATTGCGAGGACTTCGGCAGCCTGTTCTGCTGACTGCAACACCCACACCCCACGCCCGTCATAGCCACCGCGTGAAGTCTTCAGTACCACCGGCCACCCGACTTCAGTAGCGAAGTCGGTTAGGTGATCTAGGGCCGACACCACCCGCCATTTCGGGCATGGGACCTCGATGTCATGAAGTGCACGGCGCATGTGGATCTTGTCCTGTGCATGAAAGAGCGCAGAGGGACCGGGCCGCACCGCGATACCGAGTTCCTCGAGTTGTTCCAAATAAGCCGGAGGCACATGTTCGTGATCGAAGGTGATGACCGTGCATCCAGGAGCGAAGGCGAGCAAGGATTCGATGTCGTCATGGTCGCCGATACGCACATCGCGGACCACCTGGGCCGCCGGGTCGGTCGGTGACTTGGCTAAAACCCGAAAGCCAACCCCGAGAGCGGTAGCCGCCGCGGCACACATTTGAGCAAGTTGGCCCCCGCCGATCATGCCGACGACGGGTGCGCTCACTGACTTAGGCTACAAGCGCAGCAGGCCGTTGCCCTCAGGTGCCGTCGGTCGGCAGCACCGGGCTGGTACCACTGGCATGGGAGCCCCCGCGGCGGCGGACATCGTCTTCTTCTTGCAACCGGTAGACGTCGCGCTGAATCTCTTCAACGTCAGGAACATCCTTGATGCTCAAGGTGCCTTCGACGTTGGCGGATTCGACCTTCAGCACCCCGAAGTTGAAGATGCGCCCGAGCACGCTCTGCTCGAATGAGACGCTGTTGACTTTGGCGAGCGGAACATCGCGCCCTTCCTTCGTCAACAACCCTTTGCGCACGATGATTCGACGATCGGTGAAGACATACTGCGTGGTGAGCCATTTCAATAAGGGGATCAACGCCCAAAAGAGCAGGATGATGACGCCGGCTAATCCGATGATCCACCGCAGAATCGAACTATCGGTCAAGAAGTAAAGCCAGGTGCCAAAGAACACTATGGCGATGAGTACAGCCACCGGGTAGATGACGGCCCGCCAGTGGGGGCGCATTTCGAATTCAATTGATTCACCGGGTGAGAGCAGCTTCTTTGGGTAGGCCATGGCTAGATCGTTGCATGAATTACGTCGCCGGCGGCCACCGACCGGGTATTTCCCTGCGAGTCGGTGACCCCTAATTGGCCGTCGGCCCCGACTTCGGTCGCCAGCCCGGCAAGTACCTCGCCACCGGGCATGCTGATCACTACCTGACGACCCAGACTCAGGCAACGCCCGCGGTAGTCGTCAATTAGCCCCATCCCGCCCCGCCATTGGTCAACCCGGCGCCGCAGGTGCCAAAGGGCGGCCGCCAGTAGCTGCCCGCGGTCCACCTCGGTGGCCCCCTCCAAAGCCAATGAGGTGGCCGAGGCGGTGGGCAGTTCAGCCACCTGGGCGCTGACGTTGATACCGCAGCCGAGGATCGCCTGGTCACCGGCTTCAACCAGCAGCCCGCCCAACTTGCGCGGCCCGGGTGCACCGCCTCGAGCCGGGCCGTCAATTACCAGGTCATTCGGCCATTTCAGCAGCACCGCCAGCTCGGTGACCTCGGTCAGTGCGTCGGCTACCCCCAGCCCCGCGGCCAGCGGTAATAGGCCCCGCTGCGCCGGTGCCACCGCGGCAATGTCAATAACCACCGACAGCCACAGCCCCGCACCGGCCGGGCTCTCCCACCCCCGGCCTTGGCGCCCCTTACCCGCCGATTGGTGCTCGGCCACCACGCAGGTGCCCTCGGGTACCGGGCCGGTTGCCAGTAACGCGGCCAGTTCGATATTTGTCGACGGGGTGGTCGCGAGCAATTGGGGTTCGGGCCACCAACTGGCACCGGCCGGAGGTGGGTAGTGGGTCAGCCACCTGCGCACCGCTACCGCATCAAGTGGTGCGCGCGATGGCCGCTCACCGAAGCGACCCGCATTCATGGTGGCTAAGGTACGGCGAGGAGGAAAACCATGTCAGCAGCACCCGACCCGCATACCACCGCGGGCAAAGCCGAGATCTTGCGCGAACGGCGGGCCGAAGCCGTCGACCGGCGCGGCGCCGCCGCCGAAAAGCAGCATGCCCGCGGCAAGATGACCGCGATGGAGCGCATTGACGCCCTCCTCGACGAAGGCTCCTTCCAGCAGCTAGATGGCCTTGCGAAGCATCGTTCGGTTGGTTTCGGACTGGAGAACAACAGACCGTACGGTGATGGGGTCATCACCGGTTACGGCACCGTCGATGGTCGTCCGGTTTGTGTGTTCGCTCAGGATTTCACCGTTTTCGGCGGCTCCCTCGGTGAGGTTTTCGGCGAGAAGATCGTCAAAGTCATGGATCTGGCCATGAAGACCGGTTGTCCGGTCATCGGCCTCAACGACTCAGGTGGTGCGCGCATTCAAGAAGGTGTCGTCGCACTTGGTTTATATGGTGAGATCTTCTACCGCAATGTGCAGTCCTCTGGTGTAATACCGCAGATATCCATGATCATGGGGCCATGTGCCGGTGGGGCCGTGTACTCACCGGCCATCACCGACTTCACCATCATGGTCGACAAGACCTCACATATGTTCATCACCGGCCCCGATGTCATCAAGACCGTGACTGGCGAAGACCTGGAGTTCGAGGATCTGGGCGGGGCTCTAACCCACAACTCGAAAAGTGGTGTCGCGCATTACATGGGCAGCGATGAAAATGATGCCTTTGACTACCTGAAGGCACTACTCTCCTTCCTCCCTAGCAATAATCTTGATAACGCGCCGGTCTACGAGGTGGAGGTCGCCCTCGAAATCACCGACGAAGACCGTGAGCTCGATACCATCGTCCCGGACTCCCCCAATCAGCCATATGACATGCATCGGGTCATCGAGCATGTGCTCGATGATGGTGAGTTCCTCGAAACCCAAGCCCTATTCGCGCCAAATATTTTGTGCGGGTTCGGCCGCGTCGAAGGGCACTCGGTCGGGATCGTGGCAAATCAGCCCATGCAGTACGCGGGTACCTTGGATATTGACGCCTCGGAGAAGGCGGCACGCTTTGTCCGCACCTGCGATGCCTTCAATATTCCGGTCCTAACTTTCGTTGACGTTCCCGGCTTCCTACCGGGCACCGACCAGGAATGGAACGGCATCATCCGCCGCGGCGCAAAGCTTATTTATGCTTACGCCGAAGCCACCGTGCCTTTGGTGACCGTGATCACCCGAAAGGCCTACGGCGGTGCCTACGTCGTCATGGGCTCTAAGCATCTTGGTGCTGATCTGAATCTGGCCTGGCCCACCGCTGAGATAGCGGTGATGGGTGGGCAAGGGGCCGTAAATGTTTTGTATCGCAAGGAACTGGCCGCTGCGCAAGATCCTGATGCCGAGCGCGCTCGGCTACTAGCCGAGTATCAGGACACCTTGGCTAATCCATATATCGCCGCAGAGCGCGGTTACGTCGACCGCGTCATCTTTCCTAGTGAGACCCGGCTGATGATTACCCGTGGCCTGCGCGCTTTGCGCAATAAGCGGGCCACCCGGCCACCGAAGAAGCACGGCAATATCCCGCTGTGAGTGCGCCCCAAGCAGGTGACATTGAAGTGGTCGCCGGTTCGCCAACCGCCGACGAACTAATCGCCATCGTCACCGTGTTGACGGCACGACTTTCTGATCGGCCAACCGGCAATAAGCCGGTGGGCCTGTGGGCTGATAAGGGGCGACTGACTAGGCCGCAACTTAGTGCCGGGCCCGGTGCTTGGCGCGCCTCCGCGCTGCCGAGGTGACGACCATCCGTCTGGTTCTCGCTTCGGCATCACCCGCGCGCAAAAGAGTCCTACTCGATGCCGGTATCTCTCCGATCATCGAAGTCAGCGCTGTCGACGAGGACGCCCTCACCCACCAACTTGGTGCCATTTCACCAATAGATTTGGCCCTCGCTCTAGCCAAAGCCAAAGCCGATGACGTGGCCCCAAAGTTTGCCGGCACGCCAGCGGTGATAGTCGGCTGCGACTCCATTTTCGAACTGGCCGAAGTTGGCTACGGTAAACCGCTAACCGCCCAGGTGGCAATCGAGCGGATTACTGCGATGTCCGGTCGGACCGGGCTGCTGCACACCGGGCACTGGGTCATCTTCGGCGATCTGGCCGCCGGCGCCACCGCAACTACAGTAATTAACTTCGGCCACATGGCCGCGGCCGAAATCGAGGCCTACGTGGCAACCGGTGAGCCATTGAATGTGGCCGGGGCATTTACTCTCGATGGCCGAAGTGCCCCGTTCATAGATGGCATCGACGGTGACCCGAGTAACGTCCTTGGGATTTCGATGCCCACGCTGCGCCGACTGCTGCGCGATTTGGGTATCACTTGGACCGACCTGTGGACCAGCGCCTAACTCCGGTCGATACGCTTTGATCAACCCCAGAAAGGTACTAGCCCGTGCGCAAGGTTTTGATCGCTAACCGTGGCGAAATCGCCATCCGGGTCATCCGCGCCTGCCGAGACGCGGGCCTTGAGTCAGTTGCCGTGTACGCCGACCCAGATCGCGACGCTCTATATGTGCGTTTGGCAGACCAGGCTTTCGCCCTAGGTGGGGCTACCGCGGCCGAGAGCTATTTGGTGATCGACAAAATCCTTGAGGCCGCCAAGAAGTCCGGCGCCGATGCCATCCACCCCGGCTATGGATTCTTGTCGGAGAACGCCGATTTCGCCCAAGCGGTAGTTGAAGCCGGATTAACCTGGATCGGCCCGCCACCGGCCGCCATTCGCTTACTCGGCGACAAGGTAAGTGCCCGGCATATTGCCCAGCGGGCCGGCGCCCCGCAGGTTCCGGGCACCGCCGACCCGGTCAAGAATGCCGGTGAAGTAGTGGAGTTTGCCAAGAAGCACGGCCTACCGATCGCCATTAAGGCAGCATTTGGTGGTGGCGGTAGGGGCATGAAAGTTGCCCGCAACCTGGAGGAGATCCCCGAGCTATTCGACTCCGCGGTCCGCGAGGCACTCGCGGCCTTCGGCCGCGGGGAATGCTTCGTCGAACGCTATCTCGATAACCCGCGACACGTGGAAACCCAAATCCTCGCCGACCAGCACGGCCACGTCATCGTGGTTTCCACCCGCGACTGCTCACTCCAGCGCCGGCACCAAAAGTTGGTGGAAGAAGCCCCCGCACCGTTCTTAACACAGGCCCAACACGATGAGTTGTACCGCTCATCAAAAGCCATCATCAAGGAAGCCGGCTATACCAATGCCGGCACCTGCGAGTTTCTCATCGGTGCCGATGGCACGATTTCCTTCCTCGAAGTCAACACCCGTCTACAGGTCGAACATCCAGTCTCCGAACAGGTCACCGGTATCGATCTAGTGCGCGAGCAATTCCGCATCGCCGAAGGCGGCGTCATCGAAGAGGTTGACCCGGTCACCACCGGTCACTCGATCGAGTTCCGCATCAACGGTGAAGATCCAGGCCGCGGCTTCTTGCCCGCACCGGGAGTTCTAGATGTGTGGAGCCCCCCCAGTGGCCCCGGGGTGCGCATGGACTCAGGCTTCCAAGCCGGTGACATCATCGGCGGTAACTTCGACTCCCTGCTCGGAAAACTTATTGTCACCGGCGCCGACCGCGCCGAAGCCTTGCAGCGTGCCCGCCGTGCCCTTGATGAGTTCCAAGTTGACGGTATTGCCACCGCGCTCACCTTCCATCGGGTGGTCGTTCGAGATCCGGCGTTTGCTCCTGTTGATCCAGCCGCACCATTTACCGTGCACACCCGCTGGATTGAGTCCGAGTTTGATAATCAAATCCCTGCGTATACCGCCGGCAGCAATGGCGCCGACGCGGACGGTGCGCGCGCGAGCGTGGTCGTCGAAGTCAACGGCAAGCGGGTCGAAGTCAACCTGCCCGCCGGGTTCCAGGCCACCAAGGGTGCAGCCGGGCCAAAGAAGCGCACCGCGAAGAAATCCTCGGCCACCGCCTCGGGTGATTCGGTCACCGCGCCGATGCAGGGCACCATCATCAAAGTTGAAGTGGTCGAAGGCCAGCAGGTTGCGGCCGGTGATCTCATCGTGGTTCTCGAAGCCATGAAGATGGAACAGCCACTCACGGCGCATAAAGCTGGCACCGTCACCGGGCTCAGCGCGGTCGCCGGCACCACGGTGCCAACCGGCACCGAGCTTTGCCAAATAGCGGATTGACCAGTATCGCAATACGAAGAGTTACGGCATACCCAGTCAGCCGGGTTGACATGTTTTTTAGTCTACTGACCCGTCATTTCACCATCAGCAGAGACAATCGAACCCGTCATAAAGGATGACTCATCACTTGCCAAAAATAGCGCACTTGTCCTAGAGGAGAGCATCCGCAGTCTCCTTGGACCGTCAGGCAGCAACTGAGCAACTCCCGACGAAGGCAACAGGGCAATTGCGTAGCTCGCCACTTCTTCCGGAGTAGGTATCACCTCGAGAGTCCTTGCAGGCATCTGCTGCAGGGTTTCACGGGGTGGCAACGGCCCATTCAGGTAATGCGGGCGAATAACCAATGGCATCGCACTCGACACGAGGCTCATTATTTATCCCGCCATCGGCCACCTACTATCGGCTCATGAGCCGGCTTATTTTTCTTCCCTTCGACCAACTGCACCGCGACCACGGCGCGCTACGGACCGCTGACCCGAAACAGGACCTGATCGCAATGGTGGAAAGTGACCGGATGATCGCGGGGCGAAACTGGCACCCGGCGCGCCTGCACTTCCTGATATCAGCGGCTCGTCACTTCGCAGCAGCACTTCAAAAAGAGGGCTTCACCGTTGACTACCGCAAAGCTCCGACGATAATTGCGGGGCTTGAGTCCATCCAAAGTGATCACGGCCAACCGCCAGTTACCTGCACCGAGCCATCATCTTTTCGCCAGCACCAATTACTCCAATCACATGGCGCTAGTTTCGTCGCAAATGACTTCTTCCTCACGCCACGACCACTTTTCGAAGAGTGGGCTGCTACACAGAAGAAATACTTGATGGAGAGCTTCTACCGGGCGCAGCGTATCCGGTTAGACATCCTCATCACCGATGGCTTACCCACTGGAGGTAGCTGGAACTACGACAAGGAAAATCGCCTGCCCCCACCTAAGAAATATGACGGTCCCCCCTACCTAGAGCACACCCGCGACGAGATCGATGATCAAGTTGCCGAAGAACTGGGCTACATTCCCTCGACGACCTGGGCCACCACCCGCGACGGCGCCCTGTCGCAATTGCACAACTTCATCGATAACCACTTCGGTGAATTCGGTCCCCTCGAGGACGCGATGACCACCGATAACTGGGCCCTACACCACTCCCTGCTCTCCCCGTATCTGAACAACGGACTACTACACCCCCAAGAGGTGGTCGACGCAGCCATTACCGCGTTCAACGCCGGCGAAATTCCCATCGAATCCTGCGAAGGCTTCATCCGGCAGTTGATTGGTTGGCGCGAGTACATCAATGGCATGTACTGGCATCTTGGAGAGGCTTACCGAGATAACAATCGCCTGAACGCAACTCGCAATTTGTTGCCCCTCTTCACCGATCCCAATAAAACTTCGATGAACTGCATCAAGCAGACGGTCACCGATATTCAAAGCCGGGCTTGGGTGCACCACATCCCAAGACTCATGCTCCTTAGCAACCTAGCGCTCATCACCGGCACCAACCCGCAACAATTTCTTGACTGGATGCGCGAGATGTTTATCGATGCTGCTGACTGGGTGATGGTGCCAAATGTCATTGGGATGGGGGTCTATGCCGACGGCGGGCAACTCATGACCAAGCCCTATGCCGCGGGCGGGGCATACATCTCGCGCATGAGCAATTACTGCAAGGGTTGCGACTACAATCCAAAGCTGCGCACCGGTGAGACCGCCTGCCCATTCACCACCTTGTACTGGGATTTCCTGGACCGGCACCGGGAGCAATTCGCTGGTAACCATCGCATGCGGCAACAACTATTCGGCCTGGATCGGTTGGCTGATCTACCGGAACTAAGGGTGCGGGCCCAAGAAGTACTGAGCGGGCTGGATCAAGGTGGGATCTAGCCAACTACTTTCCGGACTTACATTTTTGGGAACAGTATTCAACGTTTACCCAATCCCGGGCCCATTTCTTACGCCACTCAAACTCAAGTCCGCACCGTGCACATACTTTGGGCAGGAAGCCATTCTTAATTCGAGCCATTATTTTCACTCCATTGCGCATGGCTGAGGTCGCAATTGCCCAAATTCGAATTGCCTAATAACCTGACCGAAAGTATGTTACCGACATGCACCTCAGGACTAATCATGGCTTTGGACAGGGATCTTATTTGGCCCGACAGGTGAAATTCCTCACCGCCCCGGTTCTCGCCCTCACGTTCCTTACCGCCTGCGCCCAGTCATCTGCATTTGAGCCCCTCGCTGATGGTCCGTGCACCGTTAACCAGGAGGAGGCGATAACTAAACACCTGTCAGCACAGATCGACGCATTTGCGGCACGTGATTGGGAATTGGCTTATTCATACGCCTCGGGGAATTTCCGACAGAACGTCACACTTGCGGAGTTCACCGAGATAATTCAGACGCAATATGACATGTTGATCAAGAACATGGGTTACAGTTTTGGGTCCTGCGAGATATCCGCGGATAATATTTTGCGCCAGGTAAGTGTCGCCAGTGCCCAAAGCGATTTCAGCCTTGACTACAAGTTGTCATTCGACAACTCAAAGATCGGCGTCGAATCCGCAGTTATCACTAAAATCTCGGAAGGGCTGTCTCTCTAACTAGCCACTAATATCCGGGGACTCCGAATTGCCGTCCGTGCACGGGCGGGTTCGAAGTTGCCTTAGATATTCAGCCGGGGCGGTAGTCGTTGGGACCAACACCAGTGAGTTGATTCACTCCCTGACCATCACGGTCGAGCAACGGCTTACCGGCGATCAAATTGCCACCTCTTATAGCGTCTATCCGAGCCTTTCGGGTTTGGTGACCGAGGCCGCTCGTCGGCTTCACTTCAGCGTTGGCTCACGCAGGCGCGCGCGGTAGGTTCATCCCGTGACCAGCAACGATGCCACCCAGCAAGCAAATAACCGAGCCGGTGAGGCCGCGGCCGCACTGGCGAGTTTGAGCGGGGTGCCGAACCACCAAACTGCGGTGGTGCTGGGCTCCGGTTGGGTGCCGGCCGCAGATCTCCTAGGTAGGACGGTGGCTGAGTTCCCCGTCACCGACCTCCCCTATTTCACCCCAGCCGCGGTCCAGGGTCATGCCGGTATGGTGCGCAGCATCGATGCCGACGGCACCGCGGTACTCGTCTTCTTAGGTCGCACCCACCTTTATGAAGAACGCGGGGTCGACGCCGTCACCCATGCGGTGCGCACCTGCGCAATGGCCGGTTGCCAAATCATGGTTTTAACCAACGGTTGCGGTGGCCTCGACGCTAGTTGGGTTCCTGGCACCCCGGTGCTGATCCGAGATCACCTAAACCTCACCGGCACCTCGCCATTACATGGTGCCGATTTTGTCGACCTCACCGATCTTTATTCGCACCGCCTACGCGCACTATGCCGCGAGATAGACCCGGGTTTACCCGAAGGCGTCTACGCGCAATTCCGTGGCCCGATGTATGAGACGCCGGCTGAGATCCAAATGGTGCGCGCGATCGGTGGCACCTTGGTCGGCATGAGCACCGCCCTGGAGGCCATTGTCGCCCGCTCCCTCGGCATGGAGATTTTGGGCCTATCACTTGTCACTAACTTGGCCGCCGGAATGTCCGGGCACGCGTTGGATCACCTTGAAGTCTTGGCGGCTGGCCGCGCGGCCGCCACCAGGATGGGTGACTTGCTCGCCCGGGTGATCCGACAAATCCCATGATCGACTTTGCTGCGGCAACCGCGTGGCTAGAAATCGACCCCGATCCGCAGACTAGGAGTGAGCTTGAGGCACTCATTGTGCGCGCGAAGGTCGATGACGAAGTCGCTCAGCAGGAGTTGGCCGATGCATTCACCGGCACATTGCAATTCGGTACGGCCGGGCTCCGCGGGCCACTTGGTCCCGGGCCAAACCGCATGAACCGCGTGGTGGTTATTCGCGCCGCCGCCGGGCTCGCGCGGTACCTCAAGAAATTGCATCCAAGCGGTGGCACAGTCGTCATCGGCTATGACGCCAGACATAACTCTGATGTCTTCGCCCGCGACACCGCGAGTGTGATGACCGGAGCCGGTATCAGTGCGATGGTCCTCCCCCGGCCACTACCAACCCCGGTGCTGGCCTTTGCAATTCGCCATTTGGGTTGCGCCGCCGGAGTGATGGTGACGGCCAGCCACAACCCACCCCGGGATAACGGCTACAAGGTGTACCTTGACGCCGGTAGCCAGATCGTGCCACCAGCCGAAAGTGATATCAGTGCCCTGATCGCCGAAATCACCGCTTTGGGCGATATCGCCCAACTACCCCAGGGCGATGACTGGGTAACCCTCGGCGAGGATCTCCTTGAGGCATATGTAGCCCGCACCGCAAGCTTGGTCCCGCCAGCGGCCCCCCGAGATATAAAAGTCGTCTACACCCCAATGCACGGCGTCGGCGGCGGCGTGGTCGACCAGGTGATGCAAGCTGCCGGTTTCGGCCAACCGGTACCGGTGACCGAGCAATTCACTCCCGATCCCGATTTCCCCACCGTCGCATTTCCAAACCCAGAAGAACCCGGGGCAATGGATCTAGCTTTGGCGACCGCAGCGGCCAGCGCCGCCGACATCGTGATCGCAAATGACCCAGACGCTGACCGATGCGCGGTTGCCGTGCCCGCACCAGCCGAAAGCAGCAACGCCGGTTGGCGACAGCTCAAAGGTGATGAAGTTGGTTCTTTGCTCGCGTGGTGGATGATTCGCCGAGGTACTGCGCCGGGGGTATTCGCATCGTCAATCGTCTCCTGCTCCTTGCTCAAGGAAATTGCCGAGTCCGCCGGGCATGACTATCAACAAACCCTCACCGGATTCAAATGGATCGCCCGTATTCCAAACCTGCGCTTTGGTTATGAGGAGGCGCTCGGCTACTGCGTAGACCCAGACGCGGTCAAGGACAAGGACGGGGTCTCGGCCGCGCTGCTGATTGCCGAGATGGCGGCCCGACTCAAATCCGAAGGTCGCACCGTCCAAGATGTGCTCGACGAACTCGCGCTCGCCCATGGCCTTTATGTCACCGAGCAGGTATCCATCAGGGTCGACGACCTCTTGACCATCAGCAAGATAATGCAACGGTTGCGATCTAAGACTCCGACTTCGGTTGGCGGGTTCCAGGTGACCGCATTCGCCGATTTCGAGCAGGGGGTCGACGGGCTGCCACCAACCGACGGCCTGCGCTTTGAGCTCGAGTCCGGCTCACGCATCATCGTGCGGCCAAGTGGTACCGAACCCAAGATCAAGTGCTATCTACAGGTCGTAATCCCGGTAACCGGGGGGGCACTTGGCCAAGCCCGTGACCTCGCCAGCGGCCGACTCAATGCCATCGGGGCCGCCGTTCGCACTTGGTTAGACTAGTTACGTGCGAACCCTCGCCGAACCGCTCACCACCAGCGCGCTGCGTGAGTTCTTACATGGATTACCCGGGGTGGACGAAGTTGGTATCAAGGCCCGGGCCACGGCACTGGGGACGCGGTCAATTAAGAACGAGTCGAAGTCCTGGGCGATCGACATGGCAATTCGGATGGTTGATCTCACCACCCTTGAGGGCATGGACACCCCCGGCAAAGTGCGGGCTATGTGCGCCAAGGCGCTACGGCCCGATCCAACTGATCCAACCGCGCCAAGTGTTGCCGCCGTTTGCGTCTACGGCGACATGGCGCCGGTCGCCCGGGCCGCCGTCGGCGACAACCTGCATGTCGCCGCCGTTGCCACCGCATTCCCGAGTGGCCGCGCGAGCCTTGAGGTCAAGCTGCAAGATGTCCACGACGCGGTCGCCGGTGGAGCTGACGAGATCGACATGGTGATAGATCGGGGCGCCTTCCTTGCCGGCAATTACGGGCTCGTGCACGAGCAAATCATCGCGGTCAAGGCGGCCTGCGGCCTAGCCCATCTCAAGGTCATCCTGGAAACCGGCGAACTACGAACCCTTGGCAATGTGCGACGCGCCTCGTGGCTGGCCATGATGGCGGGCGCGGATTTCATCAAGACTTCGACCGGCAAGGTTCCGGTCGCCGCGACACCTGCCGTCACGCTCGTAATGCTGCAGGCCGTGCGCGATTATTACGAACTCACCCAGACTCGGATCGGCGTTAAGCCGGCGGGTGGTATCCGCACGAGCAAGGACGCCATTAAATACTTAGTACTAGTTAAAGAAACCGCGGGTGAAGCCTGGCTCACGCCCGATCTTTTTCGTTTTGGTGCATCAACGCTCCTGAATGATCTGCTCATGCAACGACAACGCATGGCGGTAGGCCACTACTCCGGCCCTGACTACGTCACGATCGACTGACAGGAGCACCGGTGACCTTCGAATATGCACCCGCCCCCGAGTCTCGGGCGATCGTTTCCATCGCTTCGTCGTACGGACTTTTTATCAATGGCGAGTTCGTCGACCCAACCGGCGGCACGGCATTTAAGACCGTCAATCCCGCGACCGAGGAAGTCCTGGCTGAGATTAGCGAGGCGAATCAAAGTGATGTAAACGCCGCGGTTAACTCCGCCCGACGAGCCTATGACCGCGTTTGGTCGGTGATGAGCGGTCGCGATCGCGCTAAGTACCTGTTTAGGATCGCACGATTACTCCAAGAGCGGTCCCGTGAGTTCGCGGTGCTTGAAACACTTGATAACGGCAAGCCAATTCGCGAGTCCCGCGACATTGACGTGCCCCTTGCCGCAGCGCACTTCTTCTACCACGCCGGCTGGGCCGACAAACTTGATTACGCTGGCCTTGGCCCAAACCCCCGATCCCTTGGCGTCGCCGGCCAGATCATCCCTTGGAACTTTCCGCTGCTAATGCTCGCCTGGAAGATCGCGCCAGCACTTGCCTGCGGCAACACCGTGGTGCTCAAGCCGGCCGAAACCACCTCACTTACCGCCTTGTTGTTCGCGGAGGTCTGCCAGCAGGCTGAACTACCACCTGGGGTTGTCAACATCATCACCGGGGCTGGAGACACCGGGCGCATGATTGTTGAGCACAAGGGCATCGACAAGATCGCCTTCACCGGATCAACGGAAGTCGGCAAATCCATCGCACGTGCGCTAGCTGGTACCCGCCGCAAACTGACCCTTGAACTTGGCGGTAAGGCGGCCAACATCGTCTTTGACGACGCACCCATTGACCAAGCAGTTGAGGGCATTGTCGATGGCATTTTCTTCAATCAGGGTCATGTTTGCTGCGCCGGGTCGCGGTTGCTACTGCAAGAGTCGATTGCCGAGGAGACCATCGACGCCCTCAAACGCCGACTCCAAACCCTGCGACTTGGCGACCCACTCGATAAGAACACAGATATCGGGGCGGTTAACTCACGCGAGCAGTTGAACAAGATCACCGAGTTGATTAAATCCGGTGACGACGAAGGGGCGCAGCGCTGGACAGCGCCATGCGATATCCCCGACAAAGGCTGGTGGTGTGCACCAACGATTTTCACCAATGTCACCCAGGCTCATCGAATCGCCCGTGAAGAGATCTTCGGTCCGGTACTTTCCGTCCTTACCTTCCGCACCCCAGATGAGGCGGTCGAAAAGGCGAACAACACCCCGTTTGGATTATCCGCCGGGATTTGGACCGAAAAAGGCAGCCGAATCCTTTGGCTGGCTGGCCAACTTCGAGCCGGGGTCATTTGGGCCAACACCTTCAACCGATTTGATCCGGCCAGCCCATTTGGCGGGTTCAAGGAATCCGGCTTTGGCCGCGAAGGTGGGATCCAAGGCCTTACCGCCTATTTACGATCGGCAACTGATGGCGACGATCAGGCCAAGGGGATGTCATGAGCGATCGCGTCGAGGTACGCAAGACCTACAAACTTTTCATTGGCGGTGCCTTCCCGCGCAGTGAGTCCGGCCGCACCTATGAGGTGCACGACACTGACGACAAATTCCTTGCCAATGCCGCCAAGGGCTCTCGCAAGGATGCCCGTGACGCGGTACTCGCCGCCCGCAAGGGCTTTGACGCATGGAGTACCGCTACCGCCTACAACCGCGGCCAGGTGTTGTATCGGGTAGCCGAAGTCATGGAAGGTCGCCGCGAGCAGTTCATCGCCGATGTGCAGGCCGCCGAGGGCTTAGGTGATAAGAAATCCGCCCGGGTGATCGACACCGCAATTGATCGGCTGGTCTGGTACGCCGGCTGGTCAGACAAATACGCACAGGTACTCGGCAACACCAACCCGGTGGCCGGCCCCTATTTCAATTTCTCCATCCCCGAGCCCACCGGGGTGGTGGCCGCCGTCGCGCCGCAGGACTCAAGCCTGCTCGGGCTAGTCAGTGTGCTCGCGCCCATCGTCGTTACCGGCAACGCGATCATCGTGATTGCAAGTACCACTCGGCCGATCCCAGCCATCACCTTGACAGAAGTCCTAGCGACCTCGGATGTACCACCTGGTGTTATCAATGTACTAACCGGCGATCCGGGCGAGATCGCGCCTTGGCTGGCGAGCCACGGTGATGTCAATGCGATCGACCTAACCGGTGTAACAAGCACCGAGTTGGCCAAGAAATTGGAAATTGAAGCGGCCGGCACCATCAAGCGCGTGCGGCGACCAGCCCAGCCCAATTGGTTGGCTACCCCCGACTTAAGCAGACTTGGTGCTTTCGTGGAGACCAAGACTGTTTGGCATCCACTCGGCGCCTAGCCGGTTAGTCTTGATTTGACTCTTGCTGGCGCCGACGAATAACAACTGCGGCTGCGGCGCCAACCACCACTAGGGCAATGACACCAAGTACCACGGGCGCCCAGCGCCGCGACTGCACAATGGCATCCTCGGCGCGGCTTAAGGTGTCATCAGCAATTGCCAGCACGGCATCCGTGCGATCGAGGGCTTCTCGGACTTTGTCGAGTTCATGCCGCAGGTCAACAACATGTTCTTGACTTGACTCGACCACCTCAAGCAGTGCCATCAACCAATCCCCCTGACATTCGCTCAGCCAGCACCGCCCGCAGCGCGGTGTACTGCGGCTTAATCTGCTCCGTGATGATATCTAGGCGCTCATCGAATGGAATGAACGCACTCTTCATGGCGTTTACGGTAAACCACTGCATATCGTTAAGGCCATACCCGAAGGCAGCGCTGAGCAGTGACATTTCCTTGCTCATCGAGGTGCCAGACATCAACCTGTTGTCGGTGTTCACCGTTACCCGAAAGCCAAGGCGACGAAGTAGGCCGATCGAATGGGTTTCGATTGACGCTGCAGCACCGGTCTGCACATTAGAAGTCGGGCACATCTCAAGTGGGATCCGGCGATCACGAACATAAGCTGCCAGTGGCCCAAGAGTCTGGGAGCCGTCCGGCTCGACCGTGATGTCGTCGACAATTCGCACGCCATGACCCAGCCGATCAGCGCCGCACCACTGGATCGCTTCCCAGATACTCGGCAAGCCAAATGCCTCGCCCGCATGGATCGTGAAGTGCGCGTTCTCGCGCCTTAGGTACTCGAAGGCATCAAGATGACGGGTGGGCGGAAACCCAGCCTCGGCCCCGGCGATATCGAAACCAACCACACCTTTATCTCGGTACTCAACAGTTAGTTCGGCAATCTTGCGGCCATGGGATGCCGTACGCATTGCTGTTAGCAGGACTCCGACTCTGATGCGGTTGCCCTGCGCCAGCGCTGCCCGCTGCCCATCGGCAAAGCCGGCGAGCACAGCTTCAACCACCTGAGCCTCGCTCAAGCCTTTTTCGACGTGGAGTTCGGGAGCGAAGCGAACTTCGGCATAGACCACCCCATCGGCGGCCAGATCACTCGCGCATTCAAGTGCGACCCGGCGCAGTGCCTCCTCGGTCTGCATCACCCCCACAGTGTGCACGAAAGTCTTCAAATACCGCTCCAAGGAGCCGGAGTAGGCCGACTCGGTGAACCACCGCGATAAAACCTCGGGGTCGGTGGCGGGAAGATTCGGATAACCCTGCTCCGCGGCCAACTCCAAGATCGTTTGGGGCCGCAGGCCGCCATCAAGGTGGTCGTGCAGCAGGACTTTCGGGGCCCGCAGAATCAAGTCTTCGGGGACCGGAGAAAAGGTGCCTGCCTCCATCACCATGTACTGAACTTAGTGCAACTAGATTTTACTAAGGATCGGTGGTGGTGTTTCCGGTACCAAGCTGACTACCTGCTTTAATCAAGGGTGGTAAGTATCGTCTTCGGTCTTGCGACCGCCATCTGCTTCGCCGCCGGCTCCCTTGCGGCCTCCCGAGCAGTAAAGCTCATTGGCGCTTACTCAACGGTGGCTTGGGCAATGCTCATCGGCCTTACCGCCACCATCCCGTTGGTATTGATCGCTGGGATTCCAACCGGACTCACCGGCACCAACTCAATTTGGTGGGCGGTCTCTGGACTGGGCAATGTCACCGGGTTATTACTCGGGGCGAGCGCCTTTAGATTCGGCAAGGTCGGCGTCGTTGCGCCCATCATTGCCACCGAGGGCGCCATTGCCGCAACTATTGCCGCCATTTTGGGCGAATCAATTGCGCCGCTGGCGGCTTTCGTGCTGCTGGTAATAGTGGGCGGAGTCGTTCTCGCCTCGATCGGCAAGGACCCGGCCCCCATCCCCAACGAGCGGCCGGGCCGCGCGGCTATTCTCGCCACCATCGGTGCGGTCGCATTTGGGATTGCGCTTTACGCCACCGGAAATCTCAGTGATGAACTACCCATCGCTTGGCTACTGCTACCGGCTCGCAGCGTCGGAGTCGTCGCACTGTTCATCCCACTGCTGCTACTCAAAAAACTCAAGATCACCAAAATGGCGGCACCGTTTCTCGTGCTACTGGGTTTTGTCGAAATACTCGGTTTCACCTGCTACGCAATCGGTGCCCAGTACGGGGTCGCCGTCACCGCCGTACTCGCATCGCAATTCGCGCCGATCGCAGCCATCATGGCGTACCTGTTGTTCCAGGAGAAATTAGGCAGAGTGCAAATTGTCGGTGTCACAACTATCGTCGCCGGGGTTGTCGCACTTATTTTAATCTAAATTTCGAAAAAGTTAGACAACTCCATTTTTCTGCTTTAGGGTCGCGCTATGGGATTAAGGAGTTTCGCTGGTCTTGCGGTGGCATCCGCACTGATCTTCGTGCCAAATATGGCCTATGCCGGTGAATTTCCCGGTGACCCATGCGCAACCGAGGGTCAGGTCGTTGCTCTAGGCGGCGGCGCAATCAAGTGCACTGGTGGTACTTGGCAACCCAGCCTGGAGACTCTTGACAGCGGTAGCACCGGTGCTTCCACGGTAAAGCAGGCAAAGAACTTTAAGTCGGTTGGTACAGCACTATCGGCAGCAACCTTCAATTCCCCCGACAAGCAAGTCGCTGACGTCACAGCAATACGACTACCAAATGGTAAAGTGAAGATTTTCGTTTACGTTGCGAATCAATTCGTTCGAAGCGCCACATCAACAAACAAGAAGGGGACATCATTCGTTGCCGACCCGACATCGATTCTGAGTGGTGCCGTGGCCGGCCAACCAAGGGTGGTTTCCCTAGGTGGTGACTCAATGCGACTGTTTTATATCGAAGGCGGCAACATTAATGCTGCGATCAGCAATGACGGCGGAGTTACCTTCACGAAGGAGGGACCTGTCATCACTACGGCGCAGGCCGGCTTTGAGCCCGGAGGGCTGACCGTCATCAAGCAAGGAGCCGGTTATCGCGGCTATTTCTCCAATCTCGAGAAGCCGGGGGAGCGCGCGTTCCGGGTGATGCGGACAGCAACCAGCAAGGATATGCTCAATTGGAGTTTGGGTCCAGAAATTACCGGCGCCTCCGGCACCATCAAAGATGGTGGCTCCCATCCATTCGCGGTGATAGACAAGAAAGGCAAGATCGCCCTGTACTACGCCGGTGACCGCGGCAGCTTCTACGGCATCTTGGTCTCCACGAGTAAGAATGGCGTTACCTTCAGTAAAGAGAAGTCTGTTATGACACGTGGTGGTGACCCCGATATTCTGCCAACCGGGAAGAACTCTGGACTTATGTATTACGGGGATGACCTTGGTGCCGAGCTTGGCTTCGGCATCAAAGTGGCGAAGTCAACCGGAAAAATCGTGCCTTGACCCGCAACAATTGATCTGCTCTTTTAACGTAACGAGCAGGTACCAGGCGGGGTCAAAATAGTTGTGGTAGTTAGTTGATCTTCTCGATCACAAGTGGCAATCGAGTAACCTCGGCGCCAATCGGACCAATGGCGGTGGCATCCGCAAGGGCCGCTAGGGCACCGGCGAATCGGCTTTCGTCATCGGTGTACAAAGTCAGTAGCGGCGCACCGGCGGCCACCTGATCACCTGGCTTGGCATGAATTTGGATCCCGGCACCGGCCGACACCGGATCCTCCTTGCGGGCCCGGCCGGCGCCGAGCCGCCAAGCGGCGACTCCAACCTTTAGGGCGTTGAGTTCAGTTAGTACCCCCGTGGACCCGGCAAATATCTGCTGGGTACACCGAGCCACCGGGAGCGGGGCCTTTGGGTCACCGCCTTGGGCGCTGATCATCTGGTTCCAAACGTCCATGGCGGTGCCATCGCGCAAGGTGTCGGCCGGGTCAATTCCGCTCACGCCAACAAGGTCGAGCATTTCGCGGGCCAAAGTTATGGTGAGTTCAATAACGTCGGCGGGCCCGCCACCGGCGAGCACTTCGACTGCTTCCTTGACTTCTAGTGCATTGCCCACCATCAGGCCAAGGGGTACGTCCATCGCGGTGATCAAGGCCCGGGTGCGGACCCCGGAGTCGGTACCGATCCGGACCATGGTTTCGGCTAACTTGCGGGCCTGCAGCGGGTCGGACATAAAGGCCCCGGAGCCCGTCTTCACATCGAGCACGAGCCCACCGGCACCCTCTGCGATCTTCTTGCTCATGATGCTGGAAGCGATCAATGGTATTGATTCAACTGTCGCGGTGACATCGCGCAACGCGTAGAGCTTCTTGTCCGCCGGCGCCAGCCCCGGGCCGGCCGCGCAGATAACTCCGCCCACGGCCTGGAGCACCTTGAACATCTCCTGGGTCGTAAGCCCCGCGCGCCAACCCGGGATCGATTCCAGTTTGTCGAGAGTGCCACCGGTATGGCCGAGGCCTCGACCGCTTAATTGGGGCACGGCCGCGCCACAGGCGGCCACCACCGGTACCAACGGCAGGGTGATTTTGTCGCCGACGCCACCGGTTGAATGCTTATCAACGGTCGGGCGATCAAGGGCCGAGAAATCCATGCGCTCACCACTGCGGATCATCGCATCCGTCCAGCGCACGATCTCGGCATCGGTCATGCCATTTAAGAAAATCGCCATGGTAAGGGCCGACATCTGTTCTTCAGCAACAACACCGCGCACATACGCGTCAATCACCCAGTCAATTTGCTCGGGTGATAGGACTCCCTTGTCACGCTTTGCCCGAATGACATCGACAACCGAGAACCGCTCAACCATGGCGCAACTTTCCCTCTGCTCGGTCGATAAGGTCTTGGGGTCGCAGTGCCTGAGGCGAGATCTCACTCACCGGTAAGACCCCAAGGGGCGTTCTGCGTAATGTAGTCCGGGTTAGTTCTCCCACAACAACCGGCGGCAGCGGGGTTCCTTGGTCGAGTCGGGGCTGGCGGCCCCACTGGGCTGACCACACCGCACATTCTGGGACCCAAGGGAGATAACCTCGTCGTATGCGTGCCGTTGAGTGGAACAAATCTGAGGGATCCCTGCTGCTGATCGACCAGACCTTGCTGCCCAATAAGCATGTCGTGGTGTCCTGCTCTACGGTTGATCAGGTGGTTGATGCCATCCAACGCCTTGTGGTTCGAGGGGCTCCGGCGCTGGGCGCGGTCGGTGCATACGGCGTAGCGGTTGCCATGCTTCAGGCCCAGCGTGCCGGTTGGTCTGCGGACCAGTTGACGGAGCAGGTACGACGTGTGCGAGATGCGCGTCCCACGGCGGTAAATCTCGCGTGGGGGGCCGATCGCGTGACCCCATTCATGGCCCAGGGAGTCGACGCGGTGCTCGCAGAGGCAACTGCCGTCATGGTGGAAGACGAGGACGCAAACCGAGAACTTTCACGTTTGGGTGCCGACTGGATTCTCGCGCGAACCGGTCGCTCGAAGGTCCGAGTCCTGACCCACTGCAATACGGGATTCCTGGCGACCACTGCCTGGGGTACCGCGCTCGGCATCGTGCGCGAACTCCATCTACGCGATGCGCTGGAACTCGTCTACGTGGACGAGACCCGCCCACTACTTCAAGGTTCTCGACTGACGGCGTGGGAACTTCGGGAAGAGGGCATCGACTATCTCGTCCAGGTTGATGGCGCCGCCGCCAGCACAATCCTGCGCGGGCTGGTCGACGTGGCAATCATTGGCGCGGACCGAATAGCGCGCAATGGCGATACAGCGAACAAGATTGGCTCCGTGGGTGTCGCATTGGCTTGTGCGGACGCGGGCATTCCGTTCGTCGTGGCCGCTCCATCAACGACGGTCGACCTCACAACTTCCACAGGAGAAGAGATTCACATTGAACTGCGCGATGGCGCGGAAGTTACCGCCTTAGGTGGTGTTCGCATTGCACCTGATGGCGCTAAAGGATTCAACCCAGCATTCGACGTCACGCCAGCGCGTCTCATCTCAGCAATAGTGACGGAGCAAGGCGTTGTTGAGCCTTCGAAAACCCCGTCGGTGGACAATCTCGTCAAGGAGAAGACGGTATGAGCGATCCGCTACGCCAACTCGTCGAGCGCTCCAATCGCATCGGCGAGGATCCGTCCTTGGTCGTGTACGGAGGCGGTAACACTTCCGCCAAAGGCACTTTTGTTGACCACCTCGGGCGACAACAGGAGGTCATGTGGGTCAAAGGGTCTGGGGCCGACATGCGCGGTTCGATCGAATCCGACTACCCGGGACTTCGGCTGGCTGAACTGACTGCGCTAAGCGGCCGCGGGGCAATGAGCGATGAGGAGATGACCGACCTCGTCGCGCGCGCACTACTCGATCCTTCATCGCGGCGGCCATCAATTGAGACACTATTGCACGCGTTCCTCCCCTTCACGCACATTGATCATGTGCACGCCGATGCGATCTGTTCGCTGACCAACCATGCTGAGGGACGCAGGGTCACGGCCGAAGCTCTAGGTGATGGATTCGCGTACGTGGAGTGGATGCGCCCAGGTTTCGAGTTGAGCAAGATCGTCGGTGACCTCTCGCATTACGACGGCGTGGTTCTTGCGCACCATGGGCTGATCACGTGGGCCGATTCCTCCGACGCTTGTTATCAACGAACCATGGCTGTCGTGGCTCAGGCGCGGGATTTTATCGCCCAGCACGCGATCGCGACCGGACCGTTGCCCCGACACGATGACATCCCAGACGACGAACTGCAGGGGTTGTTGCTGCGCCTGCGCGGTGCAGTTGGCGCAACGGGGCATCGCATCTTGCGCGTAGACGACCGACTCCGCGCGGTCGCGGACCATCCACAGGTTGAGCGCATCGTCGCAGGTGGAGTCGCCAGCGCAGATCACATGCTGCGCATCAAGCCACGATCACTTGTGGTGAAGTCGATCGATCATGTTGGACCAGCAGTTGGGCAGTACCGAGACGAGTACACCGCCTACGCGGAGTGCCGCCGCGAGTTACTTCCGGAGGGCTCCGAACCTCACGATGCGATGCCGCGGGTGATGTTGGTCCCTGGGCTGGGTGCGGTTACCACCGGAGCCAGCGAACGGGAGGCCGCTATAGCGGCCGACATCGCGGTACACACGCACGAAGTAGCGCGAACGGTGCTAGGCGCCTTCGGGACACCTGAGCCGTTGAGTGATCTCGAGACTTTCCGTTTCGACTACTGGCCGATGGAGTTGTACAAACTCACTTTGAAACCGCAACCCGCGCAATTCGCCGGACGGATCGTGATCGTGACCGGTGCCGCCTCGGGTATTGGTCGAGGTATCGCGTTAGCACTTGGTGCCAGCGGTTGCTCGCTGGTCCTAGCCGATCGTGACGCGGCCGGCCTGGCGGAGGTTGCGAATTCGTTGAGTGCAGCTGGCGCAGCTGACCCGGTGCTTGTTACCGGAGATCAATCGGATTCTTCGGTCACCTCGTCCACTGTTCGCCGTGCAGTTCGCCACTTCGGTGGCTTAGATGGGGTGGTCTTCAGCGCCGGGATAGGGGTGAGCGGAACCCTTACCGAGTTGACGGACGAGCAGTGGGACACTGCATTGCGGATAAACCTAACCAGCGCTTTCGCACTCACGCGCGAAGCGATGCGGGCAATTCAGGCCCAAGGCCTCGGCGGGTCGCTGGTGTACGTGGCGAGCAAGAACGCATTCGGACCTGGCGCGGGTTTTGGAGCGTACTCGGTATCTAAGGCGGGGATGATTCAACTTATGCGTGTTGCCGCACTAGAGGGTGGCAAGCACCAAATCAGAGCCAACGCCATCAACCCCGATGCGGTTTTCGATAACTCCAAACTCTGGGAAGGTGGCCTGCGCGAGGAGCGTGCAGCAGCACACGGCATCGCACCGGAGAAACTAGAGGAGTTCTATGCCTCGCGGAATCTGCTCGGCTACCACGTGACCACGGTAGATGTCGCGCAGGCCGCGGTCTTCCTGTTGTCAGATAACTCGTCGCGGACAACCGGTTCGGTACTGACGGTAGATGGCGGGGTTCCTGGGGCCTTCCCGCGCTAGGTCTGGTGACTATTTCAAGGTTTTGGCCGCGAGACCCATTCCCATCACGGTAGTGAGGCGGCGCCACAAGTCATCAAACCGGTTGGATCACTAGGTCCCTAAACGTACTCACATTGGACTCTTGCGAAACGGTCGCCTGGCTCTCCCCCGCTCGAAGAATGCCGACTGTTTGCCAGCCTGCTTCGCTAGCCGCATCAAGTTCGGCTTGCACATCGGACAGGAAAAGCAGGTCCCGGGCCGGAATTTCCAAAAGATCTGCAATGTGTTCATAGGAGTGTGCTTCACCCTTGGGGCCGGCTGTCGTGATGTCGAAGTTGGCGTCGATCAACGAGTCGAGGTCTCCTTGGTCAGCATTGGCGAATAGCACCCGTTGTGCGGTAACCGAGCCAGATGAGTAGATGGCGAGAAGTAGGCCGGCTGCGCGCCAGGTTCTAAGAGCGGGGGGCACATCGTCGAACATATGCGAGGTGAGCTCCCCCCGGGCATAGCCCTGCTCCCAGATAAGTCCCTGCAGTGTCTTCAGGGGCGCGGCCTTGACATCTGCATCTATCCACTCCTCCAACCCGGTCGCTACCGCGTCAAGATCTACCCGGTCAACTCCCAGCAGGGTCGCAACCGCGTCGATGGCGGCGGCTGTCGCCGGCTGCGCCTGTTGATCAAGAAGCCAGGCGCGCATATGCGACCGGGCATACGGGAACAGCACGTCATACACGTGACGGGCCGCGCTGGTGGTGCCCTCAATGTCCATGACGACCGCGCGGCAGGTGATTTCGACCATTGTCCTATCCAAGCGCACTCCCGCGGGGACCGATTGCCGGCCGGTCACCAGAGGCTAAGGTCAAGGACATGAGTGGGGAGAATGGTCGTGCGGCGCGGCTCGCCGCCACCGCGCGTCAGCTTTACGACAGCGGCTGGATGCGTGGGACCTCTGGGAATGTCTCGGTAATCGCCCAGGAAGAGCCACGGCAGCTGCTAGTGAGCGCGAGCGGAATCGCCAAGCACGCGCTCTCGCCCGAGCATGCGGTGCTGACGGATGCTCACGGAGTGGCGCTGGCGGGCCAGGCTCACAACCCCAGCGCAGAGGCCAAAGTCCACGCCAAGATCATCGACATCGCGCAGGCGCACGCTGTGGTGCACGTACACACGCTGCCCTCGGTATTGGCCGGCGCCCGCTGGCCCGGCGGGGTTCATCTCGCAGACAACGAATTGCTCAAAGGACTGGGGTGCGCTGCTGAGGGCGAGCGGTACCAGGTGCCGGTGGTGGCGAACAGCCAGGACATGGATGATTTGAGTAATCGCATCGCTCAGGCGCTGAACCCAAAAGTACCGATCGTCTTAGTGGCCGATCATGGAATGTACGTTTGGGGAGCATCCCTTGAGGATGCGGCGAACCGCACGGAATGTGCTGACTGGCTGCTTCAGCACGCACTCCTGCGGGAGATTGTGCTCGACCGATAGTTTTTTCATCAACGCGAAAGGAAGTCCAGATGAGCCTGCTGACCGTGTGGTCTGACACCGACCCTGTGACCCACCTATTTCAGACCGCTGACGCCGAGGTGATCGCCCGTGAACTAGGTGGCGTGGGTGTTTCCTACGCGCGCTTGGACACACGAGATGACGTGCCCCTTGTTAGCAGCCAGGAGGATGTGCTCACCGCATACCGCGAACTTGTTGACCAACTCGTGTCAGAGCACGGCTACACGCTAATCGATGTGGCCCAACTGCACCTGTCTGCGGACAGCTCGCAATCGCAGAAGGAGACCGCGGCTGGTGCCCGGTTGAAGTTCCTTCGTGAGCACACGCACGACGAAGAGGAGATCCGGTTCTTCTCGCACGGCAGCGGGGTTTTCTACCTGCACATTGGGGACCGAGTTCTGGCGATGCTATGCACTGCGGGTGATCTCCTCAGCGTCCCCGCTCTGACCACCCACTGGTTCGACATGGGAACCATGCCGGACTTCACGGCAATTCGCTTCTTCCACGCCGATGACGGCTGGGTCGGCACCTTCACCGGTAGTGACATTGCCACGCTATTCCCAACGCACGATGAGTTGACAGCGGCGGCGGCGCGTGTCTGACATTGACGAGCCCAGGTGGGAGCAGCTGAGGCAGGCCGCACGTGCCGCACGTGAGTTGGCTTATGCCCCTTACTCCCGACACCCGGTGGGTGCGGCCGCTCTGGTCGATGACGGCCGAGTCGTCAGTGGCAGCAATGTGGAGAACGCCTCCCTCGGCGTAACCCTGTGCGCAGAGTGCTCCTTACTCGGTGATCTCGTCCGCACGGGTGGGCCGGGCAACCGCGGCCGCCTGATCGCCTTGGCATGTGTGGGTCCGAACCCCGGTGCGCTGCTGCCCTGCGGCCGGTGCCGTCAACTACTCTTCGAGCACGGAGGCGCGGATCTGCTTATCGATCGGGACGGGGGGCCGGTACCCCTGTCCTTCCTGCTGCCCGACGGCTTCGGCCCGGATCAACTGCCATGAGTGCACTGGGAATAATCGCGGGCACTGGTTTCTACTCACTCGAGTCCCTGGACTCACCTCGCGAGCTTGATATCCCAACACCGTTTGGATCGGCCCGCGTCAACGTCGGCGGGCTGCACGGACGTGAGACAGTCTTCTTAACCCGGCACGGATCGGACCACTCGGTACCGCCGCAACTGATCAACTATCGGGCCAATATTTCGGCGCTCCTGCAGGTGGGTGTTACAGAGGTGCTCTCGGTCAACGTCGTGGGCGGAATCGGACTGGGCTCAGGCGCCCTTGCGGTCGTCGACGACTTCCTTGACTTCACCAAGACGCGGCCGGGGACCTTCTTCGACGGCACCACACCCGAGGGCGTCGGGCACGCCGACATGACGCAGCCTTATGACGAGCGACTGCGTTCCACCCTCCTCGCCGCCGCGCACACCCTTGGCATTGCGGTGGAGCCAACAGGTGTCTACGCGGCTTTTGAGGGTCCGCGCTTCGAGACCCGTGCCGAGATCCGCATGGCTCAGCTGCTGGGCGCGACCGTGGTGGGCATGACAGGCGTGCCAGAGGTGGTCCTTGCTAAGGAGAAGAGCCTGCCGTATGCATCGCTCTGCTTGGTGGCGAACCCGGCCGCCGGGTTTGGCCCGGAGATCGCGATTGAAGATGTTATGGCGGTCGTAGCGCAGGGGGCTCAGGTGGTTGGTCGGATCATCGTGGAGTCTGCGCGGAGGCTCGCGAATGCGGGCTGACCTCATCTTCGAAGCCGCCCGCTATGTCGTCGTATGCGACGACGCCTCGACGGTACTAGCCGATGCATCCGTGGCAGTGTCGAATGGGCGCATCGTTGCGGTGGGGCCCGCGGAACAACTCAGGCTGGAAGTTGCTGCCGACGAGGTCATTGATGCTCGTGGTCACTTAATCATCCCCGGACTCATCAACTTACACACGCACCTGCCGATGACGTTGCTGCGTGGTGTGGCCGAGAACGTAGATCTCCAGGGATTCCTGGAAATCGTTTGGGCCGAAGAAGCCCGGGTCATGGATCCAGCGGGTGTTGAACTCGGTGCTCGCCTCGGGGCCGTTGAAGCCTTACTGGGCGGAACCACCACGGCACTTGACATGTACTTCCACCCATCGGCTGCGCACCGTGGCGCTGTTGCTGCCGGGCTTCGGCATGTGATCGGCCCCGTATTCTTCTCCTTCCCCGGCCCCGATGGCCTTTCGTGGGAGCAGCGGATGGACTTAGCGCGCCGCTGGCCGCAGGAGGTAGCCGAGATCGGTGGCCCTTATGTGCCCATTGCCTACATGCCGCACGCTCCTTTCACCGTGGAGATTGAGCAGCTAGCGCAGATAGCCGAGCTGGCCCGGGAGACCAACGGCATCATCACCACCCACACCTCCGAGAATGACTCGGAGAATCAGGCCACGATCGCGTCCCGCGGAATGCGTCCGGTGCGCTGCTTGGCGACCAGTGGCGTGCTCGAACTCTCTCCAATATTGGCACACGCTGTTCGTTTGGATGTGGACGATCGACGAAGTGTGGCGGGTGCGGGCGCAAGCGTTGCACACTGCCCGGGCTCAAACCTGAAGTTGGCTAGCGGCGCAGCTGATATCGTCGGTTATCGATCGGACGGTATCCGGGTGGGGTTGGGTACGGACGGCTGCTCATCCAGCAATGACCTTGACATGTTCGCCGTGATGCGGTTGGCCGCAAACCTGGCCCGTCTAGTTCACCAAGATCCGGCAGCGATCTGTGCCGCCGACATCGTTCGCATGGCGACCCTTGAGGGTGCTCGATCCCTGGGAATGGCTGATCGCCTCGGATCCATTGAGGTTGGCAAAGAGGCCGACCTCGCGGTGCTTGACACTCGCGCTCCGCACCTGACCCCACTTCATGACCCACATACGGCCCTCGTCTTCGCGGCGGGACGTTCAGATGTGCGACACGTAATGGTGGCCGGTGCAGTTGTTGTGCGAGATCGTCGGTCCGTCCGAATAGATGTGCCGGAACTTTTAGCGCAGGCAGATGCTCGGGTTGGTTCCTGATGGCTAACTTGGGCGACCTGACGGCGGTACAGGTCATTGATCGGCTGGGTCTTGAGTACCTGGACGGCGAGGGAATCTGGATAAAGTTAATTTGGCGCAGTAATGCTGGTAACGCCATTTACGCAATGCTGACCCGAGACGACTACTCCGCCCTGCACCGGCTAATGGAAGACGAACTATGGACCCATGTAGCCGGTTCGTCGATCGACATGTTGCTCCTGCACCCCGGTGGCCGAAGCGAGACCACCCGCATCGGGCCCGGGCTGGACGACTCGGTCTGCGCCTTGGTGCCGGCCGGCTCTTGGCAGGGGTCGAGCACCGGAGGGGACTGGGCCCTGGTGACGTGCGCACTGGCGCCGCCCTTTTCGGGCCTCGAACTGGCGGACGGGTCCACGGATCTGACCCCTTGGCAACACTCAGCAGCGCGGATTAGCGAGTTGATCCGTGGCTGAGACGGGACTGCTGGCGGGTCGGCGGGCACTGGTGACCGGTGCCACCGCAGGTCTGGGTCGAGTCATTGCCGAGGCAATGGCCGATGCCGGAGCCAAAGTGGCAGTTCACGGCCGCAACCGGTCGAGGGCGGACGAAGTGGTGCGGGGCATCGGCGAACGCGGGGGTTCTGCCTATGCCGTGGTAGGTGATCTGGCAACCGGACCTGAAGGCGTAGCGTCAATTCACCTGGCGGCGCGATCGGCTCTTGGGTCCGTGGACATTCTCGTGAATAGCGCGGCCGACCAGCGCCCATCTTTATTGGGCGAGGCCGGTTGGGACACTTGGCGTGAAATCATTGAGGTGAACCTGCTCGCCGCTGTCGAGCTGACACGACTGGTGTGTGCGGGGGCAGCAGACCTCGAACGCGTAAGTGTGGTCAACGTGACATCGGTGGAAGCCCGGGCGCCGTTTCCGGGCCATGCGGCCTACGCTGCGTCCAAAGCGGGCCTGCAGTCATTCACGGTGTCCGCGGCGAAGGAGTGGGCTCCGGCGCGAGTAAACGCGGTGGCTCCGGGACTGACGGATCGGCCCGGGCTGCCGCAGGACTGGCCCCAGGGCTGGTCCTTCTGGGCGGCGTCAGCGCCGCTGCAGCGCCCAGTCACATCGGAGGAAGTGGCGGCTGCGGTGGTGTTCCTGGTAAGCCCACTCGCATCAGGAATCACAGGAGTCACAGTACCCGTGGATGCCGGCTGGAGTTCATCAGCTCGCACCCCGTGGCACCAGCGCGACGAGTGAGATGCGGAACGGGCGCCGCAGCTGCTGGGTAAACCGTTCACACTAGGTAACAATGTGATGTACTCCCCTTGGGGTTCGCCACTGCCCCATTCCCTCCACTAGTCTGTAGCCACGTTTTGTTCGCCATATGCTCCACCTTCATACCATTACCAACGAAAGGAATGTTAATGCATCGCAAAATTTTGGCTGCGGGAATAGTCGCAGTCGCACTTATTCTCACCAGCTGCTCCAGCAGCACCCAAGAGGCAGCACCTGCGGAGCCTGCAGTTTCCGCAACGATGGATGACAGCGACTGCGCTGCTCCTGAGAACATCTGCGTGGGGCTCGTTACCGACACCGGCAAGGTGGATGACAAATCCTTCAACCAGGCTGCTTGGGAAGGCACGCAACTAGGTGCGGCGGCGGTTGGAGCGTTCAGCAAGTACATCGAGACGACCGATCCGAAGGACTACGCGAACAACATCGCGCAATTCGCTGGCAAGAACTACGACGTAATCGTGACCGTAGGGTTCCTCATGGGCGAGGCCACTGTGACTGCTGCCGCAGAGTATCCCAACGTGAAATTCATCGGCGTGGACCAGTTCCAAGGTGAGCCGATCGACAATCTCGCCGGGTTGGTCTTCGATGAGAGCAAGGCCGGCTACGCCGTTGGCTACCTAGCAGGTCTGATGACCAAGACCAACAAGATCGGTAGCGCACTCGGTACTGACACCGTGCCTCCGGTCAAGCTATTCGGTGAGGGCTACAAGGCGGGGGCACTAGCGGCCAACCCGGACGTTGAGGTCACGCTGCTCTACCACGAGCCCAACAACGCCTTCGGTGACCCGGAATGGGGCGCTGCGGAGGCCCGCAAGCAGCTTGATCAGGGCGCGGACATTATCTTCGCCGCGGGTGGTGCCACCGGCAACGGCGGACTGATTGAGGTCGCCAAGGATTCAGGCGCGGGCACGACCGTGTTCTGCATCGGTGTCGACATCGACCAGTACAACACGGTCCCGCAAGCAGCGAAGTGCCTGTTGACCTCGGCTGAGAAGAAGTTGGTCTCGGGCACCGAGACACTCGTTGTGGCTGCTGCTGGGGGAACCATGACGCCCGGTAACAACTTCGGCCCGACCGGCATCGCGGCCTACCACGACACCGAAGGTGCCGTGCCGGACGACGTCAAGACAAAGGTCCTGGAAGTTCTCGCGGGCCTTGAGGATGGCACGATCGACACTGGTTGCCCAGCTTGCTTGGACAACTAGCGATCTAGCGTTGCACAGCGCGAAGGGGTGGGAGCGGTCATCGGCCGCTCCCACCCCCCTTTTATAAATCTTATGGCCATCAGGCCATGGCCATGTGGAAGGATTCAGAGTTATGTCTGTGACTGATCCTGCGCAAACGGATTTGGGTTACACCGACCCGAATCCGATGCGGGCTGGTCGCTGGCCCCGGGTGCAGGCTGTTGCTATTCCAGTGGTGTCGGTCCTACTGGCATTCGCCCTTGGCGGGATCCTTATTGGGTTGCAGGGAGTCAACCCCTTGTATGCCTACTGGGTGCTCTTCCAGAACGCCCTGGGCTCGAGTGAGGGCCTACTTCGAGTGATGGAGAAGTCCACGCCGTTGATCCTCACCGGGTTGGCGGTGACGATAGGACTTAGAACCGGACTGTTCAATATCGGTGCACAGGGGCAACTCCTCGTCGGTGCGATCGGCGCGGCATGGGCTGGCTACAACTTTCAATTGCCCGCCCTTGTTCACATTCCATTCGCCATTGTCTTTGGGATGCTGTGTGGTGCAGCCTGGGCGTCGATCGCCGGCGTCCTTAGGGCCTATCGCAGCGTCTCCGAAGTCATCACAACGATCATGCTGAATGCCGTGGCCATCGCACTCGTGGACTACTTGGCGAGCCGACCCCTCAAGGAGCCGGACCAGCCCATCACGCGGACCCCACCGGTTGCGGAGAGCGCGGCCTTGCCCGACTTCGGCATCGTGCCCTCAGGGTTCTTGATTGCCCTAGCCGTGGCCATCTTCTTCAGCTGGTTCCTGACTCGCACCAATCAGGGCTTCCGCTTCAACACGGTAGGCATGAATCCAAGCGCGGCGAACTATGCGGGTATCGGAGTCAAGAAGACGATCTTCCTCGCCATGGCTGTCAGCGGTGCCCTCGCAGGTATGGGAGGTGCGGTCGAAACACTTGGAATCACCGGGAGATTCGAACCAACATTCAATGCCGGACTGGGGTTCGACGGAATCACGATTGCCCTGCTCGCGCGTGCTAATCCCATCGCGACCATTCCTGCGGCGCTTTTGGTCGGAACTCTGCGATCAGGTGCGGCGACACTGCAGTTCGAGACCGGCATCGAGCCTGAAGTGGTTGATGTCATTTTGGCGCTGACCTTGCTCTTTGTCGCGGCGCCAATAGTCAGCCGACTACTGCTCCGCAAAAAGGCTCAGAAGCGGACTAGCGTCGGTTCAGGATGGGGTGGCGCATGAGAGCCCGCTACGCCTACGTGCTAACGATCATAATCTCCTCATTCATCCTACTGGCGTACGTGCTGGACGAGACGCGCACGGTCTCAGTGCTGTCCTTCTCATTGCGTTACGCAGTCCCGCTGATCTTGGCAGCCATGGTGGGCATCATCTGCGAGCGCAGCGGTGTGATCAACATCGGAATCGAAGGCCAGATGCTGATGAGTGCCTTTGCAGGATTCTTCGGCGCAGCTTTGACCGGAAACCTGATTATCGGAACAATGATTGGTGTCGGCACGGGCATGATCATGGGGGCCTTCTTGGCGACGGGAGCGGTCACCTGGAAGATGGACCAGATAATCGCTGGCACCATTATCAACATCCTTGCGACCGGATTGACGTCGTTCTTCTATGCGCAAGGTTACGTTTTGCCCGCCATCACTCCACAGTTGCGAGTCCCAGGGTTGGCGGATATCCCGCTCATAGGACCAGTGTTCTTCGATAACGGACTGTTCACCTACGCGGCGATCCTGGCGGCATTCGTGCTGTGGATCCTGCTGTTCAAGACGATTTGGGGATTGCGCACGCGGGCTGTGGGTGAGATGCCCGGCTCGGCCGACACCTCCGGCGTGAACGTGCAGCGCATGCGGTTTCTCAATGTCACCTTTGCCGGCGCCCTCGCTGGTTTGGCAGGTGCATATCTTTCTATTGAGGCCGCAAGCAATTTCGACCGGGGCATGACGGCTGGTAGAGGCTTCACTGCCCTCGCGATCATGATCTTCGGTGCCTGGAATCCGATCGGAGCCATGGCGGCTGCCTTGTTTTTCGGGCTGGCGAATGGCCTTGCCAGTCAGCTCCAGACAGATGAAGTCATCGACATTCCGCCACAGTTCATCAACATGCTGCCGTACGTGTTGACAATTGTTCTGCTGGCGATTGTCTCCGGCCGCATCAAGCCCCCGGCAGCGGTTGGCAAACCCTACGAGAAGGAATGAAGGAGAGCTATGTCTTCCGCGGGTTCCCAGGTGCCAATTCTTCAGGTGCGCGGTATCACCAAGCGTTTTCCCGGTGTAGTCGCAAATCAGGATGTGTCCCTGACCGTCGCCCCAGGCCAAGTTGTTGGGCTACTTGGCGAGAACGGTGCAGGCAAGTCCACGCTGGTCAAAATGATCTACGGACTCTACGAGCCAGATGAGGGCGAGATCATCATAAAGGGATCGTCGGTGAAGCTTTCGGGGCCTCGAGATGCCATCCGACGGGGAATCGGAATGGTGCATCAGCACTTCCAACTCGTTCCGGTCTTCACCGTAGCCGAGAATATTATTCTCGGTGATGAGCCACATAGGTCGGTGTTCATCAATATGAAAAAAGCCACTCAGGAAGTGGCGAGATTGTCCGAGCAATTCGGCCTTGCGGTCGATGTGAACGCAAAAGTCGAGGGCCTTGCGGTCGGTGCCAAGCAGCGTGTGGAGATCCTCAAGGCGCTGTATCGCCGCGCTGACATTTTGATTATGGACGAGCCCACCGCCGTCCTCACGCCTCAGGAAACGGACGAACTACTGAAGGTCATGCGAGGGTTCGCTGACAACGGAGTTTCGGTTATCTTCATCACTCACAAGCTTCGTGAGGTCCTTGCGGTTGCCGACACCATTGAGGTGCTGCGCGACGGAAAAGTGGTCGGTACAACGACACCCGATAAAACTGACCAGGCGGGACTGGCTCAGATGATGGTGGGTCGCAGCGTTTTGCTGACCGTCAACAAGAAGCCTGCTGAGCCCGGTGCGGTCGTCCTTGACGTTCGGGGACTCACTGTCGCCACTGATCTAGGTCTCCCGGCAGTCCGCGGTGTTGACCTTCAGGTACGTGCAGGGGAGATCTTGGGTATCGCGGGCGTTGAGGGTAACGGCCAGCGCGAACTGGTTGAAGCTCTGACCGGGCTAAGACATTGCACGGCCGCTCGCATGTCGGTCTCGGGCAAGAGCACGCTGGGGCAAAGTCCGCACGCCATCCACGCGATGGGTGTGGGCCACGTGCCAGAGGATCGAGAGAAGGATGGCCTAGTCGGCCCTTACTCCATCGCTGACAACCTAGTGCTCAATCGGTTCGATGAGCCGGAATTCTCGAGCAGGGGGGTGCGCAATCAATCCGCGGTCAACGCCCTGGCTACCGAACTTGTCAGTGAGTACGACGTGCGCACCCCATCCATCGCCACCACCGCCGAGTCGCTGTCTGGTGGCAACAAGCAGAAGGTGGTTATTGCCAGAGAGCTGGCGTCGAATCCGGAGTTACTTATTGCATCTCAGCCGACTCGAGGTGTCGACGTCGGCTCCATCGAGTTCATTCATTCGAGGATTGTGGCTGCGCGGGACCGGGGTGCAGCTGTACTCCTCGTATCCGCGGAGCTCGACGAAGTCCTAGGTCTGGCAGATCGAGTCTTGGTAATGTACGACGGCCGTTTCGTTGCGGAAATTGCCTCCGCGGATGTCGACCGGGCGAGCATCGGGCGACTGATGGCTGGTGGAGAAGTCCAGCAATAGCCCTGGCTGGGTAGCCGAGCACACTGGCAATAAGCTCTTGCGGACCGATATTAGAACCGATCGGTCGGCTGGAACAAGCCCCAAACATCGCGCAGCGCATCTGAAACCTCACCCACGGTCGCACTAGCCTTTAACGCATCGCGCATCGGATAGAGCAGGTTGGTATCGCCCCTAGCGGTTTCGCGGATCACCTCGAGCAGTCTGTCGACTTCGGCATTATCGCGACCAGCCCGCAGCGAAGCCAAGCGAGCTGACTGCTCCGCCTCGATAGCCGGGTTCACTCGCAGTGGCGAATAGTGCTCAATGTCATCGGTTGTGAACTTGTTGAGCCCGACAATCACCCGGGTGCCATCGTCAATTTCGCGGGCGATGTCATAGGCCGAGCGCTCAATCTCTGCTTTTTGGAAGCCCTGCTCGATAGCTGCCACCGCCCCGCCCATCTCGTCAATGCGGGTAATCAATGCGGTGGCCGCCGCCTCAATGTCATCGGTCAAGGACTCGACAACATAAGATCCGGCAAAAGGGTCGACCGTCGCGCAAATATCGGTCTCGTAAGCGAGTACCTGCTGGGTGCGTAGCGCTAGGCGTGCGGCCTTTTCGCTCGGGAGGGCCATTGCCTCATCAAATGAATTGGTGTGAAGGGACTGGGTGCCCCCTAGGACGGCGGCCAAACCCTGCACCGCCACCCGGACCATATTGACCTCGGGCTGCTGAGCCGTCAATTGCACGCCAGCGGTTTGGGTGTGAAACCGCAGCATCCAGGACTTTGGATCCTTGGCGCCGAAACGCTCCCGCATGATCTTGGCCCACATACGCCGCGCCGCCCTAAATTTTGCCACCTCTTCAAGAATAGTCGTTCGCGAAACGAAGAAGAAGGCAAGACGCGGAGCGAAGTCATCAACATCTTGGCCCGAGGCTATGGCGGCCTTTACATATTCAATTCCGTCAGCGAGGGTGAACGCAATCTCCTGAACAGGGGTGGCCCCGGCCTCGGCCATATGGTAGCCGGAGATCGAGATGGTATTCCATTTGGGAATCTCAGTCCGGCAGTAAGTGAAGATATCGGTGATCAAACGAAGGGACTGCGTGGGTGGATAAATATAGGTACCGCGCGCGATGTACTCCTTGAGCACATCATTTTGAATAGTGCCATTTAGCGCGTCAGCCGCTATGCCTTGTTCCTCGGCAACCAACTGGTAGAGCAGGAGCAAAATTGCAGCCGTGGAGTTGATGGTCATTGATGTCGATACCTCGTCGAGAGAAATACCGTCGAACAGGATTCGCATGTCAGCCAGTGAATCAATTGCGACACCGACTTTGCCGACTTCACCATGAGCTAGCTGGTGATCAGAGTCATAACCCATTTGAGTAGGTAGGTCGAAGGCCACCGATAAGCCCGTAGTACCAGCACTCAATAACTGCCGGTAACGCTCATTTGATTCAACCGCGGTGCCAAATCCTGCATACTGGCGCATCGTCCAGGGGCGACCGGTGTACATGGACTCGTAGACACCACGCGTAAACGGGTACTCCCCCGGCACCCCAAGTTGCACCGGATGGTCCCAATTAACCAGTCCCTCGGGACCGTAGACCGGCCGCAAGGGCAGACCCGACTCGGTTGACCCTTTCACGTAACCAACCCTAGTCGCGTCGGAAACCTATCTTGCGGCCTAGCCAAACCACCGGGTCATATTTCACATCGACCACCCGCTCCTTGAGCGGAATCAGGGCGTTATCGGTGATCTTAATGTGCTCCGGGCAAACCTCAGTGCAGCACTTAGTGATATTGCAGTAACCCAAGCCGAGGTCTTCCTGGGCCACACGCTTCCGGTCCACGACATCTAGTGGGTGCATGTCAAGTTCCGCCACCCGCATCAAGACGCGCGGACCGGCAAAATTAGTCATATTGTTTTCATGGTCGCGAATAGCATGGCAGGTGTTCTGGCACAGGAAGCATTCAATGCACTTACGGAACTCTTGGCTGCGCGCAACATCCTCCTGCTGCATGCGGTACTCGCCCGGCTTCAAACCCTTTGGCGGTGCAAAAGCTGGAACCTCCCGAGCCTTCACATAGTTGAACGAGACATCGGTCACCAGATCACGGATACTCGGAAAAGTCCTAAGCGGCGTTACCGTTACGACCTCATCGTCCTTGAATGTGTTCATCCGAGTCATGCACATTAGCTTCGGCCGACCATTTACCTCTGCACTGCACGAACCACACTTACCGGCTTTGCAATTCCACCGTACGGCTAGGTCTAATGCTTGAGTTGCTTGGATGCGCTGGATTACGTCTAGAACAACTTCTCCGTCATTCACCTCTACCGTGTAATCCTGCAGAGCACCCTCGCCGGCGTCACCCCGCCAAACCCGAAATTTGGTTTCCTGAGTCATCGCTATGCCACCCTTCCGGGGATTTGGCGGATTTCGACCTCGGTCATGTACTTGCTAAGTTCGTTTACATCAAACAAGCTGACCAACTCATCACCCATCCATGGCAGGTCCTGTTTCACGACTTCAACCCTGTCACCGGCTAGGCGGCAGACCAAATTCAACATTCGCCAATTGGGATCCATTTGCGGGAAGTCATTACGAGTATGACCACCCCGTGACTCCTCACGCATCAATGCCGACTTGGCGATGCACTCGGACACCACCAACATGTTCTGCAGGTCCAGAGCTAGATGCCAACCAGGGTTATAGGCCCGCCCCCCCGGCACACTCAACCGAGCGGCCCGTTCCTTCAGTGCCGCCAAACGGTCTAGGGCCGACTGCATCTCAGCCGCGGTGCGGATGATGCCAACTAGGTCATTCATGAGTTGCTGCAGGTCCTGCTGGATGGTGTAAGGGTTCTCGCCGCCATCCTGACGAAATGGCGCCACTGCCGCGGCCATCGCGGCGTCCACGTCCGCCTCACTAACAGTAGGGCGCTCGCCGGCAGCATCGAGCTCAGTCAGGTATGCAACCGCGCCGAGGCCGGCGCGCCGGCCAAATACCAGGAGATCGGAAAGTGAGTTACCTCCGAGGCGGTTTGAGCCGTGCAGACCGCCAGCGGCTTCGCCCGCTGAGAACAGGCCTTGCACGCCCACGGCTGCCGCCGTATCGGGCTCAACTTCGACCCCACCCATCACGTAATGACAGGTCGGACCGACCTCCATTGCCTCCATGGTTATGTCGACATCAGCAAGTTCTTTGAACTGGTGCCACATGGACGGCAACTTGGCTTTGATGGTTTCCGCCGTTAGCCGCTTGGACACGTCAAGGAACACCCCGCCGTGGGGCGATCCGCGACCGGCCTTGACCTCGGCGTTGATCGCGCGGGAAACCTCATCGCGCGGCAGCAACTCCGGTGGGCGCTTGTTATTGTCTGGATCGGTGTACCAGCGATCGGCTTCTTCCTCGGTCTTTGCGTATTGCTCTTTAAACACCGGGGGTATGTAGTCGAACATGAAGCGCCGACCTTCGGAGTTAGTCAAGATGCCACCATCTCCGCGGACGGATTCGGTCACCAAAATACCTTTGACACTTAATGGCCACACCATGCCGGTTGGATGGAACTGCACGAACTCCATGTTGACCAGTGACCCACCGGCGCGCACCGCAAGTGCATGACCATCCCCGGTGTACTCCCATGAATTACTAGTGACCTTGAAGGATTTGCCAATGCCGCCGGTGGCAATCACCACAGCCGCTGTTTCGAAGAGTACGAATCGACCGGACTCACGCCAGTAGCCCAACGCCCCCGCTACGCGCCGATCCGGGCCTTCACCGGAGATCAAGATATCGGTTATTGTGCACTCCGCAAACACCTTGATTCGCGACTCGTAGTCTCCACTAAGTGTCTTATCCTCCTGCTGTAGCTGAACAACTTTTTGCTGAAGGGTGCGAATTAACTCAAGACCGGTGCGGTCGCCAACGTGGGCTAAGCGCGGGTACTCGTGACCCCCGAAGTTGCGCTGGCTGATTTTGCCATCCGCGGTGCGATCAAAAAGGGCACCCCACTCTTCGAGCTCCCACACTCGAGCGGGTGACTCCTTGGCATGTAGTTCAGCCATCCGGTAATGGTTCAAGAACTTGCCTCCACGCATGGTGTCGCGGTAGTGCACCTGCCAATTGTCTTTGCTGTTTACATTGCCCATTGATGCTGCGATACCGCCTTCGGCCATCACAGTGTGGGCCTTGCCGAAAAGTGACTTGCTAATAATCGCGGTGGTCTTGCCTAATTCACGCGATTCGATAGCCGCGCGCAATCCAGCCCCACCGGCGCCGATGACAACGACGTCGAACTTGCAGTAATCAATATTTGTCATGAACAAATACCTTTCGCAGACTAGAAGAAGTAGAAGTTGGTTATGGTGCCGGCCGCTACCTCGCGAACATAAAGGTCGGCTAGTGCAACGCCGAACAAGGAGATCCAGGCGAATTTCGGGTGGTGGGCATTTAGTTTTGAGACATAAGTCCAGAACCTGTAGCGAACCGGATGCGCCGAGAAGTTCTTTATCCGCCCGCCCATAATGTGCCGGCAAGTATGGCAGGACATGGAGTACAGCCAGAGGAAAGTCGCATTCGCGGCTAGTACCAAAGTGCCAACACTTAAGTGGCCCCATTCACCCTCGCCATTACGCAGGGCTAGGAGGACGTCATAGGTCAATATGACATTGAAGATCAGGCCCGCGATAAAGAAATACCGATGGCTGTTTTGCAAGATGAGTGGTTCGCGGGTTTCACCGGTGTACTTCTTATGCGGCTCGCTTACCGCACAGGCCGGCGGTGACAGCCAAAACGACCGGTAGTAAGACTTGCGGTAGTAGTAGCAGGTCATCCGAAAGCCCAGGGGGAAGATCAAAATCAATAAGGCCGGCGAAAGCACCCACCAAGAGCCGAACGGGGTCCAGACGCTCGTACCGGCAACACAGGAGGTGGCAAGACATGGGGAGTAGAAGGGCGAGATCAGCGGCTCGGCGAAGTAGTACGCATTTTCAAATGCCCGCCAGGTTGAGTAGACGATGAAAGCCAGGAGGGCGGCTACAATCATGGCGGGCTGGAGCCACCAGCGGTCGGTGCGCAGGGTCCGCTCCTTGATATCGGCCCGCGGCCCCTCTGGAACTAAAACTTTTGCCGGCACGGTCGCGACCACCCTCGAAGGTTCAACCTTGAGCAGGGCGGTTACGGCCAGGAGGGCTACCAGGGCAACCATGGAAAAGGCGCCAAAAACATAAGGAGAAAGCAGCCCCTGAGCTGCCACTGCTTCAGCCGAGCCCAGACCCATCGCGGACCCTTTCATCTCGGAACCTCTTTCGGCGACTCTTTATCGGACTTTAGTGGCTCGGCATCGGCGGTGCAGCCCCCAGTTGTGGGAGGTTCGTCACAGGCTTTTTGGCTAACGGACACATAACATAAGCAGACTATGCAAATTTGCCTCAAGCCAGCCCAATTAAGGGCGGCCGTACTTGCCCTTAGCTTCGGGGTTGTCTTAGTGCTTGCCGCCGGGCCAGCGGCCGCGGACCCGCCGATTGACCAGAACACAATCGGGGAAAACACCATAGGCGGCGCGCAACTCTTAGAGCCGGGCCGTCAAGTCAACCTCGGGCCGAGCGCCCGGCCCCTGCCCGATATTTGGGCTACCTCCTGGGTACTCGCCGATGCCAATACCGGTGAAATCTTGGCAGCCAAGAATGCCCACCTGCAGCGCGCGCCCGCAAGTACTTTGAAAGCCTTGACGGCCTTGACGGTGCTCCCGCAGGTGACCATGGATCAGCCCTATGTGGCAACCACCGGTGATGCCAATACTTATGGTTCCCGGGTTGGATTAAAAGCCGGCAAGACGTACACCATTCGGGATCTGCTCTATGGCTTAATGCTGCCAAGTGGCAATGACGCCGCCTTGGCTTTGGCTAGAGCTAATGGGTCAGTAGCTAAGACGGTTGCGCAAATGAACGAATTGGCCGCCCAATTGCAAGCCGAAGACACCGTTGCAAAGAATCCCAGCGGGCTTGATGCCCCGGGACAATTGTCCAGCGCCTATGACCTAGCCCTGTTCGGCCGTGCGAGTTTGGCGATGCCTGAAATTCTCGACATCGCGAGCACCAAGCGTTACGAATTCCCGTGGCGGGGGCAGCGCACCCGAACCATCTACAACGCAAACCGGCTGCTCTTAAGTGACTACAAGGGGGTAATAGGCCTCAAAACCGGATTCACCACCAACGCCGGACGCACCTTTATCGGCATGGCTCGGCGTGGGGATCGCACCCTCGTGGTAGCTCTCATGGGTATCCGCGAGGCAAGTGCCGAGGCAGCGCGCAAAGCACTGACCTGGGGCTTCAAAAACGCCGATCGCGTAACCCCGGTTGGCACGCTGGTAAATCCACTCACCGACGCTGAGTTTGCGGTAGCCCGCATCGCGGATTCAACGAGTAGTGCGGTTGTCACTAGTTCCGATGGCGATTCAGCATCGGGCGATGACGCAATTGCAGGCGCGCAGAAATCAATCAATGCAGCAGGTGCAATAACTGCGCCATCAGCGATAGGCTCGGCACCTTGGTGGCAGTGGGCAATAATCGCGGTCACCGTGATCTTCGCCCTAATCTGGCAGCGTAACAAATCCCACTCGGTCGTAAACCGCGATCAAAGTCTCATGAGCGGTAGCCCGGGCCTTGTGCGCTCCGACCCCCATGAGTTGGTGTAGTTGCGCTGGATCGGCGATCAAGTTGGCCACTCGCTCGCGAATCGGCCGAGCAAACTCGACAACTATCTCGGCGGTGTCCTTCTTCAAATCACCGTACCCCTTGCCTTGATAAGACATCTCGAGTTCAGCGATGCTCATACCGCGCAGCGACTGCTGAATTGTGAGTAAGTTCGAAACTCCGGGCTTAGTTACCTGATCGAATCTGATTTCGCGCTCCGAGTCGGTGACCGCACTCTTGAACTTCTTGGTCAAGACGGCATCATCGTCCAGCAAGGAGGCACAGCCGGCCGGGCTGGATTTACTCATTTTCGCGGTGGGGTCTTGCAGGTCGAGGATCTTGGCGGTCTCCTTGACGATCATGGCCTCGGGCACCGTCAACGTGTCGCCAAATGTCGAATTGAAACGTTTGGCGAGATCACGCGTCAACTCCAGGTGCTGACGTTGGTCTTCGCCAACCGGAACGGCGTTCGCTTGATAAATCAAGATGTCAGCGGCCTGCAAAATCGGGTAGGTGAACAACCCCACCGTGGATCTATTCGACCCGTCCTTTTGGGACTTATCCTTAAATTGCGTCATGCGACTAGCCTCACCAAAGCCCGCTTGACATTCGAGCACCCAGGCCAACTGACTGTGCTCAGGGACGTGGCTTTGCACGAATACGGTCGACCGCTGCGGGTCAAGACCCACGGCCAACAACTGGGCGAACGACGTCAAAGTTCGCGCACGAAGCAGCGCTGGATCATGCGCGGCGGTGATCGCATGTTGATCCACCACCACGTAAAAGCAGTCATGGGTTTCTTGCATTCGCACCCACTCCCGCAATGCGCCTAGGTAATTCCCGAGGTGGAATGCATCACCCGTGGGCTGGATTCCCGAAAGTACGCGCTGGTTGCGGGGGGATGACATGGCTGTCATTCTTGCAAACCGTCCGCGGAACTATGTACTTGGTCTTGGGGCGGTGACATTGGCTCGATCGGGGTCACTCTTACCCGCGCCACTCGACGCCCATCAAGCTCAGTCACCTCAAATCTGTGGCCTTGGCTTTCGGTCATGATTCCGACCTGCGGTAGTGCGCCCAAACGCGATACTAAGAAGCCGGCGACCGTTTCGTAGGGTCCGTCAGGTAAGTGCAAACCTGTCTCCTCTTCGAAATCCTCAAGATTTAACAAGCCGTCAACTATTATAACCCCAAGAATCTTCACTTCGTCATGACCGGTGATTACGTCGTATTCGTCCTTGATGTCACCAATTAGTTCTTCAACTAAATCCTCAAGGGAAACAATGCCTGCGGTCCCGCCGTACTCGTCAACCACGATCGCCAAGTGCTGCCGCAGTCTGCGCATCTCGGTGAGAGTACTAAGTACCGCATTGGTCCCGGGGAAAGCAGAAATATCGCGAACCAGCGTGCCAACTCGTATTGAACTATCGGCCACATCGGGATCGAGAATATCGCGAACGTGCACGAACCCGATGACATCGTCAGCGCTATCTCGAATCACCGGGTACCGAGAGTGTGGCTGATCACGAAGGATCTTAACGGCTTCAAAAACCCGCATCGCGGCATCCAAGAAATCGACTTCGGTGCGCGGTACCATGACCTCGCGAAGCTCACGATCCCCAGCGGCGAAGACGTCATCAATCAAATCGCGTTCTTCCACGGTCAGGTCCGTATGTGCCGCAACTAAATCACGCAATTCGGCGCCACTTATTTGTTCCCTGGCCGCATTCGGGTCGATGCCGAATAGGCGAACTACGAAGTTGGTTGAAATAGAAAGGGCCCAGATAAACGGACGAAAGACCTTTGCAACGAAATCAACGGGCGCCGCAACAAACAAAGCAACTTTTTCCACACGCTGCAAGGCGATCCGCTTTGGTACCAACTCACCTAGAACCAGTGAGATATAGGCGATCACGACGGTGACGAAGATGAAGGCGATGGGCCCGGCCCAGGCGGCGTACATCCCCCATCCGGTCAGCACCTGCTTTAGGGATGGGGCGATTTGGGCGGCACCAAACCCCGCTGAGATGAAGCCCGCCAACGTAACCGCAACCTGACCGGCAGCCAGGAACCGATTCGGCTCACCGGCAAGTGCGAGCAATCGGCGGCCCCGCCGGCCCTGCCCACCAAGGCGCTGCACTTGGCTCTCGCGCAAGGAAACCAGCGCCAACTCCGCCGCGGCGAAGAACCCGCCTAATAGGACGAAGAACAGCACCACCAAGCAATTGACCAGCAGGTCGCTCATGGCATGAGACTACGGAACAACCCTTGGTCAGGCACGAACCGCCCGCTGCAAGTTCAAGTCAATTGCGGCCAGGAAATCCTGGGTGGTCTGCCATGGCTGCTCCGGACCTACCAAAATCGCCAGATCCTTGGTCATTTTGCCCTCTTCCACGGTCTGGACGCAGACCCGCTCCAGAGTCTGGGCAAAGGCCGTGACTTCTCGGGTGCCATCTAACTTGCCGCGGTGCGCGAGTCCTTGGGTCCAGGCGAAAATCGAAGCAATTGGGTTAGTCGAGGTTGGCTTGCCTTTTTGATGGTCGCGAAAGTGCCGGGTGACGGTCCCGTGCGCAGCCTCTGCTTCAACGGTTTTGCCGTCCGGAGTCATCAGCACCGAGGTCATTAGTCCAAGTGAGCCATAGCCTTGGGCCAGCGTGTCGGACTGGACATCGCCGTCGTAATTCTTGCACGCCCAGACATAGCCACCCTCCCACTTCATCGCCGCAGCCACCATGTCGTCGATGAGTCGGTGCTCATAGGTAATACCCGCTGCATCGAATTCGGATTTGAATTCGGTCTCGAATACCTCCGCGAAAATATCCTTGAACTGGCCGTCGTAGGCCTTCAAGATGGTGTTCTTGGTGGAAAGATAAACCGGGTAATTACGGTTTAGCCCACACCGCAGCGAAGCCCGGGCGAAATCACGGATGCTGTCGTCCAAGTTGTACATGCCCATCGCCACGCCAGCACCGGGGAAGTCAAAGACATTGAACTCCATTGGTACTGACCCATCAGCCGGGGTAAATGTCATGGTCAACAAGCCAGCGGCTGGCACTTTGAAGTCCGTTGCCTTGTACTGGTCGCCGAAGGCATGACGGCCGATTATTACCGGTTTCGTCCACCCGGGCACCAGCCTTGGGATGTTCGAGATGATGATCGGCTCGCGGAAGATGACACCACCGAGAATATCTCGGATTGTGCCATTCGGGGATTTCCACATCTTCTTTAGACCAAACTCTTTAACCCGGGCCTCATCCGGCGTGATCGTCGCGCATTTGACCCCCACCCCGTACTTTTGGATGGCATGTGCTGAATCGATGGTGACTTGATCATCGGTCGCATCGCGGTATTCCATGCCGAGGTCGTAGTACTTAAGATCCACATCTAGGTACTTCAAGATCAATTCATCCTTGATGAACTGCCAAATGATGCGCGTCATCTCATCACCATCGAGTTCAACAACCGGATTAATTACCTTGATTTTCTTC
>JAQCEO010000012.1 GCA_027729805.1 Actinomycetota bacterium
GCATCGGCGGGCAAGGTCTCGATGACGATGTCACCGCAATTGGTTGCCAAGGTGATTTTCGCTGGATTTTTCGAAAGTGGGGACGCCGCCGGGGCACTTGCCCACGATTGGTTATCTGGGCGGGCGGCGACCGGCGGGGTGCAGGCCAAGGCCGGTGCTGCTGATGCCGGTGCTGCTGATGCCGGTGCTGCTGATGCCGGTGCTGCTGATGCCGGTGCTGCTGATGGCGAGGCTGCGGGCTCGGCGTCATCGCGCTGGCTGATGAACACAAACGCCAAGGAGCCGGCAACAAGCCCGACAACAACGATCGCGGCGATGAACTTTTGGCGCCGGCTCCGGCGCTTGGCGCTCGCCGCGCGGCGCTCCTGCTGACGCTCGTACTTCTCTCGGGCTAATTGGCGCTCGCGCTGGTTACTTGTCACTCGCGGAGTCTATTCGGCCACAGCCGTGCCCGGCACTAGGCTTGCGAAGGTGTTCATCGCAGGCTTTCCCGCAGGGCCATGGGCTACTAATTGCTATGTGATCGCCATTGGCCCGGGGCAGCCGTGTGTAATCGTGGATCCTGGCCAGGGCAGTATCGATGGCGTGGTTGAGATTGTTCGTGAGCAGCGCCTGTTACCGGCAGCGGTACTTCTCACCCACGGCCATATTGATCATGTTTGGTCCGTTGCCCCCGTGGCGTCCGGCTTTGATATCCCAGCACTAATACATGCTGACGACCGTTATCGCCTTGCTGACCCGATCGGGACCACCTCGAGTATGGGCCGCGAACAGTTATTGGCGATGACCAAGGGCGCCTTGGAACTAACTGAGCCCGCTGAAGTCCGTGTCTTTAGTGACGAGGAGGTGCTGGACCTAGCCGGCCTTGGGCTTCGAGTGCGACATGCACCAGGCCACACCGAGGGGTCGGTGGTATTTCTTGTCGCCGATATAGATGCGCCAATTATGGTGAGCGGGGATCTGCTATTCGCGGGATCCATTGGCCGTACGGATTTACCAGGTGGTGATGAAGTGGCCATGGCGAGTTCGCTCACCAGGGTGGTGCTGGGAGCACCTGACGAAACCGTAGTTCTTCCAGGACATGGTCCACAGACCACCATCGCGATTGAGCGGGCCACGAATCCGTTCTTAACCTCGCCCGCGCAACCACCGAGGCGAGGCTTGTAGTCATGGCGAAGATCAACCGGCTCTCAGGCTTCCCCGAGCTGCTGCCGTCGGGCCGAGTAATCGAGCAACATATTCTCGATACCGCGCGGGAGATTTTTGAGTTGCACGGATTCCTCTCACTGGAGACACGTTCAGTCGAGCCAATCGATCATATGCAGCGAAATGGTGAAATTGACAAAGAGATCTATGTGCTGCGCCGCCTACATGCAACTGCTGATGAGGCTGATCCCGGTTTGGGTCTGCACTTTGATTTAACGGTCCCATTTGCACGATACGTACTTGAGCACGCTGCGCTCTTGGAGTTCCCACTTCGAAGATACCAAATACAAAAAGTCTGGCGCGGGGAGCGACCACAAGAAGGACGCTTCCGGGAGTTCACCCAGGCCGATATTGATGTCGTCGGCAAAGACACCTTGGCCTTCCATCATGAGGTGGAGATGGCTGTGGTGATGTCAACTTTATTGGCAACACTTCCGATTCCACGGGCGCGTCTTCAGGTCAATAACCGCAAACTCGCGGAGGGGTTCTATCTTGGGGTCGGAGCAGCTGATACCCAAGGAGTGCTCCGAGTGATTGACAAGTTAGACAAGATTGGACCGGATCGGGTTGGTGCCCTGCTGGAGACCGAGGCTGGTTTGACCCCGGAGGCCGCAGCAAAGTGCATTGCGTTGGCGGCGATCTGTACCCCCGACGCCACTTTCGTGGATCAGGTTCGCGCACTAGGTGTGCGAAATGATTTGTTGGATCAAGGGTTAAGTGAACTGTCGGCCGTAGTGACCGGTGCCAATGCTGAGCGGCCGGGTTCGGTGGTCGCGGATCTGCGTATTGCTCGCGGTCTTGATTACTACACCGGCACCGTCTACGAAACCCAATTGGTCGGATTTGAGTCCGTTGGGTCAATTAGCTCAGGCGGGCGGTACGACAATTTGGCAAGTGACGAAGGGCAGCGTTATCCCGGTGTCGGAATCTCGTTGGGGGTATCACGCCTGGTCTCAATTCTCCTCGCTAAAGACCTAGTTTCTGCTTCGCGCGCGGTGCCCTCAGCGGTGCTAGTGGCCGTCACCGATGAGCTAAGCCGACCAGCGAGTGAGTCGGTGGCCCGGCGATTGCGCGAACGTGGCATCCCTTGCGAAGTGGCGCCAAGCGCAGACAAATTCGGCAAGCAGATTCGTTTTGCTGATCGTCGCGGGATACCTTATGTTTGGTTCCCGGCGACGGCAGCCGATAGCACCGAGGGCGATACCATCAAGGATATTCGCTCGGGTGATCAAGTCGACGCCGATGCTACGAATTGGCAGCCGCCGCTCGATGACATCAAGCCAAGGGTTTTCGCCACCCCTGATTCATCCGCTGCTTCAAAGGAGAGTTGGTGATTCGCTCACACGGTGCGGGCTCACTTCGCGCTGCAGATGCCGGAAGTTCCGTGACGTTGGCCGGTTGGGTTGCCAGTCGCCGTGATCACGGTGGGGTGGCGTTTTTGGATCTACGTGATGCCAGTGGAGTAGTGCAGGTTGTCGTTCGCGATACGGCGATTGCGCATGCCCTTCGCGACGAGTACTGCTTGAAGATCATCGGCACTGTTGAACTGCGCCCGGCGGGCAATGAGAACCCGGATTTAGCTACCGGGGCGATCGAGGTGATGGGTGATGTAGTCGAGGTGCTCTCTACTTCCGCGCCCCTACCCTTCCCAATTGATGATCGAGTGAGCGTTGGCGATGAGGTCCGCCTTAAGTACCGGTACTTGGATTTACGCCGTCAATCTGCGGGTGCTGCCTTGCGTATGAGATCGCGGGTTAATCAGATTGCCCGCGACATATTACTCGAGCGCGATTTCGTCGAAATCGAAACCCCAACGCTGACCAGATCCACCCCCGAAGGTGCTCGTGACTTCCTGGTTCCGGTGCGGCTGCAGCCGGGCCATTGGTATGCACTGCCGCAGTCACCCCAACTTTTCAAGCAATTGCTAATGGTGGCCGGCATGGAGCGGTATTTCCAGATCGCCCGCTGCTATCGCGACGAGGACTTTCGTGCTGACCGGCAACCTGAGTTCACCCAACTCGACATCGAAATGTCCTTCGTCGAGCAAGACGATGTCATCGAGGTCGGCGAGGCGGTGATTCGCGGGCTCTGGAAGGGCATTTTGGGCTATGAGATTGGCGATATCCCTCGCCTCACCTATCACGAGGCCATGCACCGGTTCGGCAGCGACAAACCGGATTTACGCTTTGGACTTGAGCTGGTAGATCTAACGGACTACTTCGCAACAACGCCATTTCGGGTGTTTCAGGCCGAGCACGTTGGTGCGATCATCATGCCCGGGGGCGCCGAACAGCCGCGCCGTGCCTTCGATGCCTGGCAGGACTGGGCCAAGCAGCGAGGTGCTAAGGGGCTGGCTTATGTGACGGTTGACGCCGATGGCGCACTGGGCGGGCCGGTTGCTAAGAATCTCAGCGACGAGGAACGAGCGGGACTAGTCACTGCCGTTGGCGCCAAAACCGGTGACTGCATTTTCTTCGCGGCGGGTAAAACCGCCGAGGCGCGATCACTGTTGGGTGCCGCCCGCCTTGAGATTGGCCGTCGCCTAGAACTTATCGATGAGAGCACTTGGTCATTCCTGTGGGTTATTGATGCGCCAATGTTCGAGGAGATCGAGGACGATCAAGGCAACCTAGGCTGGACATCCGTGCATCATCCGTTTACGTCACCGAATTTGCACTGGCGCGATAATTTCGAGCAGGCACCAGCTGAAGCCTTGGCCTGGGCGTATGACATCGTCTGCAACGGCAATGAGATCGGTGGTGGGTCAATCCGTATCCACCAGGCCGATGTGCAACAGCGGGTATTCGCGATGCTGGGTATGTCAGATGTCGAAGCCCACGAGAAGTTCGGGTTCCTGCTTGAAGCATTCGCTTTCGGTCCACCACCACATGGTGGCATTGCAATCGGCTGGGACCGCACCTGCATGCTGCTGGCCGGTGCGACTTCACTTCGTGACGTAATCGCTTTCCCGAAAACCGGAGCCGGGTACGATCCACTGACCGGTGCACCCAGCACAATCACGGTGCAGCAGCGCCGCGAAGCCGGGATCGACGCCAAGCCCGAGCGCGCCGCGCGCCAACAAGGTGACGCCGAGCCGCCAACTAACTCCTGATGGAACGGCAAGTGACCTATTAGCTATCGCGCGGCCCAATGACCCGTTCATCCGGTGGCGAGTGACGGGCGATGACCTCGTGGGGGTAGAAGTTGATGGGGATCATGTTGGTTGGTTGCGAGTGGTCAAAGAAACCGGTGAAGCCTGGGCGACCACACTCGGTAACGAACCACTTCGAGTCACCGCCATTTTGACCGCACTTTCAGCAAGGATGCCGATCGAGGGCGTTACCGTTGAAGAGTCGGTGTACTCGAACTTACCGCCAGCATTCATGAGCCCGGAACCGAGGCACTGGTCCCTTTGGACTCTTGACCCAGCCGGCGCGGCGCCTAGGTCGTCGCTGGCGATCCGCCTGTCCGGAGACGACCCGCGAATTGCGCCGTTGCTTAACTATTCTGACTCCGCACATGTGTTTCCAGGAGACGAAAGAATTGTGCGGTGGTGCGGGGTGGTGCAAGGCTCGAAGTTACTGTCGGTGGGGGCGCAAGTCATTAGTGCCACTGGCGCCGCACACCTAGTTAGCATCTGCACGCACCCAGGTTTCCGCGGCCTTGGATTGGCCCGTGAAGTTTGTAATAGCCTCATAACCGAGGCGACTGCCGATCAGGTACCGATGATCTTCCTAGAGATGTACGCCGGAAATGAGTCAGGTCGGCGGCTGTATTCGGCGCTTGGGTTCAGCGAGGTAGGGGTGTATCGATCCGGTCGAATCTCGTAGCCCACATTTACGGACTCGGTGTTGGTTCGTAGGGTTGGGCCGTGACACTATTCGATGCTGGGCTGTCCCCGCAGCGGGCTTCGGCTCCATTGGCCGTGCGTATGCGCCCACGAACCATCGATGAGGTCATTGGCCAAGACTTTGTGCTTACCGCCGGATCTCCGTTGCGCACAATGCTGGAGAGCGAAGACCATTGTGTGTCGGTAATTTTATGGGGCCCGCCCGGCACCGGTAAGACAACGCTGGCGTCCTTGGTCTCCTTGGCATCCGGTCGTACATTTACCCAACTTTCCGCGGTAACAGCGGGGGTGAAGGACGTTCGTGAAGTCATCGATACCGCCCGCGACCAATTGGCAATGCACGATCGAGGCACAGTCTTATTCATTGACGAGGTGCATCGCTTTTCTAAGAGTCAGCAGGACGCTTTATTGCCGGCGGTCGAAAATGGTTGGATAACTTTGATTGCGGCCACCACTGAGAATCCGAGTTTTTCGGTTATCTCACCACTGCTTTCCCGAAGCTTGGTGATCACACTCGAGCCGCTGACCGAGGCGGACTTGGAGGTTCTTATTCGGCGCGCTATTAGTGATCCCCGCGGACTTGCCGATCGAATCACCATTTCAGACGAAGCAGCCGTCGCCTTGGCTCGAATGTCAATTGGAGATGCCCGCAGGGCGCTGACCGCGCTCGAAGCCGCGTCGGCCCCGATCCTTGTTGCCGGTGGTGGCGCCCTTGAGTTGGCGCACATCGAGCAAGCGGTTCAACATGTGGCGCTTCGTTATGACAAAGATGGTGACCAGCATTATGACGTCATCAGTGCCTTCATCAAGAGCGTACGCGGCAGTGACGTAGATGCGTCCTTGCACTACTTAGTGCGAATGCTGGAAGCTGGGGAAGACCCGAGGTTCGTCGCTCGAAGATTGATGATCTTGGCGAGTGAGGACATCGGGATGGCTGACCCAAATGTCCTGCAGACTGCTGTTGCGGCAGCCTCCGCGGTGGCCATGGTCGGGATGCCGGAGGCACAGATCATCCTGGCGCACGCCACGATCCACGCGGCCCTCGCACCGAAATCAAATGCTGTGGTGGTCGCGATCGGGGCGGCGACCGGTGACGTCAAGCGCGGCGTTGTTGGCTCGGTGCCTCCTTGGTTACGTGATGCTCATTACCCCGGAGCCGCGGCCCTTGGCCACGGCCAGACCTATATCTACCCGCATGACCTCCTCGGCGGGGTTGCGCAGCAGCAATACCTGCCCGATATTTTGGTTGGGTCGCGTTACTACCAACCCACCACCCATGGGGCGGAGGCGCACTGGGCGCAGGTTGCTGCACGGCTAGAGCAGGCGCGGCTGGGCGAGCCCAGCGGCTAAGGTTGGTCCTGAGGGTGTTGTGGCCACTAATAGCTTCCGGGAGTTCTCGTGCGCAGGTTGTTCTGGACCGCGGTCGGTGCCGCTGGTGGAGTTGTGCTTTACCGCCAGGGCCAAAAGTTCTTGGCCGGCGCCCGTGAGCAGGGCGTGGTCGCTAGCGCCCAGCAGGTAGGACTTTCGGCCGCGACGACATTGGCCGCGGCGCGCACGCTCCTTGCCGGGGCGCAGCGTTCGGTGCCGACCACCGCGCCTGGTAAGGCAGCGTCCAGGGTGCGCCGCTGATGGAGTCCGCCGAGATCCGCAGTCGCTTCCTGCGATTTTTCGCAGATCGAGGTCATCAAATCGTGCCGTCCGCATCGTTACTCCTTGATGACCCGACACTGCTCTTTGTAAACGCGGGCATGGTGCCGTTTAAGCCCTATTTCTTGGGTGCGGCGCCCGCGCCATACCCGAGGGCGACGAGTGTGCAAAAAGTCGTTCGCACGGTAGATATTGCGGAAGTAGGGAAAACGACTAGGCACGCCTCATTCTTCCAGATGGCGGGCAATTTTTCCTTCGGCGATTACTTCAAGGCCGACGCAATTCCCTTTGCTTGGGAACTCCTGACCAAGTCCATCGCTGATGGTGGTTATGGATTCCCTGAAGACCGACTTTGGGCAACTGTCTACCTTGACGACGATGAAGCAATCGACATCTGGCACCGAAAAGTTGGTTTGCCACTCGATCGAATTCAGCGTCGCGGTATGGCCGATAACTATTGGTCAATGGGTGTCCCGGGCCCATGTGGCCCGTGCTCGGAAATCTATTACGACCGGGGCAGCGAGCATGGCCCAGATGGCGGGCCAGTTGTTGATGAGGATCGCTATCTTGAAGTCTGGAACCTGGTTTTTATGCAGTCGGAGCGCGGAGCCGGACCGGCCAAGGAGGACTACCCGATACTAGGTGATTTGCCGGCGCAAAATATTGATACCGGTATGGGTCTTGAGCGCATGGCTGCCCTGCTTCAAGGTGTTGAGAATATCTACGAGATTGACACCACTCGCGGGATCCTTGATCGGGCTTGTGAACTATCAGGTGCAGTTTATGGCCGCAACGCGAAGGATGATGTGGCCCTTCGTGTCGTTGCCGATCATGCTCGCACCTGTGCGTTCTTAATTGGCGATGGAGTAATCCCCGGTAATGAAGGTCGGGGATATGTGCTCAGGCGCATCATGCGCCGCACGATTCGCATGATGCGACTGCTCGGTGCGGGTGATCCTGCGATGCCTGAGTTGATTGATGCCACGGTGCTGGCAATGGCCCCGCAGTACCCGGAGTTAAATGATGAGGCCAACCGCATCCGGCAGATTGCCGCAGGTGAGGAAGCCGTTTTCCTGCAGACCCTTAAAACTGGAACCACAATATTTGAGGTTGCGGTACAACAGTTGCTAGAGCGCGGAAGCAAGACCTTGGCGGGCACAGAGGCCTTTGCACTGCACGATACCTACGGCTTCCCATTTGATCTGACCCTTGAGATGGCGGCCGAGCAGGGGCTAAGCGTCGACGAGGATGCCTTCCGGCAATTGATGGGCCAGCAGCGTGAGCGGGCAAAAGCTGATGCGCGCGATCGCAAAGTGGGCTTAACGGCCACGACGGAGTACCGCGAGATTCTGCAGGCGGGCGGCACTACCGAGTTCACCGGTTACGTTGAGGTAGAAACCGAGGCTTCAGTTATTGGCTTACTTCGCGCGGGTGTGTCGGTACCGGTTGGCAGCATTGGGGAACACGTTGAAATCATCTTGGATCGCAGCCCGTTCTACGCTGAGGCGGGTGGTCAATTAGGTGATCACGGGCGCATCGTGACGAGCGATGGTGGGGTCGCCTCCATCTATGACGTCCAAGTACCCGTGCCCGGGTTATTCGTCCATCGTGGTGAAGTCATAGTTGGCGAGATTGTCCAAGGCTCCAATGTCACCGGTGAAGTAGACGTGTCGCGTCGCAAGGCTATCTCCCGCGCGCACACCGCAACCCACCTGATTCATCGAGCCTTTCGAGAGAGACTTGGTGACACCGCGACTCAAATGGGTTCCGAAAATGCACCTGGACGAATACGATTTGACTTCCCGAGCGCGACACCGGTTGGCGACGCAGTGCTCCAGGAGGTGGAGGCCCGCGTTAACGAGGTGCTTCTTGATGACCTTGAAGTCAATGCCCAATTGATGACCCAACCTGAGGCTAGGGCGATGGGCGCAATGGCGCTCTTCGGCGAAAAATACGGAGATCAGGTGCGAGTGATTTCGGTTGGAGATTGGGCCCATGAGCTATGTGGTGGCACCCACGCCCGTCGATCCGGGCAATTGGGCGTGGTTACTTTCCTCTCCGAAGGTTCGATAGGTACCGGGGTGCGCCGACTTGAGGCCCTTGTCGGCGCCGATGCTTACACTTTCTTGGCGCGTGAGCATGTGCTGGTCAACAGACTAACCGAATTGGTGAAAGTGCCGAGTGAGGAGTTAATCGACCGCATCGAGCGCACAGTTTCGTCACTAAAGGATGCGGAACGCGACCTTGTGAAGATTAAGAGCGCTCAATTAGTTGCGAGTATTGAGGGCATCATTGGTGACGGTCGTGATATCGGCGCAGCCCGAATCTGGACCTTCGAGGCACCAGATGGCACCAGCGCCGCGGAGCTCCGCGAGCTTGCTATCAAGGGGCGCAGTCGTAACCGCCCGGAGACGCCGGTCGTGCTCGTGGGCAGCGCTATTGCCGATGACAAGGTGTCGATGGTGGCCGCAGTAAATGCTCGGGCGATCGAATTGGGTCTAACAGCCAACTGGTTGCTAAATATTGCCCTTGCCGGAGTCGGGGGTAGAGGCGGCGGCAAGGATGATCTGGCGCAAGGTGGCGGCCCAAACGTCGCCGGCGTCGCCAACGCATTTGTCCTTGTTGAAGATGCGATTAAGAAGCGGCAAGGCGGCTGAGCGTGCCAGGGGTGCACTTGGCTTTTGATGTTGGCACCGCGCGCATCGGGGTTGCGCGCAGTGACCCGGCCGGAATTTTGGCGACTCCACTAGCCGCCATAGCGGCGGGTCCGGGTGCCATTGGCGAGTTGGGGGTACTTATTGCCGAATACGAGGTGGTGGACGTCGTTATCGGACTACCACTAAATATGAATGGTACGGCGGGTCCTGCCGCGGAATCGGCCCGAGCTTGGGCGAACCTGGTAGCGCAAGCTGTTGATGTACCCGTCCGACTTGTTGATGAAAGGTTGACAACGGTGCAGGCCCAACGCGGATTGCACGAGGCCGGGCGCACTGTGCGTTCCTCGCGCGCGGTCATCGATAGTGCCGCCGCGGTGGTGCTATTGCAGTCCTATCTAGATGCGCAGCGAAAGGCGGGTCAGTGAGTGCTCTTAACACCATGCTGAGTTCGGGTCCGCTGCCTCCATCGCCAAATAGGAAAAGCAGCAGCCGGAGAGTGGTTTTGGTATTAATCCTTGCTGGAGTGATCGCATTAATCTTCGTTGGCTTTTCCGTGCTTCGCGGTGCCAACACTGCCTCTGATTATGTAGGGGCTGGTTCTGGCGCGGTGCTCGTTGTGGTTGAGCGTGGTGATTCACTGCGGGTTATCGCCGAAAAACTGCGTTCGGCTGATGTAGTCATGAGCGTTGACTCGTTTCTGGCGGCCGTGAATTCCGATGAGCGGGCTTCGAGTATTGGCCCTGGAAAATACACCATGCGTGAACAGATGAGTGGAGTCAACGCGCTGGCGCTCATGCTCGATTCGACTTCGCGTGAACTCAATCGGCTAGTGCTTCCAGAGGGCTTAACCCTTGAGGAAACAGTAGCGATCGCCAGTAAGACGACAGGTATTTCCAAGGCTAACTTTAAAGAAGCTTTGAAGGCACCGGGGGAGTTGGGGCTGCCGAATTGGGCGGCAGATCGCCCGGAAGGACTCATGTTCCCGGCCACTTACGATTTATCCGGTGATGAGAGCGCTGCGGACGTCCTTCGAGTATTGGTCAAGCGTTTCTCGCAGACAAGCACAAATGTCGGTCTTGAGAGTCGGGCTACAGCAGTCGGTCAAACACCATATGAAGCACTAATCGTGGCCTCGCTATTGCAGGCCGAGGGCCTACCTAATGACTTCGCAAAGGTCGCTCGGGTCATTTACAACCGACTCGAAGCGCAGATGCCACTGCAACTTGACGCAACTGTGTCATTCGCTCTAGGTATCAACGATATTTTACTTAATGAAGAGCAACTGGCCACCGATTCGCCCTACAACACTTATGTTAATGCGGGACTCCCGCCAACACCTATAAACTCTCCCGGCGAAGCGGCCATCGAGGCCGCGCTCGCACCGGCAAATGGCAAGTGGTTGTATTTCGTTACGGTGAATCCAGATACTGGTGAAACTAAGTTCACCAAGTCATACGAGAAATTCCTAAAACTCAAGGCCGAATTCCAGGCCTATCTTGCGAAATCAACCAGTGACTAGCGTCGGTGGTAGGAGAGCGGCAGTACTGGGCTCGCCGATCGCACATAGCCTGTCACCGGTGATCCATCGGGCGGCCTACCGCGCGCTGGGGCTGGACTGGACTTATGAGGCCATAGCTGTCACGCCGGAGCAATTGCCCGAATTTATTGCCGGGATGGATGACGCCTGGGTGGGGCTATCCCTGACGATGCCGTTGAAAGAGTCCGTTCTGGGCTTGCTGGATGTAGTTGATGGGGTGGCGGCGCGCATTCGGTCCGTAAACACGGTGCTCGCCGGCGATGGTGGCTTAGTAGGTACGAATACCGACGTCATCGGAATGGTGCACGCACTACAGGAAGTCGGACTTGATTCAGCGGCCAGTGCCACGATTTTGGGTGCGGGTGCTACGGCGCGCAGTGCGGTCGCCGCCGCCGCCGCTTTGGGGATCACCGAGATTTCCATCTGTGCTAGACGCCGCGATGCCGCGCTCGATGTCTGTGCGGTTGCCGCCGAGTTTGGGATTGCCGCCAGCGCGCACGGGCTTGAGCCGGTACCTTCGCTCCTCGCGGTAGATCTAGTAATCAGTACCTTGCCGGGGGATATCGCCGCCCATTGGGTACCGGTGGTGGCAGCGGTAACCGGCGCCCTGCAGGACGTTTCTTATTACCCTTGGCCCACACCACTAGCGGCGAATTGGCCCACGCCGGTGATAGCCAGTGGGCGTGATCTGCTGCTTTGGCAAGCTGCCGAGCAAGTGCAGCTAATGACCGGGTTCGAACCACCGATTCCGCAGATGCGCGCCGCGCTCGATGCCGTCTAGCCAAAGTGTCACTAAGTGACATCGGTATTGACGGTCGCGGCGTGGGTAATTTTCGGTTGCTTCGGATTGGCGCTGTCGATAATTGACATTCGCGAACATCGGCTGCCCAATAAGCTGGTAGCGATCGCGGCTGGGGCCGGTTTGGTCGCCGTGGCGGCGAGTTCGATCAGCGCGAGCGAAGTTGGTGAGTTGCTGCGTGCGGTATTGGGTGCGGTGATTGTGTTTACCGCACTGTTCAGCATGGCCCTGATCGCCCCGACCGGGCTGGGCATGGGTGACGTTAAGCTCGGCGCCCTAACGGGGCTGTATCTAGGCTGGTTGGGCTGGTCTTGGCTTTTTTGGGGGACCTTGATCGGATTTGCGCTGGGCGCGGTGTGGGCGGTGGGGCTGATCCTCCTAAAACGGGCAGAAAGTTCGACCCCAATCGCCTTCGGGCCATTCTTGATCCTCGGTGTCGTGGTCAGTGCCCTGCTGGCTATCTGAAAGGATGGTCCAATGGTGCGCTGGCTGACGGCAGGTGAATCCCATGGCCCAGCCCTGGTGGCGATCATCGAGGGACTCCCCGCGGGTATCGCTGTGACAAGCGCTGATATTGACATTGACCTGGCTCGGCGTCGATTGGGTGCTGGGCGCGGTGCCCGGATGAAATTTGAGCGCGATCAGATGCGATTCATCGGCGGGGTGCGCCACGGACAATCAATGGGTGGCCCGATCGCCATTGAGGTTGGCAACAGTGAATGGTCCAAGTGGGAGACCGTGATGGCTCCGGATCCCGTGGATCCAGCGGTACTCGAGCAATTAGCGCGCAACGCTCCATTGACACGACCGCGACCAGGACATGCGGATCTAGTCGGCATGCAGAAGTATGGATTTGAGGATGCGCGCCCGGTACTCGAGCGGGCCAGTGCGCGCGAAACTGCGGCACGTGTCGCACTTGGTGCGGTGGCCCGCGTGTTCTTACGTCAAGTGGCCGGCATTGAGGTGCTCAGCCATGTGGTGCGAATTGGCTCGGTTGAGGTGGCAAGTGGGGTAGTGCCGTTGATTACGGACGGTGATCTAGTTGATGAAAGCCCGGTGCGATGTATTGATGAAATTCAGGCCGCCGCGATGGTCGAAGAAATAGCAGGTGCGCACCGTGATGGTGACACTTTGGGTGGAGTGATCGAAGTAGTTGCATTTAACCTGCCGCCGGGGCTGGGCAGCCATGTGCACTGGGATCGAAGGTTGGACTCCAAGTTGGCCGGTGCGCTGATGGGTATTCAGGCAATCAAGGGTGTTGAAATTGGCGACGGATTTGGCTTGGCCGCGGTTCGTGGGTCGCAGGCTCAAGACGAAATAGTGAATGATAATGATCGGTTGACCCGAACGTCTGGTAAGTCAGGTGGTACCGAGGGTGGCATGTCAACCGGCGAAGTTTTGCGGGTGCGGGCGGCGATGAAGCCGATCTCAACTATCCCCAAGGCGCTGCGAACCGTAGATGTTGCTACCGGGGAGTCGGCTCCGGCCATCAACCAGCGCTCAGACGTGTGTGCTGTGCCAGCAGCCGGCATTGTTGCTGAAGCCATGGTGTTGCTCGTTCTCGCAGATGTCATGCTTGAGAAATTTGGTGGCGATAACATTTCTGAGACCAAACGAAACTTTGATTCATATCTCACAAGCCTGCAGATTCGTTGATGTTGAATTCGGACCACAGGGACAGACCGGTTTTGGTGCTTGTTGGTGCGCCCGGGGCGGGTAAGTCAAGTGTTGGGCGCCGAGTAGCCCAGCGACTGGACGTGGAATTCGTTGACACTGACCACTTGATTGAACAAGAAGCCGGCATGAAGGTCGCAGATATTTTTGTGACTATAGGTGAGGTGGAGTTCCGACGAATTGAGCAAGTGGTGGTTGCCGACGCCTTACGCGACCAGCGTGGCGTGGTGGCACTAGGAGGTGGCGCCGTTATGAATCCAAATACGGGTGCACTACTGGCCGAGCAGTTTGTTGTCTGGCTGAATGTCAGTCTGGCTGATGCCGCCCATCGAGTTGGCATGAATACGGCGCGCCCGCTGCTCCTTGGTAATGTGCGTGGCCAACTGAAGTCACTTATGGATGAGCGTGCTCCAACCTATGGAGCCGTCAGCACTTACACGGTAGACACATCCGGTAAGTCTTTGAAGGTGCTAGCTGATGAGGTTGCTGCTCTCGTGGTTGGGAGCGCAAATGCTTGAGTCAGTTTGCGTCCGCGTACAAGCTGAACACGATTACGAAGTTCATATCGGGTCAGGCAGCATTGGGCACTTGACTTCAATGCTAACCGGAGCGAGTCAAGTCGCCATTGTCTATCAAAAGCCGGTATTGCAATGGGTCGAGAGCATTACCGCGCACGTTGCTGAGCTAGGGGCAAATGTCCTGCCGATAGAGGTACCGGACGGGGAGGCGGCGAAATCTGTATCAGTTCTCGAAGGCTGCTGGAAGCGTCTTGGTGAGTTCGGTTTTACTCGAAGTGATGCCGTGATCGGAGTCGGTGGTGGAGCGGTGACCGACTTGGCCGGATTCGTGGCCGCCACGTGGTTGCGCGGGATCAGAAACATTAACGTTCCGACAACTCTGCTGGGCATGGTTGATGCCGCGGTTGGCGGCAAAACTGGAATAAACACCTCGGCCGGCAAGAACCTTGTCGGGTCCTTCTACAGTCCGGCTGGGGTCATCTGCGACCTAGACACGCTAGCCACCTTGCCGAGGCCAGATCTTCTTGCGGGGATGGCGGAGGTTGCCAAGGTGGGGTTGACCTCCGACCCCACGATTTTGACCGATCTGCAGCGCGATGTGGACTCCTGCTGTGATCCAAGTGGTGACCTAATGGCCGATCTCATCAGGCGTGCCGTTGGGGTTAAAGCCGATGTAGTCAGCCGCGACTTTAAGGAGGCTGCATCAAGTGCCAAGCGGTCAACCCTGGGCCGTGAGGTACTCAATTACGGTCACACATTTGGTCACGCCATTGAACTCGTGGAGGACTACCGTTGGCGCCACGGGGCGGCGATTTCCGTTGGCATGGTTTATGTCGCCGAGCTGGCCCGGCTGGCAGGTCTGTTAGGTGCTGCCGAGGTGGCTACCCATCGGAAGATCCTCGGGTCACTTGGCCTACCCACCAGTTATGTGCCAGGTCGCTGGGAGCAGTTACTCGGGGCCATGCAGATCGACAAGAAAGCCCGGGGCGCCACGCTTCGCTTCGTCGTGTTGACGGGGATCGGCGAGCCAGTTGAGTTAACCGGTCCAGACCCACAGCTGCTGTTGGCGGCTTATGACGCGGTAACCGCGTAGGCTCACGCTATGGCGACGAGCGTATTGATCTTAAATGGCCCGAATCTAAATCGTCTCGGTACCCGCGAGCCGGATATCTATGGAACCGCGACTTTGAGTGACCTAGTCGAATTGTGCACGAGGGAGGCACTGGCACTTGGACTAATCGCTGATGTGCGCCAGAGCAATGACGAAGCTGAGCTAATCGGGTGGTTGCACGAGGCCGCGGATGCAGTGACACCGGTGATTATCAACCCAGCGGCTTTCACGCATTACTCGTACGCACTACGCGATGCTTGTGCACTAGTGGAAGCACCGTTGATCGAAGTCCACCTCTCAAACCCAGCTGCGCGTGAGGAGTTCAGGCAGACATCCGTTATTGCCGGGGTCGCTGATGGTGTCATCGCGGGTTTTGGCATTGAGTCTTACCGCCTAGCCCTGCAGGCGATTTCCCGTCTGATCTCGGCGTAGGTTTACCGGTGCCTATTGGTCGCCGTGCTGCGTTGAGGCGGCTGCTGGTCGATGAAACTTGCGGGTTACTTGTCACATCTCTGCCCAATATTCGTTATCTAACTGGGTTCAGCGGCAGTAACGCGGCGCTGTTCATATCGCGTGCTGAACCCGGTGACGACATCATCTGCACCGATGGCCGCTACCTCACCCAGGTGAAGGAGGAGTGCCCCGATCTACCGGTACATCCGGATCGATCATGTGCAATGGCATTGGTCAACTTGTTAGCCGCAAGAGGCGTGACACGCATCGCGGTCGAAGACAACCTTCCGATCGTCATCGAGCGGCAAATGGCCAAAGCTCTATCACTGGTTCCAACTTCAGGATTGACGGAGCAACTACGTACCGTAAAGGACGCCGGAGAAATTGAACTACTCGTCCGCGCCGGTGCGATCACCGCACAAGCCATGGGCCAGTTGTTCGGTGAGATCAGGGTCGGAATGAGCGAGATCGCGGTGGCCCGCCGACTCGAGCAGCTCTTTGGTGAACTTGGAGCCGATGATCGGGCTTTTGAAACGATTGTTGCCACCGGGTCGGGTTCGGCGAGCCCACACCATCAGCCCACGTCCCGGACACTGGCTGCCGGGGACCTATTGGTCATCGATGCCGGCGCCAAGGTTTTCGGGTATCACGCGGATATGACACGCACGGTGGTGGTTGGCGCCGAACCGGTGGCGTGGCAAGTGCAGATACATAGTGCCGTGCTGGCTGCGCAGGCTGCCGGGGTTAACGCATGCGCCCCGGGGGTGTGTCTGGATTTCATCGATCTGGCTGCCCGTTCGGTTATCGAGGCGGCCGGGTTCGGCGATGCATTTGGTCACGGCCTGGGCCACGGAGTGGGATTGGAAATCCACGAGGCACCGATGATCAAAGCGCGGTCGACGGGTAGCATTTTGGCTAATACCCCCGTAACCATCGAACCTGGTATCTACCTGCCAGCACAAGGTGGGGTGCGGATCGAAGACACTTTGGTGGTGCAGGTGGGGTCGAATCGGGTGCTTACCGAAATGTCAAGGGAACTAACAGTGGTCGGATGAGACTGGATTGTCAGGCAACAACAAGTATCGGGAGATGGCACAGTGGCAAGCACGAATGATCTAAAAAACGGGCTGGTCTTGAATATCGATGGCCAATTGTGGACGGTGGTCGAATTCCAGCATGTGAAGCCTGGCAAAGGTCCGGCGTTTGTCCGCACCAAACTCAAGAGCGTTCTTTCCGGCAAAGTCGTCGAAAAAACTTTCAACGCCGGAATCAAGGTCGAGACTGCAAATGTCGATCGACGCGACATGCAGTATCTCTACCGTGATGGCGATGACTGGGTATTCATGGACGTAGCAAATTATGAGCAGATCACCGTGCCCAACGCCGTAGTTGGTGAATCTTCCAAATACCTACTCGAAAACCAGGTCGCAAACATCTCGATTCATGAGGAAACCGCAATCATTGTTGAACTACCGGCATCGGTTGAACTGATGCTCACTTATACCGAGCCTGGCCTGCAGGGGGATCGCTCAACAGGTGGCACCAAGCCGGCGACTTTGGAAACGGGTGCGGTCATTCAGGTACCCCTTTTCCTTGAGTCGGACACCAAGGTAAAAGTCGACACCCGTGATGGCTCATATCTTGGCCGTGTGAACTAGGCGTGTCCGCTAGAGGTAAAGCCCGCAAACGTGCACTCGATATTTTGTACGAAGCCGATATTCGGGCGATACCAGCGCTTGAAGTACTCCAGGCGCAGGTGACAAGGCGCACCACTGCTGGTGAGCCCGAACTGAATCTTTATGTCACGGAGATAGTGCACGGGGTTATTGAGCACGCTGAATACATTGACGAGGTAATCAGCACCTATTCACTCGGCTGGACACTGCCACGAATGCCTGCTGTCGACCGGTCGATTCTGCGGTTGGCCTGCTATGAGATTCTCTGGAATGACGATGTCCCCGATGTCGTTGTTATCTCAGAGGCGGTGAAGATGGCGCAGAGCCTTTCAACCGATGAATCATCTACCTTCGTGAACGGTTTACTGGCGCGTATCAGCGAGATAAAGTCGCGCCTCACCCCGCAGGTGCCGACCACTGATTTCTGATTCCTCCGCCATACTTGGGTAATGGCTAACCGGGTGCGGTCTTGGATTCTGGCCCTCGTGGTGTTTGCCCTGCTGTCAGGTAATTCGGCGAGCGGTCTAGCCCAGGCGCGTCCTGCATCGGCTGAAAGAAAAGTTGGGTCCATCACCCTCACCCGCTGCGATGAAGTCGTAGTAGCGGTCGCAAAAGCCTGGTGCGGGAGCCTGCCTCGGCCCTGGGATCCCAAGGATGCGGCCCTAGGTTATTTCGACTTGGTCTTTGCCTTGGTGCTGCCGGTGGCGGGGGGGTTAACGCAGCCGGCGGTGGTAGGCATTGAGGGTGGCCCGGGTTATGGCGCGGTGGGCTCGGGGCAGTCTTATGCGCAGATGCTGGGGCCGTTGCTGGCAAATCGAGCATTATTGGTCGTCGACCAGCGCGGCACCGGGGGGTCCAGTCCGGTCGATTGTGGTCCCGATGAATCGGTAGCTGCCTGCGCAAGGTCACTCGGTGAACGCTTCGACCTTTACGGAACCGAATTGGTGGCCCAAGACTTAAGTGCGCTGATTACCGCCCTAGATCTGGGCAAGGTGGATGTCTACGGTGATTCGTACGGCACCTTTGTCGCTCAAGTATTTGCCAGCCACCACCCGGAGTTGGTGCACAGTTTGGTACTTGATGGTGCATATCCGGTTACCGGCGAAACAGCGTGGTATCCAACCCAAGGCCCTGCAATGCGCAATGCGTACACCGTGGTTTGTGAGCGCACAAAAGGCTGCGGCGCGGATAACACCGGTACCATGGAGCTACTCACGCGAATGCTGGAAAAAGTACGTAGGCGTCAAATTTCAGTCGTAGCGCCAGGGGCCGACAATAAAATGCACCGGGTCCGTTTGAATCCGCAGAATCTAAACGACGTTGTCTTCGGTGGCACTTACGGCCCAACCATCTACCGGGAATTAAATGCGGCACTTGGCGCTGCACTAGGTGGGGACCCCCTACCGCTCGGCCGGCTGGTCGCCGAATCCCAGGTCAAGATCGTTGGTGAGCCGGTTTCGGTATACAGCCCCGGACTAAATATCGCTGTTTCCTGCCATGACTACCCCCAACTCTTCGAGATGGCCGAGCCAAAGGCGGTTCGAAAAACCCAATATGGTGCAGCGGTCGCGGCGCAAATCCGGGCCGATCCCGACCTGTACGGACCATTTCGAATCAGGGAGTATTTGGCTTCGGATTTTGGCACCCAGTCACTATGTCTAACTTGGCCGGTCGCCACCCGTGACCCATGGAAAATTCCAGGTCCGCCTAGCGGCACCTATCCAGATGTCCCAACACTTGTTTTATCCGGTGAGTTAGACACCATCACCACGGCAGCCGAGGGCGAGCTGGTGGCTAGGCAGTTCGTGCGAGCCAGGCATGTCATTGTGGCCAACTCAACACATGTAACGGCAATGGACGATGTAAACAAATGCGCATCCGCGCTAGTCCGAGAATTCTTCAGCGACCAAGATGCCGTACTTGCAGGTTCAGGTGGGCGGTGTGCTGCGACCATCCCCCCAATTGTCGCCGTGCTCGGTTATCCGATACGGATCAAAAACCTGAGCGCTGGCATAACTCAGACGGCACTAGACGCGATTGATAGATACCTGCAGGCAGCTCGATATCGGGGCTTGGGCCTGCGCGGGGGCTCGTGGTCGGCGCGGGGCTGGAACCGGATTGTTATCGAATTGGACGAGTATCGGCTGTACGACAACCTTCCGGTAAGTGGCAGTGTCCGCTGGAATTACGACACCGGTGCGGTGCGTGTGCGAGCACGGGCTGACGATCGCAATTGGGTGGGTCGCTGGAATATGTACCAGGCCGACGCGATTGCGCAAGTACGGGAATTACCCTGATTTGATACCGCGCTGGTCAGCGCGGCCGCCCGCGTGTTGGTTCAGCTTTAGTCTCTAGCTCCAGCGGCAGTTTTGCTGCAGATGTGCCCCGGGTGAGATTTGAACTCACACTGGACCGAGTTTGAGTCGGCTCCCTCTGCCGGTTGGGGTACCGGGGCGCTGGGCCCAGAGTAGTCGGTCGGGTAATGAGGGGGTAGCCGCGTAACTAGGGTTTGACTATGACCAAAGCTGCCGCGCACGTGCAACCCCGCACCGTGGTGGTGGCCGAAGACGAAGCACTTATTCGGATGGACCTAGTCGAGATGCTCGGTGAGCTCGGTTATCAGGTGGTTGGTCAAGCCGGGGATGGGGAGCAGGCGGTGGTCCTGGCCCGTGACCTGCGGCCGGATGTCGTTTTCTTGGATGTAGCTATGCCGATCCGTGATGGGTTAAGTGCGGCGCAGGAGATTGTCGCCGCTGGGTTAGCACCGGTAGTCATGGTGACCGCGTTCAGCCAGTCCGAGGTGGTTGCCAAGGCCGCCGCTGCGGGGGCACTTGGCTACCTGGTCAAACCTTTTAGCGCAAGGGATCTCACTCCGGCAATTGAGCTGGCGGTAGCTCGGTGGATGCAATTACAAGAACTGGTGGCTCAAGTCGAAAACCTACAGGAGCGGGTGGCCGCCCGCGAGATGGTCGACCGGGCGAAAACCCGACTGCAAAGTGATCTCGGCCTGACCGAAGCCGCCGCATTCACTTGGCTTCGGCAGCAAGCGATGGACGCTCGGGTGACCCTGGCGGAGGTGGCGGCCCGGGTTCTTGATGGTAGAAAACCCACTAACTTAGATGCCTAGGTAACAGTCCGGTTACGAACCGGTGACTATCTGGATCCCACGTTGGCAATCCGCATGGCGGACGAAGTAGGGTGAGATTTTACGTCGGCAATTGCCGTCAATGTTCAAGAAATCAAGGAGAAGAATGAAGCGCACAATGGTCATTAAGTCGGCCGCTGTGCTGGGTGTTGTCTCACTAGGTCTTGCCGCATGCGGCGGGTCCTCGACGAGCACCGAACCCAGTGCAGCACCGGCAGCAAGTGAAGCAGCTGCGGCCCCCGAGGCCCCGGCCGCTGAGCCGGCCGCTGAGCCGGCCGCTACAGATTGCAAGAACCCCACCCTCATCACCGCCACGTTGCTTCCGGCAACGGGCAGCCTTGCGTTCCTCGGCCCACCTGAGTTCGCGGGCGTGAAGATGGCAGTCGATGAGATCAATGCCGCCGGTGGCGTCCTTGGCGCACCAATGGTGAATATCGATGGCGACTCGGGCGATACCTCGACCGATATCGCATCCCAGACGACCGACGCAGCCCTGTCACAAGGTGCCCAGGTCATCATCGGTGCCGCATCATCTGGTGTTTCGTTGACCGTAATCGACAAGATCACCTCACAGGGTGTCTTGATGATCTCGCCAGCAAACACCTCGCCGGCACTTACCACCTACGAGGACAGCGGCTTGTACTGGCGCGTTGCCCCCTCCGATGTACTGCAGGGCGCGATCCTCGCGTCAACCGCCATTGACTCAGGCATCACCAAGGCCGCGGTCATTGCTCGCCAAGATTCTTATGGCGAGGGCTTGGAGAAGGCATTCGCCAAGAACTTCACCGAAGCCGGTGGCACCGTCACCAGCGAACTCCTCTACGACCCAGAAGCAGTCACATTCGATGCAGAGGTTGCGGAAATCAAGGCGGGTGCCCCTGAGGCCGTCGTCGTGATCGGTTTCGAAGAGTCGGTAAAGCTCCTCCAGGAAATGATCAAGCAGGGTGTTGGCCCGGCCGATCAGCAGGTCTACCTCGTTGATGGAAACATCTCGACCGAGGCCTACAAGGAGTTCCCGAAGAACACGATGAAGGGTGTTATCGCCACTGTTCCGTCCGGCGAAGCTGATCTCACCGCGTTTAACGAGCGTCTCCTAGCGGTTGATCCTGCGCTGACCGACTACACCTACGGCTCCCAGTCATATGACGCCGCCGTGTTGGTAGCACTTGCTGCGAATGTGGCAGGTTGTGCTGATGGCACCGCAATCGCAGCTGCGTTGGCTGATACCGCCGGTAACGGTGGCGAAGCCTGCACCACTTACGCAGATTGCTTGGCCCTAATTCAGGCCGGCACGGACATCGATTTCAATGGTGTCACCGGACCGCTGGACTTCAACCAGTACGGCGATCCTGCATCAGCGACCATCTCGATCAATCAGTACACCTCTAACGGTGCATTTGAAGAAATCGGCAAGGTCACCGCTGTGGTACCGCTGCCGTAAGGCGAGCAACTACGTAACTAGCTAGTAAGTCAGTGGGCCCTCTCCTTCGGGAGCGGGCCCACTGCTGTATTGGGTAGGCATTCAAATGGCTGCCATTGCCGTTTTCAGGGCCGGTATGTGCAGCACCGGTGGACCGGTTGGCCCTTGGCTTGGGCTGAGTGCGGTGGGTGCCGGTGGCCGGTGCCAGTGGCCGGTGCCGAGGGCGGGGCTACGCCTTGGCGAGGGTGCCGAGGTACAGCTCAATAACCTTCGGGTCGTTGGCCAAGGCGGCCCCGGTGCCTGTGTATGCGTTCTTGCCTTGGTCCAAAACGTAGCCGCGGTCAACAATCTGCAGGCAGCGCCGAGCATTTTGCTCCACGATGACAACCGTGACCCCGGAGGCGTTGATGCCCTTTACCCGCACGAACACATCATCTTGGAGGGCCGGGCTCAGGCCCGCACTCGGCTCATCAAGGAGAAGCACACTGGGGGCCATCATGAGCGCCCGACCCATGGCGACCATCTGACGCTCGCCACCGGAGAGCGATCCGGTGCGCTGCTTGCGCCGGGTGCCAAGTGCCGGGAAAAGGTCGGTAACAGCCTCAAAACGCTCCTTGAAGGACTTTGGGTCCTGGAAGGCGCCCATCTGCATATTTTCCTCGATGGTGAGGGAGGGGAACACATTGTTGTTCTGGGGCACGAAGCCAACACCCCGCTTGACCAGTTGGTCGGCCCGCAAATTTGTGATGTCCTGATCCCGGAGCAGAACCGTCCCAGATGTGACATTGACCAGACCGAATAGGGCTTTTAGTAGGGTCGACTTACCGGCGCCGTTGGGGCCGATGATGCCGACAAGCTCACCTTCCTTGGCGTAGAGGTCGGAGCCGTTGAGGATATTGACGCCGGGGAAGTAGCCGGCGACGAGGTTGTCCGCCCGGATCAGGGCGCCGATGGCCTGCGAGGCGTGCTGTTGCTCAATGGTGGCCTCGTGGGCGTGGGTGGGCTGGGAGGCATCGAGATTTAGTTCCCGGGAGAACTCCTTGACATCGTCGGGGCTCCCGGTTGGCGGTAGATCGCTGGGTTCGAGGAAACTCATGTGGCATCTCCCGTCGTGAGCGATTGGCCAGATTCGGTCAGGGCCATTTCATGATGGGCACCGAGGTAGGCGTCAATAACCTCAGGGTTCCTCATGACGTCACCGGGTGGTCCTTCGGCAATGATCTGGCCTTGGGCCATAACGATGACCCAGTCGCTGATGTCGTGGACCATGTCCATGTCGTGCTCAATGAAGAGCACGGTGGAGCCTTCCTCTCGGATCATTTTGATGTGCTGGAGCAGGCTTTGGGTGAGTGCGGGGTTTACCCCCGCCATTGGCTCATCAAGCATGATGAGCTCCGGTTCTGACATCAAGGCCCTGGCCATCTCTAGCAATTTACGCTGACCACCAGATAGTGAACCGGCGAAATCGGCGCGCTTGGCGTCCAGGCTAAAACGCGCCAGAAGCAGGTCAGCGCGCTTTGTGTTCATGGCTTCTTGCCCCCGCCACAGGAACGGGAATAGCGACGCCCAGAGGTGTTCACCACGTTGACCCTTGGCACCAAGGAGCATGTTGTCAATTACCCGAAGCCGGTTCAAAGCCTTGGTGAGCTGGAAGGTGCGGACCATTCCAAGACGGGCCACCCGATAGGGGGAGAGTTTGCCCATTGAACGCCCGTTGAAAGACCAAGTGCCCTCGTCGGGTGTATCAAAGCCGGTTAGGAGGTTGAAGAACGTAGTCTTACCCGCCCCATTTGGGCCGATCAGCGCCGTGATTGAACCGCGCTGAATTTCAACGTGGGCCACGTCGACCGCGGAGAGTCCGCCGAAGCGGCGCACGATGGAGCTGGCTAGGAGAATCGGGTCCGGCTTGGGAGCACCGGGCACGCGTGGCACGGTGGCAAGTACTGCTTGCGCCTCTTGGGCGCGTCGGCCATTAGCGGGCATCGAGAGCCAACTCCCTCTTGTCGCCGAAGATGCCTTGGGGTCGGAAGATCATTAGACCCATCAAACCCAGCCCCACCAAGATGAATCGGATCGGCCCGACATCGGTCGGGAGTAAGAAGGTGATCCAACCGGCGGCGATCATCTGGTTCAAGAACTCCCCGACGAAAACCAGCAGGAACCAGAAGATGATGGCACCGGCAATCGGCCCGAAGACCCGTGCCGCCCCACCGAGTAAGAGAATCGTGTAGGAGAAGAACGTTACGTCAGGTACGAAGTTATCTGGCTGAACCGATTGCTTGGCGATGGCCCAAACGATGCCACCAACCGTGCCAAGTAGGCCACCGAGGATGAGCGCCTGCATCTTGTACACATAGGCGTTCTTGCCGAGTGAAACCACAGCGTTTTCGTCCTCGCGAATACTTTTGACCACCCGGCCCCATGGACTGCGAACAAGTAGCCAAGTTCCCAAGGTGAAGATGGCGATAAGTGACCAGCCAACGGCTACCACCCAAAGATCTTGCCGGGTCCACGTAAAGAACGGCAGATCGATTTCAGCCGGGAACGGGTTTAGATCATGGAATGCTTGGCCCATTTTCCCGTTGACGCCATTGGCGCCACCGAAGGTGTCGCGCAGGGCAATTGAGCGCACCATCAATCTAATGATTTCGCTGGCGGCGATGGTGACGATGGCCAGATAGTCGGCTCGTAATCGTAGGGTGGGAATACCCAAAACCAGAGCAAGGACAACGGAGGCTAGTAAGCCGATGGGGATGGCCGCCCAAAGGCTCGCACCGAAGCTGATCACGAGAACGCCGACGGAGTAGGCGCCGATTGCCGCGAAAGCGACCTGCCCGAAGTTCAACAGGCCGGTATACCCGAACTGAAGGTTTAGTCCCATGGCGGCAAGGCAATAGATGATTGCCGTTACACCCAGTGCCTGGGTGATGGACTGGCCTAGTACGAAGGAGAGATCCATCAGTTAGCCCACCCGCTCTCGTCGACCAAGAATGCCTTGTGGTCGCACCAGCAAGATGATGATCATGAGAAATAGCGCACCCACGGTCTTCATTTCGGTGGGGATGAACAAGGTAGACAGCTGGACGAACATACCCACGACCAAGGCCCCGGCGATAGCCCCGTAGATCGTCCCAAGACCGCCTAGGGTGACCGCGGCGAACATCACCAAGAGCAAGCGCTGGCCCATATTCCAGGTGACATCTTGGGTGGAACCAAGGTAGATGCCGGCGAAGGCCGCGAGCCCGGCACCAAGGATCCAGACCACCGAGATCACTCGTTCGACGTCAATACCGGTGGCTGAGGCCAGGGCCGGGTTGTCGGAGACGGCTCGGGTGGCTTTGCCGATGCGGGAGCGCTGGAGCCAAAGCACGGTAGCGGCGATGGCAATGGCCGCCAAAATAGCGAAGACGATTGATTTTGGGGTCACGCTTACCGGCCCGAACTCCAGTCCAGGTTGTCCGGCAAATTGCTGGTAACTACGTGGTGATCCGCCAAAGAACAGCAATAAAACATACCGGATGGTGATCGCCAAACCGATAGTTACCACCATGCTGGCGATCAAACCGGTTCTGCGCCGTCGCAGTGGTTTCCAAAGGATCCTATTTTGACCCCAGCCCCACATGAACGCGCTGATTACGATGGCGATTGGCGCTGCGATTATTAGGTTCAAGCCCAATTCGTTTAAGACTATTGCGGTGAAAGCACCTAAAGTCAGCAGCTCACCGTGGGAGAAGTTCGTTAGTCCGGTGGTGCCGAAAATCAAGTTCAGTCCCACGGCGCCAAGGGCAATTAGAATCCCGAAGAACAGCCCGTCCATCAGCAATTGCGAAATACGTGCCCAGGTGAAAGAACTAGTACTGCTGGCCGCGACGGAATCACCACTTACGAAACTGAAGAGCACTTTCTTGTCGCCCATCAAGACCAATATCGATCGGCTCTGATCCGCCGGCTTACTCAAGGAGATACCGGCAGGTAGGGAGGTTTCATCAACACTTAACTGGTAAGTGCCGCCCTCGGGTACCTCGATGCGAAAAAGGCCATCGGCACCGGAAACCCCGCTATTCGTGAAACCCGGCCCATCTACAGTCAGCGTGACACTGGCTAGCGGTGCGCCGTCGGGTCCCTTCAAGGTGCCCACAATGGCGGTGCCATCCGCAGCGGCGCCCGGGGCAAAAGCCAATAAGAGCAGCGCGGTGATGGCAGCAAGTAGTGAACCGATTAGCAACCGCGGCTTGGTCCCGGTGCGAATACTGATCCCCTCGCCTTCACCTAGTGAGCATCCGCAGCCTAGCCCCGGGACTTACCCGCTCGTAGGTTAACTCCGAGGAAATTTTCGAAGTAGGCAAGTAAGCCGTGCGGTGCACACCAAATGACCGTCTTCATCGGTGATGGTGATGTTGTAGGTCGCTACGGTTTGGCCCTCATGTAGGGGGGTGGCCACGCCGGTTACCAGTCCGGCGCGTACCGCCCGGTGGTGGGTGCACGACAGATCAACGCCAACAACCATGCGGTCTGGGCCGGCATGCAGCGCTCCGGCAATGGAGCCAAGGCTTTCGGCCAGCACTGCGCTCGCCCCGCCATGTAATAGCCCATAAGGCTGGGTATTACCTTCGACGGGCATTGTCGCCACCACTTTGCCAGGTACCGCCTCGGTAACCACGATGTTCATCCGCACAGCTAGTGCACCAGCGCCAGCGCCGGCCAGTTGGCTAATCAATGGGATTTGGCCTGCGGCCTGATCGCTCATGGGCAAAGAGTATGGCAATCTGGCACGGGCAGCCCGCCCGGATCAATCGGCGCCTTTAGGATCAATAAATGTCCAAGATTCGGCTGTTGCTACTTGATGGCCACTCACTTGCCTACCGGGCCTTCTATGCACTCCCGGTCGAAAATTTTGCGACATCAACCGGGCAACCCACCAATGCGGTCTACGGGTTCACCTCGATGTTGATCAATTTACTTCGCGATGAACGGCCGACCCATGTGGCGGTGGCTTTTGACGTGTCGCGACACACTTTTCGCTCCGAGGAGTTCCCCGCTTATAAAGCCAACCGTGCTACTTCGCCTCCGGAGTTCAAAGGCCAGGTTGACTTAATCCAAGAAGTTGTCCGGGCAATGGGTATCCCAGCGGTGCAGTGCGAGGGTTTCGAGGCTGATGACGTGATCGCGACCTTGACGGGTCGGGCACTTACGGCCGGCGGCGAGGTGTTCATCGTGACAGGTGACCGTGATGCCTTCGCGTTGGTCACCCCCGAAGTCACGGTGCTATACCCGAAAAAGGGGGTTTCGGACCTCGCCCGGATGACCCCTGATGCGGTGCAGGAACGCTACGGGTTAAGCCCGGCGCAGTACCCAGATTACGCAGCACTACGCGGTGATCCAAGTGACAATCTGCCAGGAATTCCAGGGGTTGGTGAGAAAACCGCGGCGAAGTGGATCAATGAATATGGCTCCCTTGCTGAGTTGATCGACCATGTTGCCGAGGTACCGGGTAAGGCCGGTGTGGCGCTGCGTGCGGCATTACCACAGGTCATCATCAACCGGAACCTAACGGCGTTGCGTGCCAATGTGCCAATTGACCTCGAGGTGGCGGCCTGCGAACTACGGCCTTGGAATGACGCGGCTATTGAACAGATATTTGAGGCCCTGCAATTTCGCACCCTGCGGGACCGATTTTTCGCGGGGCGCCCTAAGTCCGCGAAAACCAAAGTGGAGAGCGCAACAGGTACCGGCGCGAGTGCAGCGGCAACACCGGTTGCTGCAGCCGTCATTGCCGGCCCGCAGGCGGGGGAGTGGCTGGCAAGGCTCCGACCACCATGTGCGGTGGCCTTCGCCGGTACCTGGGGTCGCGGGGTGGGGGTCTTGGCCGCCGTCGGCATCGTCGACTCAACCGGAACTTCGGCAATAATCGAAACCAGTGATCAGGTGCCAAGGCTTGCGGTTCTTAAGTGGTTGGCAGACCCCGCTATTGCGAAATGGGCGCACGACGCCAAAGGTCCGGCGCTGGCGGTGGCTAGTGCCGGGTCAACCATTAAGGGTTTGGCATTTGATACCGCCCTTGCTGCATATGTAGTTGCACCCGGGCAGCGCTCCTTCGTTTTGGCAGATGTGGCCCAGCGACTACTTGGTCGAGAGTTACTTGCCGAGTCATCGAGTGAGCAATTGAGCTTTGATGACGTGCAATCACATGCCGGCCTTGCTGAGCAGGCCGCGGTGATCGGTGAACTCTCCGTGGCGTTAACGCAAACCCTCGAGAAAGAAGATGCGCTGAAAGTCCTTGAGGGTATCGAGTTGCCATTGGTCGATGTACTTGCCCGCATGGAGCACGCTGGTATCGCCGTCGATATCGCAGCCCTAGCCGATCTCACATCGGAGTTCGGCGCGACTATGCGGGCGGCGGAGACTCGGGCGCACGAGATCGTCGGACGCCCGTTCAATCTGGGTTCGCCTAAGCAACTCCAAGAGGTGCTCTTCACGGACCGCAACCTGCCCAAGACAAAGAAGATCAAGACCGGCTATACGACCGACGCCGAGGCGCTGCAATCACTTTATGCGCAAACCAATGACCCGTTGATCGAGCAACTACTCAATTGGCGTGATCGATCAAAGTTGCGGCAGACCGTGGACGGGCTGCTGCCACTTGCCGATGGCTCGCAGCGAATCCATACAACATTCAATCAGACGACGACAGCAACCGGTCGACTATCGAGTACCGATCCGAATCTGCAGAATATCCCGATTCGCACCGAGGCCGGCCGAAGAATTCGAGAGTGCTTCGTGGTGGGCGCAGGCTATGAGGGCCTGCTCACCGCCGACTACAGTCAAATTGAAATGCGCATCATGGCGCATGCCTCCGCAGACGCCGGGTTGATTGACGCTTTCGTCAGTGGCGAGGACCTGCACACCACTGTTGCCAGCCGGGTGTTCGGGGTGGCGCCGGGTGCGGTTGACCCCGAAATGCGTCGACGGACAAAGGCGATGTCCTATGGCTTGGCCTACGGGCTATCGGCATTTGGGCTGTCCCAGCAGTTGGGTATTGGCCCGCAGGAAGCCGGTGCGCTGATGAACGAGTACTTCACGAGATTCGGCGGGGTGCGCGATTACCTGGCCGCCGTGGTCGAGGACGCTCGGCTAACCGGCTACACCCAGACGATGTTTGGCCGTCGGAGATATTTACCGGATCTCAATAGCGATAACCGACAACGCCGTGAGATGGCGGAACGCATGGCCCTAAATGCCCCGATTCAGGGGACGGCCGCCGACATCGTAAAGTTGGCGATGCTTGCTGTGGACGAAGCCCTCAAGGCGGAGCGCATGCAAAGCCGGATGCTGCTTCAAGTCCACGATGAACTCGTACTCGAAGTCTGCCCCGGCGAACGCGCCGAGCTTGAGGTTTTGGTGCGAACTGCCATGGCCGGCGCCACCACCTTGGCGGTACCGCTGGATGTCTCTATTGGGTTCGGGGCGTCCTGGGCTGCGGCCGCCCACTAGGAGTCACCTAGCTGCCCCGTGCCGGTAGTGGCCCGGGGGGAAGGGTAGCCACCCGGGGGGCGTATCCTTTGCGGGTTACGCGCAGGAGCGGGGCCCCAGACCTAGTGGGTCAAGCAGGCTCAACGGTTCGGGTCCAAGTGGACCAGGCCTGGGCACCGGCGGGTAGCGCCACCGGATTGTGTTCCCTGCATCCCTATCCACCGGAGCCTTTTACTCCATGACATCCACCCCAGTAATGACAAGCCCGCAGATCGCAATTAACGACATCGGCTCGGCTGAGGATTTCCTCGCCGCCATCGATCAGACCATTAAGTACTTCAATGATGGTGACCTCGTCGAAGGTACGGTAGTAAAGGTCGACCGGGACGAAGTCCTCCTCGACATCGGCTACAAGACTGAAGGTGTCATCCCCTCGCGTGAACTTTCCATCAAGCATGATGTTGATCCCGGGCAAGTTGTCTCCGTGGGCGACCACGTTGAGGCTCTCGTCCTCCAGAAGGAAGACAAAGAAGGGCGCCTCATCTTGTCCAAGAAGCGGGCTCAATACGAGCGCGCCTGGGGCACAATCGAAAAGATCAAGGAAGAAGATGGGGTTGTCGAGGGCCAAGTTATTGAGGTTGTCAAGGGTGGTCTGATCGTCGATATTGGCCTACGCGGGTTCCTTCCCGCATCACTTGTCGAAATGCGTCGCGTTCGCGACCTTCTGCCTTATGTTGGGAAAACGCTCGAAGCAAAGATCATTGAGCTCGACAAGAATCGCAATAACGTCGTGTTGTCGCGCCGTGCCTGGTTGGAGCAGTCCCAAAGTGAGACCCGTCAGACCTTCTTGATCCATTTGCAGAAGGGTCAAATAAGAAGCGGCGTGGTTTCGTCGATCGTCAACTTTGGTGCGTTCGTTGACCTAGGTGGAGTTGACGGTTTGGTGCATGTCTCCGAACTTTCTTGGAAGCATATTGACCACCCGGGTGAGGTCGTTGAAGTTGGCCAAGAGGTCACCGTCGAGGTACTTGAAGTTGACATGGAACGCGAGCGGGTTTCGTTGTCATTGAAGGCAACCCAGGAAGATCCGTGGCAGCATTTCGCGCGCACGCACACCATCGGTCAGGTCGCATCTGGCAAGGTGACGAAATTGGTGCCGTTTGGTGCGTTCGTGCGAGTCGAAGAAGGCATCGAAGGTCTGGTGCACATCTCTGAGCTGGCGGAGCGGCACATTGAGATGCCGGAGCAGATCGTTCAGGTCGGCGACGCTATCTACGTAAAAGTCATCGATATTGACCTTGAGCGCCGTCGCATCTCACTTTCGCTCAAGCAAGCCAATGACTCAAGTGATGGTGTCACGGTGGAGGAATTCGACCCATATCTTTATGGCATGGTCCCGGCCTTCAATGAGGCCGGTGCCTATATCGGCCCGGCTGGGTTTGATCCAGAGACCGGCGAATGGACTGCCGGCTTCGAAGAGCAGCGCACCGAGTGGGAGAAGGAGTACTCCGACGCACATGCGCGTTGGGAGGCCCACCGCAAGCAGATTGACGAGGCCCGGATCGCAGATCAGACTGCTGCGGTTGAATCCGGTTCGGACCAGCCTTCGCAGACCACCGAGTACAGTGCTGTCGAGGGTGCTTCCGCAACAGATGAGGCCCTGCAAGAACTTCGCGACAAATTGACCGGGGGGTAGTTTTCCGGCCACGGCAACAGTCGGGGTTGACCTAGGCTAGGTGCATGAAGCGTATCGGGCTCACCGGCGGAATTGGATCTGGCAAGTCAACAGTGGCCTCGCTGCTCAAAGAGCACGGCGCCACTGTCATCGATGCTGACGAAATTGCCCGCGAACTCGTCGAACCGGGTCAGCCCGCGCTGGGGGACCTGGTCGCGGAGTTCGGTCCCCGTATCTTGACCGCGAGCGGCACACTCAGCCGCGGGGAGTTGGCGAAGTTGGCTTTCAGTGACCCGGAGGCCACCAGGAGACTAAATGCCATCATGCATCCGTTGATCCGGTCCGAGTCAGCCCGGCGCCTTGGGTCCGCCCCGTCGTCAGCGGTGGTCGTATACGACATGCCACTGCTGGTTGAGACGAATCAGCGCGATCTGGTCGACATCGTCGTGGTGGTGGATGTCCCACGCTCACTTCAGGTCGAACGCTCCGTGACGATGCGGGGGCTTGATCGTGAAGACGTCGAAAGGCGGATGCAGGCGCAAGCATCCCGGGAGGAGCGTTTAGCGGTGGCAGATTACGTTATTGACAACAGCGGTTCGCCCGATGAGTTGGAAGCGGCCGTAGTTGGGCTGTGGGCTGATTTACAGTCTCGTTAGTCCTGCGCCAAATGCCCGGCCGGGTAGGTTTGATCCATGACCCGCCCGGTAACCGATCTGCAACGCCGGGTTGCACCATTTGAGGTCATTGCGCCCTTTCAACCCTCCGGGGATCAACCGACGGCCATCGCTGAATTGACCAGGCGCATCTTGACGGGGGAACGCGACAATGTGTTGTTAGGTGCCACGGGCACTGGCAAGAGTGCGACCACCGCTTGGCTGGTTGCGGCCCTGCAGCGCCCGGCGTTGGTGATGGCGCCGAATAAGACGCTGGCGGCGCAGTTGGCCACCGAGTTTCGCGAATTATTGCCGAATAACGCGGTCGAGTATTTCGTGTCCTACTACGACTATTACCAGCCGGAAGCCTACTTACCCCAAAGTGATACTTATATCGAGAAAGACTCCTCGATCAACGACGAGGTTGAGCGACTTCGACATTCGGCAACCAATAGCTTGCTGACCCGTCGTGATGTTCTGGTTGTAGCAACGGTATCGGCTATCTATGGGCTCGGGACACCGCAGGAGTACGTTGATCGAATGGTCCGACTTCGTGTCGGCGAGACCATGGACCGCGACAAACTGCTACGGGCGTTTGTTGATATTCAGTACACCCGCAATGACATCGCATTCCAGCGCGGCACCTTCCGGGTGCGCGGTGACACTGTTGAGGTTTATCCAGTCTATGAGCAGCACCCGGTGCGAATTGAGATGTTCGGTGACGAAATAGAACGACTGATGTCGTTGCACCCGGTTACAGGTGAGATTCTCACCGAGGACCAGGAGATTTATGTATTTCCGGCAACCCACTATGTGGCCGGTCCCGAAAGGATGGATCGGGCGATTGCCGGAATCGAAGTCGAGTTGGAGCAGCGGTTGGCCGAATTTGAAGGGCAAGGCAAACTCCTGGAGGCCCAGCGCCTTCGGATGCGCACCACCTATGACATCGAAATGATGAGACAGGTGGGCAGCTGCGCGGGGATTGAGAACTACTCGCGCCATATCGATGGGCGCGAACCAGGGAGCCCTCCGAATTGCCTGATTGACTATTTTCCCGACGATTTCCTGATGGTAATTGACGAATCACATGTGACCGTGCCACAGATAGGCGCTATGTATGAGGGCGATATGAGCCGCAAGCGCACCCTTGTCGAGCATGGCTTCAGGTTGCCAAGTGCAATGGATAATCGCCCCCTTAGGTTTGCAGAGTTTTCCGAGCGGATAGGCCAAACGGTGTATCTCTCGGCGACACCCGGTCCATATGAACTGGGTAAGGCAGAAGGTGAGGTGGTGCAGCAGGTCATCCGGCCCACCGGGCTGGTTGATCCAGAAGTTGTCGTGAAGCCAACCCAAGGTCAGATCGATGATCTGATGGATGAGATTCGGCAACGGGCGGGCCGAGGTGAGCGGGTACTAGTGACAACCCTCACCAAGCGGATGGCCGAGGACCTAACCGACTACCTACTCGAAAATGGTGTCCGAGTGCAGTACCTGCATTCTGAGGTCGACACCTTGCGCCGCGTCGAATTACTGCGCGAACTTCGCCTTGGGATTTTTGACGTGCTGGTGGGCATTAACCTACTCCGTGAGGGCTTAGACCTGCCGGAGGTGTCGCTGGTAGCAATTCTCGACGCGGATAAGGAGGGGTTCCTGCGCTCAGAGACATCCCTGATTCAAACAATTGGTCGCGCAGCGCGAAATGTCTCCGGTCAAGTCCACATGTATGCGGATAAAGTTACCCCGTCAATGCGCAAAGCCATTGACGAAACAAACCGGCGCCGAGCGATACAGGTGGCATTCAATAAATCTCATGGGCTCGACCCACAGCCATTGCGCAAAAAGATCGCCGATATCACCGATCTTTTGGCGCGCGAGGACGCCGACACGGCAGAACTTATCCAAGACTCCACACCAGGCCGGAAACATTCTCGGGTTGCGGGGGCCCCGGAGTCCGAACTAATCTCGTTAATAGATGAGTTGACCAAGCAAATGCATCAGTCAGCAGCGGACCTGCATTTCGAATTAGCCGCGCGCTTGCGCGATGAAGTTGTCGACCTTAAGCGGGAACTACGCGGGATGCGGGAGGCGACCGGATGAATGTGCCATTTTGGCTGTGGGCCGGGACTGTTCTTCTTCTAGTTGGAATCATCACGATTGATCTAATAATCGTCGAGCGTCGACCACGCCATTTCAGCTCGACCGACGCGGCCCGATGGGTGGTTTTCTACATATCTCTGGCCGTCCTATTCGCCATTTTTTTGGGCTTCTACTTCGGTTGGTCATACGCGGGCCAGTTCACAGCTGGTTACCTGACCGAATATTCACTTAGTGTGGACAACTTATTCGTCTTTATGATCATTATGACGGCTTTCGCGGTGCCTGATCAACATCAGCATCGGGTGCTACTTGTTGGCATCGTCATTGCCTTGATCTTGCGCGCGGTGTTGATCATCGTGGGAGCGGAACTTATTGCGCGGTTCACCGGCGTGTTCTTTCTCTTTGGCGCCTTCTTGTTCTACACCGCCTACAAGGTTTGGACCGATAAGGGCGGTGACCCGGACCCCGAGGGTAATGGCTTTGTGCGTTTTGTGGGCCGACGGTTCCCGACAACCTCGGAATTTCACGGTACTGCCCTAACCGTGCGCGTCGCCGGGCAGCGGATGCTCACCCCGATGGCGATGGTGATGATCGCCATCGGCACCACGGACTTACTCTTTGCTCTAGATAGCATTCCGGCGGTATTCGGGATTACCAGCGAGGCGTATTTGGTGTTCGCGGCTAATGCGTTCGCCCTAATGGGCCTGCGGCAGTTGTTCTTCTTACTGAAAGGGTTCCTCGGCAAACTGCACCAGCTGAACAAAGGTCTGGCCGTGATTTTGGGCTTTATCGGTGTAAAATTGATTCTCGAGGCGATTCATGCAACCACTAGTCTCGCGGTCCCGTTGATACCGGTTTGGTTCTCGCTGGTTTTTATCGTGGCAGTTCTGATAATCACCATCGTCATCAGTTTGCGGACCCAACCGCGGGGCTAATGCCAGGTCGAAGTATCAGGTTATTCACCAGCCGCGCTCAAGCCAACTGGCCAACTCTGGTCGCTCATTGCCGATAGTGGTGTCATGACCATGGCCTGGATAGACCCAGGTCTCATCAGGTAGACGATCGAAGAGCTTTGAAGTGACATCACCTATTAGTGAGTTGAAACGAGCCGCGTCTTTTTCGGTGTTGCCAACGCCACCGGGGAAGAGGCAATCGCCCGTGAAAAGGTGCGGTGGTCCGTCCGGGTCCTGGTAAAGCAGTGCAATGGATCCAGGAGTATGTCCGACGAGATGAATGGCCAACAAGGTGCAGTCCCCGAAAGTCAACAGGTCTTGGTCGGCTAAGAGCAGATCGGTCGGTACGGGGATATCAGGGGCATCTAGTAGATGCGCTGCGGTCTGGGCTCCGGTGGCTGCTACCACCTCGGCAAGTGCCCCCCAGTGGTCATGATGGCTGTGGGTGGTTATGACCGTCCCTACCCCATCGGTACCGATTAGCGTAAGTAGCCGATTGGCTTCGCTCGGGGCGTCGATGAGCACCTGCGCCCCTGTTCGCCGACAGCGAAGCAGATAAGCATTGTTGTTGTAGGGCCCCACGGCCAGCTTACTGACAATGAGCTTAGGTAGTTCGTGGACGTCGGCGCTACCGCCAACTTTTACGTTTCCGGTATACATTTGCGTCTCCGTCCAATTCGGTGCGGAAACCCGAAACCCGGAGGCTACCTAGTGCCAGACCAGTTGGTGGTTCGGGGTGCCCGCGAACACAACCTTAAGGACGTTTCGCTGGAGTTGCCGCGCGACGCCCTGATCGTCTTCACCGGGATATCCGGCTCGGGCAAGTCCAGCTTGGCATTTGACACGATATTTGCCGAAGGCCAGCGCCGATATGTGGAAAGTCTGTCGGCCTATGCCCGGCAGTTTTTGGGCCAGATGGATAAACCCGATGTGGATTTCATCGAAGGGCTGTCGCCGGCGGTATCCATTGACCAGAAGTCAACCTCCCGGAACCCTAGGTCCACCGTGGGCACGATCACCGAGGTCTATGACTACCTGCGATTGCTGTACGCGCGAATTGGCAAGCCCCACTGCCCGGACTGCGGCACGGCAATCGCCCGGCAAGCACCACAGCAAATCGTTGATCAGGTCCTTGATTTGACCGCGGACGCGAAGTTTCAGGTTCTTGCGCCCGTGGTGCGTGAACGCAAGGGTGAGTACAGCGAACTATTTCGACAATTGCAGGCCCAAGGCTACTCGCGGGTTCGAGTTGATGGCGATGTCGTCGGGCTTGATGAGGTGCCCCCGCTGAAGAAGCAGGAAAAACACAGTATCGATGTTGTCGTTGATCGATTGACGGTTAAGGCCGAGTCCCGGCGGCGCCTTACCGACTCGGTGGAGACGGCCTTACGGCTGTCAAGTGGGGTGGTGATCCTTGACTTCATTGATTTGCCCGATAGGGATCCAAACCGGGAACGAGTTTTCAGCGAGCACTTAGCGTGTATGAAATGCCAGATCTCATTCGAAGAACTCGAGCCGCGGTCCTTTTCCTTCAACTCACCATTTGGGGCCTGCCCTGAGTGCACCGGACTTGGCACCCGCCGCGAAGTCGAACCGGATTTGGTGGTGCCAAATGGCGAACTAAGCGTGCATGAGGGCGCCATCGCACCGTGGGCGGGCGGTAATGTCTCTGACTACTTCAAACGTCTCTTAGAAGCGTTGTGTGAAGAGTTGGAGATTGACATGGATGTGCCCTGGCAGAAACTGCCGGCCCGCGCCAAGAAGGCACTGCTTCACGGGCACGATACCGAAGTGCACGTGCGATATCGCAATAGATATGGCCGGCAGCGCTCGTACTACACGACCTACGAAGGCGTTATACCGTTTATCGAACGGCGGCACTCCGAGTCAGATAGTGACGCCTCCCGTGAGCGTTTCGAGGGCTTCATGCGTGAGGTGCCATGTGCCACGTGCAAAGGGGCAAGGCTGAAACCACTTTCACTGGCCGTCACGATCAACGGCCGCTCAATAGCTGAAATTGCCACCCTGCCGATTGGGAGGATGGCTGAAATGTTGGTGGGCTTGAAACTCTCCAAGCGGGACGCGACCATCGCCACCCGGGTCCTAAAGGAAGTTAATGAGCGCCTGCAGTTCTTAATGGATGTCGGTTTGCACTACCTGTCATTGGATCGCCCAGCCGGGACTTTGGCTGGTGGTGAGGCGCAGCGGATCCGGCTGGCCACCCAAATTGGCTCCGGGTTGGTTGGCGTGCTCTATGTGCTGGATGAACCAAGTATCGGGCTGCACCAACGCGATAACCACCGGTTGATTGAGACTTTGGTCCGGCTCCGGGATCTGGGCAATACCTTGATAGTTGTTGAGCATGATGAGGACACCATTCGGGCCGCAGATTGGATAGTTGATATCGGTCCGGGTGCCGGTGAGCACGGGGGCCAAATCGTGGTCAGTGGCACATTGGCGGATCTGCTTGCTGAGCCAACTTCGGTAACCGGTCAATATCTGGCCGGCTCCCGCGCCATTGAAGTTCCCATGATTCGGCGACCTGTTACCGATCGGGTTATAACGGTGCACGGTGCGCAGGAGCACAACTTGCGAAATGTGACAGTTGATTTCCCGCTGGGTTGCATGATCGCGGTAACCGGGGTCAGCGGTTCCGGCAAGTCGACACTTGTCAATGATGTGTTATTCAACGTGCTGGCTCGCGATCTTAATGGCGCGCGGCTGGTGCCTGGTAAGCATAAAAAGGTCACCGGTCTTGAGCATATTGACAAAGTGGTGCACGTCGATCAAAGTCCCATTGGTCGCACGCCGCGAAGCAACCCGGCAACTTATACCGGCGTATTTGATCATGTACGCAAGATCTTCGCTGAGACCCCAGAGGCAAAGGTGCGCGGGTATTTGCAAGGGCGCTTTAGTTTCAATGTAAAAGGCGGAAGATGCGAGGCATGCTCTGGCGATGGCACTATCAAGATTGAGATGAACTTCCTTCCGGATGTATATGTTCCTTGCGAAGTGTGCCTTGGCGCGAGATACAACCGCGAAACCCTAGAAGTGCATTTCAAGGGTAAGACGATCGCTGATGTGCTCAATATGCCGATTGAGGAGGCCCTGGAGTTCTTCGCCGCGGTGCCGCCGATTGCCAGGCACCTGTCCACGCTGGTGGATGTCGGTCTGGGTTACGTCCGAATGGGTCAGTCCGCCCCCACCTTGTCCGGTGGTGAGGCGCAACGGGTGAAGTTGGCCGCTGAGTTGCAAAAGCGTTCGACCGGACGCACCATCTACGTACTCGATGAGCCGACTACCGGCCTGCATTTTGAGGATATTCGCAAACTGCTGGGTGTTTTGCAGTCACTGGTTGACAAGGGCAACACCGTGGTCGTCATCGAACATAATCTAGATGTCATTAAGACCGCGGACTGGGTCGTTGACATGGGGCCAGAAGGCGGCTCGGGTGGGGGCCAAGTGATTGCGACCGGAACACCAGAAGCCGTGGCCGCTACCGCGGGTAGCTTCACCGGGGACTTCCTGCGGGAGCGCCTCAAGCTACCGCAGCCTAAACTAAAGCGATCCAAGGCAAGTTGATGGCGATGGAGGCCAAATGAGTGACAAAGAGTTCGCAGTAGGGCGCCGCACGGTGCTGACGGCCGGGGGATTAGTTGTTGCCGGTGGGGCATTGGCAGCATGTGGCGGATCCGCCTCGACCACCACGGCAATCGCGACGCCTGCTGCACCTGCCGCGAGCGCTGCGAGCGGTGGGACAGTCGCAGCAACCGGGGCACCCGCCGGTGCAATTGCCACTAGTGATATTCCACTTTTCGGTGGGGTAATAGTTCCCGAGCCGCCTATTGTCATCACGCAGCCGAGCGAGGGTACTTACAAGGCGTTCACGGCGATCTGCCCGCACCAAGGGTGCTTGGTGGGCGAGGTGGCAGAGAATGAAATTGTCTGCGCCTGTCACGGTTCGTTGTTTTCCGCGGTGGATGGCTCGGTGATCCAAGGCCCGGCGGTGCAGGGGCTGACGGAGGCAAGTATTGCGGTGCAGGGCGACAGTATCGCCTTGCCCTAAGTAGTTTGGGCTAGCGTCAACCCCGTGACATTGCCGCGCCCGCGTGATATCCCTGCCAACGCTGGGGTGTATAGATTTCGTGATGGCACTGGGCGGGTTATCTATGTCGGGAAAGCGGGCAACCTACGGTCCCGGCTAGGTAGCTATTTTGCCGATCCAACAACACTGCACCCTAGGACAAGGTCACTTGTTGAGTGCGCTACCAGCGTGGACTGGGTGGTAGTCGGCAATGAGGTTGAGGCACTAACCCTTGAGTTTGCTTGGATCAAAGAGTTCGACCCTCGATTCAATGTGCGGTTTCGTGACGATAAGACCTATCCGTATCTCGCGGTCACCGTTGGTGAGGAGTTCCCTCGGGTCTCGGTAGTTCGCGAGGCCAAGCGCAAAGGCACCAGGTATTTCGGGCCCTACGCGCACGCTTGGGCAATTCGTGAAACGGTAGATGAAGTGTTGAAGGTGTTTCCGATCAGGTCATGTCGCGACGGGGTTTACCGCAGGGCCAAGCAGGTTGGACGACCTTGTCTGCTCGGCTATATCGGAAAATGCAGTGCTCCATGTGTTGAGAAGATCACGCCCGAGGATTACCGCATCCTGGTCAACAATTTTTGTACATTTATGGCCGGGCAAGGCGAGACCTTCATTCGCGATCTTGATCGCGCAATGCAAGCCGCCTCCCAATCCCAAAACTATGAGGAGGCCGGTCGCCTGCGCGATCGAGTTGGGGCACTTCGCGCGGCAATGGAGCGAAATGCGGTGGTCTTTGCGGATAACACTGATGCTGACGTGATAGCGATGGTGGAGGAGCAGTTGGAGGCCGGAATCCAGATCTTCCATGTTCGAGGTGGCCGGATCCGAGGCGAACGCGGGTTTGTTCTCGAGAAGTCCGAGGAGCTGTCAAGCAGCGGGTACCTAGAAAGAGTCTTGCAGCGAATCTATGACGAGGAGCTTGACATTCCGCGGGAGGTGCTGGTGTCGACCAAGTTGGAGTCAACTGGCGTTTGGGAGTCGTTGCTGTCACGAAAACGGGGGTCGGCGGTCTCGGTGCGGGTCCCGCAGCGCGGCGATAAGCGCGCATTGCTGGAGACCGCATCGATTAATGCCCAGCACACCTTGGCACTTCATAAACTACGCCGGTCTTCGGACATAACTTCGCGCAGTAGAGCCTTGCAGGAACTCAAGGATGCACTTGGGCTCGCGGATGTCCCCCTGCGCATCGAGTGCATAGATATTTCCACCCTGCAGGGGCAGGACACGGTGGCTTCGCTCGTGGTTTTTGAGGATGCCTTGCCAAAGAAGCGGGACTATCGAAGTTTCATAATCAGGACGGTGACGGCCGACGACACCGGCGCCGTCGCTGAAGTAGTGGCTAGGAGGTTTAGACCGGGGCAAGGCGATTCGACGCAGTCATCCGACGACGAGCAAAAGCGGCGGTTCGAATATCCGCCAGGGTTGCTGGTGATCGACGGCGGCCAACCCCAGGTGCGGGCGGCGCAGGATGCGCTGATGGCGGCCGGTGTCACCGACGTGCCGGTCATCGGGCTTGCCAAACGACTGGAGGAGATTTGGGTGCCCGATGACCCAGATCCGGTGATATTGCCGCGCACCAGTGAGGCTTTATACCTGTTGCAACGGGTTCGGGATGAGGCACATCGGACGGCTATTGGGCTCCACCGGCTGCGACGGGGTAAGCGTTCCACTGCCAGTGCCCTGGACGATATTGCCGGATTGGGCCCAATTCGCGCAAAGGCACTACTTCGTCATTTCGGCAGCGTGCGCTCCTTACGTGCGGCCACTCCTGCGGAATTAAGTACGGTGGCCGGCATCGGCCCCGTCCTTGCTGCAACAATTGCGGCAGCCCTTAGCGGACTAGGCCAACAAGATCGACCGGGTGAATTGACTGAATAGGAAAGGAAGTCCGGATGGCTGAGACTGACTTAGCCGGATTCGATGTGGTACTTGTTACCGGGATGTCCGGTGCTGGTCGGTCTACGGCCGCGCATGTACTAGAAGATATTGGCTGGTTTGTAATAGATAATTTGCCACCCTCCATGCTGCAGCAAGCTATTGAATTGGCGCGAGGTAGTGAAGATATTACAAGGATCGCCGTAGTGGTTGATGTGCGCGGTAAGTCATTCTTTAGAGACCTAAATCGGACTCTCGAGTCACTCGGGCGAGACGGCGTCCCAGTCCGCACCCTGTTCTTGGAGTCCTCAGATGAGTCGCTGGTTCGACGCTTCGAAAGTTCAAGGCGTCCGCATCCACTGCAAGGTGGTCAACGAATTACCGATGGCTTGGCCGCTGAGCGGATTGCGCTGGGGGATATGCGGGCGATTGCCGATGTGGTCATAGATACCACCGCGCTTAATGTTCATGATTTGCGGCGCAAGATAGAAGCCGCATTTGCCCATCCAGATGTGATGAAATTGCATGCCACGGTAATGTCCTTTGGCTTCAAATACGGAGTACCGGTCGATGCGGATCTAGTCGCTGATGTTCGATTCCTGCCAAACCCGCACTGGAACCCGGAGCTTAGACCGCTTAATGGGCTTGACGAGCCGGTAGCCAGCACGGTGCTAGCCGAGTCGGCCGCACAAACTTTTTTGCAACTGTATTCGCAGCTCGTCGAGGTGATCGCTCCCGGATATGTCGAGGAGGGTAAGCGTTATGTGACGATCGCGGTGGGGTGCACCGGAGGTAAACATCGAAGTGTCGCGATGTCAGAAGATTTGGCGGTGCGATTGCGCACGGACGGAATTGAGACACTCGTAGTGCACCGGGATTTAGGTCGCGAGTGACAAAACTCGGTGTACTGGCGTTATTTCGGGAGGGAGCCGGTCCAAATGTCGGTACCCAACCGGGGTGCTTGCCATACATGGCAAGATGCGCATCATGGCAATGACTGCGGCGGTAAAGGACGAACTCAGCCGGGTTGAGATAAATAAGGCAAGTTGCCG
>JAQCEO010000013.1 GCA_027729805.1 Actinomycetota bacterium
GCAAGTGCCTGGCTAACCAAAAGATCAATAGCGGTGCCGTTTTCGGCATGCATCATGATCATGGCGCCGCTGTTTGCCGCAGATTGCATTGCGCGCACGATTTGGCCGTCATCACTTAAGAAGACTCCCGGATAAGCCATGAACAATTTGAAGCTCGTGATGCCCTCATCGACAAGTTCATCCATGGCCTTAAGGGAGTCATCATCAACACCGCCGATAATCTGGTGGAACGCGTAGTCAATATGACAGTTACCGGCGGCTTTTTCGAACCACGCTTGTAGTGAATCTTGGACGCGGGATCCGTAGGTCTGCACCGAGAAATCGATAATGGTGGTGGTGCCTCCCCACGCGGCTGCACGGGTACCGGTTTCGAAGGTATCTGAAGCGGCAGTGCCGCCGAATGGCATTTCCATGTGCGTGTGGCAATCGACGCCACCGGGGATTACGTACTTCCTGGCAGCATCAATTACGCGGTCAACGCTGCCCACTAGTCCGGCGCCAAGGGAATTGTCATCAGGAGCCAGTACAGCAACAATTCGCTCACCATCGATGAGTACATCGGCGGTAGTGATGCCAAGGGGCGAAACCACGCTGCCATTCTTGATCAAAATCGTCATGGGATCTCCTAGCGGTTTTATGGCCGGACTAAGTCGTCGTAGGCCTCCGGGCGGCGGTCGCGGTAGAAAGCCCACCGGTTCCGCACCGTAGCGATCAGGTCCAGATCCAAATCTCGCACAATCAACTCGGGCAGATAGGGGTCACCCTTTTCGCCGACATACTGACCTTCTGGGTCGATGAAATACGACTGGCCGTAGAAGTCATCATCGCCAAGGTCTTCGATGCCGACCCGGTTGATTGCACCCACGTAGTATTCGTTCGCGACCGCGGCTGCTGGCTGCTCGATACTCCACAGATACTGGGACAGTCCGCGGGAGGTGGCCGACGGGTTAAAGACGATCTGCGCACCATTTAAGCCAAGTGCGCGCCATCCTTCGGGGAAATGTCGGTCATAGCAAATGTAGACGCCGATCTTCCCGACGGCGGTATCAAATACTGGATAGCCGCCATTCCCCGGGCGGAAGTAGAACTTCTCCCAGAAGCCACCAACGTGCGGAATGTGCTGCTTGCGATACTTGCCAAGATAAGTGCCGTCAGCATCGACAACTGCCGCGGTGTTATAGAGAACGCCGGGCTGCTCTTCTTCATACATTGGTAGCACCATGACCATTTTTAGCTCCTTGGCCAACTTCTGAAACCGCTCGGTGGTAGGCCCGGGTATGGACTCGGCGTATTCATAGAACTTCACGTCTTGGACCTGGCAAAAGTACGGGCCGTAAAACAGTTCCTGGAAGCAGATCACCTGCGTACCCTGCGCCGCGGCTTGGCGGGCGTAGTCCTCATGGGCCGCTATCATTGAGTCTTTGTTCCCGGTCCAATTGGTTTGGACTAAAGCCGCTCTAATGGTTGTCATTGACCCCTCCTTCTGCACGTGACCGCCAAGTTTATGCCTACACGAACTGCGGCTTTACTGGGTGACGGGTTAATTCTTTAACTGGTTTAATTGTGTTTCCCAGACTGTAACAGTTTCGATTATGATAATCTCCGGCCGAATCTATTTTTATTGTGTTGAATATTTCTCTCCGAGAAACTGGAGGCCAAGCATTGACAAGGAAGGGAGAGGGTCAAGTCGAGGAATGCCGCGACGTGGAGGAAGTGGTGCTGGAGGCGATCACAGACTCGTCGCCGCGGGGGATTGCTGCTGCGGTTCATCGTCTAATTCGTGCGGGACGGTTGGTAACGGGGGATCGATTACCGACGGTCCGTGGATTGGGGCTCAAACTTGACGTCAGCCCGGCAACTGTAAGCGAGGCTTGGCAGGCGCTTTCGGCAGTGGGCGCAATCAAATCACGTGGGCGGGCAGGCACTTTTGTTCAAGACACCCGAGAACCTAGTCGACCGGTCAGGTATTTGGGGATAGGTGTGCAGGGTGGCGCCTGGGCTGCCTTAGACCTTTCCACCAGTATGCCTGACCCAGCACTACTGCCGCCGATGAATGCCGCCTTAGCTGAAGTCGCTGGCCCATCGCTTAGATGGACCACTAGTTATCTAGATAATCCCCTATTAACCAGCCTTGAAGAGATTCTCAGAGAAGATTGGCCGTTTGAGCCTCAGCGAATGGGGTTGGTCGATGGTGCACTTGATGGATTAGCGCGGGTTGTGGAGCAAGTGGTTCATCTCGGCGACCGGGTGGCAATCGAAAACCCTGGGTTCCCTGCGCTTATGGATCTGTTGGAATCAAATGGGGCTGAAGTGATTCCCCTTGACATGGACGAGTTAGGGGTCACGGTCGACTCCTTGGAGAGCGCGGTGCGGCAGCAGCCGGTCGCTGTCTTTACACACCCACGGGCTCAGAACCCAACTGGAGCTAGCATGTCGGAGGCACGAGTGCGAGACCTTGCCGAGGTCATGCGATCGAGTTCTGCGTGGATTGTCGAAGCAGATCATTCGGGTGCCATAGCAAGTGGTGCGGATCTAAGTCTTGGTACTTATCTGCCGAACCGTACCCTTAGGATTCGAAGTTATTCCAAGTCGCACGGGCCAGATTTGCGCATCGCTGCAATTGGTGGAGCTGCCGATTTGATCGACCCCTTAATGGCCCGCAGAGTGCTTGGTCCGGGCTGGACTAGTCGGATCCTGCAAGGGGTGCTGGTGAAACTGTTGACTTCGCCGGAAGCCATATCTTCCGTTAAGCTAGCTCGTGAGACTTATCAGAGAAGAAGCCTAGACTTCCGCATGGCTATGAAAGCCAGTGGCATTCAGGTCAGTCCGGGGGACGGAATAAACGTTTGGATTCGGGTGAGAGATGAGAGAAGCGCCCTAATAACGTTAGCTGCGGCCGGGATCCAGGTCGCGCCCGGAGGGCCATTCATGGTCACCGCTTCAGCGTCTAGTCACTTGCGTGTGACCGTGGGGCTCCTTCCCGACGAGGACAGTGAGAAGGCTCGAATCTTTGCGATTTTTGCTGTTGCAGCGCAGGCTCAACCAAGTGTTAGGGGTGGGATTTCCTAGTTTCCGCGAACCTCAGAGGTGTGCTTGTAGCTAGTTGAGGTTAGATGGGGCCATGGCAGTAGACGGCGTGGTTGTGGGAGTGGTTGCTGGTGGGGCCAGTCGCCCCGGTACCTCCGGTGAGATCGGCACGGTAACCAACCCGGCCGATAACTCGGTGGTGGCCATCATGGAGTTTGCCGGTGCGAGTGATGTCGATAACGCAGTGCAGGCAGCCAAGGCGGCTTTTCCTGATTGGTCGAGCGCGCCGCCGGCTACCCGAAGTGCGGCATTGGTGCGGCTGGCGGCCCGACTGGAGGTCCGGGCCGAGGAGTACGCGCAGGTCGAAAGCGCGCAGAGCGGTAAACCCATTCGCCTGACCCGTGAGTTTGATGTGCCGGGGTCAATTGACAATGTTGCCTTCTTCGCGGGTGCGGCGCGCAATCTCGAAGGCAAGGCGGCAACCGAGTGGGATGGCGTACACACCTCATACATTCGCCGGGAAGCGGTTGGCATTGTTGGCTCAATTGCCCCCTGGAACTACCCGCTGCAGATGGCAATGTGGAAGATCCTGCCGGCGATTGCTGCAGGTAACACGATTGTGTTGAAACCCGCGGCGCTCACCCCATTGACCTCCTTGATGCTGGCCGAGGATGCGCTGGCGGCTGACATACCGGCCGGGGTGGTAAATGTGGTGGTTGGCTCAGGGGCGATCGCGGGGGAGGCACTCATTAGCCACCCGGATATTTCGATGGTCTCCTTTACCGGTTCGACCCCAATTGGCCAGCGGGTGATGGAACTTGCTACCGCAACCGTCAAGCGGGTGCACCTAGAACTCGGTGGTAAGGCACCATTTGTGGTTTTCGACGATGCAGACTTGGAGGCGGCGATCCACGGTGCGGTCGCCGGGTCCTTGATCAATACGGGGCAGGATTGCACCGCGGCGACCCGCGCTTATGTGCAGCGCCCGCTTTTTGAGGCATTTGTTGCCGGGGTGGCAGATTTATTCGCCGGGGTGGTAATTGGCGACCCGGCCGACCCAGCAACCGATATGGGCCCACTTGTTGCCAAGCGCCAACAATTAAGTGTCGCTGGATTTGTGGATCGGGCCCGGGTAGGTGGTGCCACCGTGGTGACCGGGGGCCAGATCCCGCAAGGGGCGTTAGCCGCGGGGGCGTATTACCCACCGACTTTGGTCACCGGGGCCGACCAGCGCTCAGAAATCGTCCAAGATGAGATTTTTGGGCCGGTTTTGGTGGTGCTGCCCTTCGACAGCGATGACGAAGGCCTCGCATTGGCCAATGACACCCCGTTCGGCTTGGCGGCCTCGGCCTGGACCACCAGTTTGCTCCGGGCCCTGCGGGCCTCGCGGGAAATTCAGGCTGGGTGCGTCTGGATTAACGATCACATACCGATTGTCAGCGAAATGCCCCATGGTGGCTTTAAACGGTCCGGTTTCGGCAAGGATATGTCCACTTATTCATTTGAGGAGTACACGCAGGTAAAACATGTTTCGATAGATATCACCGGCGCTGCCCGTAAACCGTGGCACCGGACAATCTTTACCGACAACAGTTAATCATTTCTAGCAACCGAAAGGGAATCTAATGTCGAACCAAATATCTGAGGCCGCTGCGGGGATCGCAGAGTTGGCCAAGGGCTCATTATCGCGTCGCCGGGTGCTTCAGGCAGCTGGTATCGGCGGGGTTGCGATGGTGGCCACCGCATGTGGTGCATCAGGCAGTGATGCCGGTACGGCTACCGGTGCGCCAGTTGCCGCGACGGCTGCGGATCTATCGGATACCGAAAAAACGGCTAATTGGTCTAACTGGCCCCTGTACTTGGATATCAACGACGACACCGGTGAGTACCCAACCCTTAAGGCTTTCCAAGACGCTAACGGAATAGCGGTCACCTATACCGAAGACGTTAACGACAACAATGAGTTCTACGCCAAAGTGCGTACGCAACTAGAACAAGGCCAAGACATCGGTCGCGACCTCGTGGTCCTCACCGACTGGATGGCTGCGCTGTGGATTCAAAATGGCTACGCACAAAAACTTGATAAGGCAAATATCCCAAATTCCAAGAACCTAATCCCGAGGTTGGCGGATGTAGCGTTCGACAAGCCCCGTGACTACTCACTTCCGTGGCAGTCAGGTTTTGGCGGCCTAGGCTTCAACAAGTCTGCGGTCAAAGAGGCTTTGGGTAGCGATAAAATCACCACCCTTGATCAACTATTCGATCCCAAACTAAAGGGCCGCATCACGGTACTATCCGAAATGCGCGACACCATGGGCTGCATAATTGCTTGGCAGGGTAATGATCCGGGGAACTTCACCGATGACCAGTTCAGTCAGGCGATTGAGGCACTTGCCAAACAGATCGACAGCGGCCAGATTCGCCAGGTGACCGGTAACGACTACATAGCGGCCCTAGAATCTGGCGACGTTGTCGCGGTAATTGGTTGGTCCGGTGATCTATTCGCCCTCGGCGATGACTTCGGATTTGAAATCCCCGAGTCTGGCGGCATGCTCTGGACCGACAATATGCTCATTCCGGCGCTCGCAGCACATAAGAAGAATGCCGAACTGATCATGAACTACTACTACGACCCGAAGGTTGCGGCCGAGGTGGCCGCATATGTGAACTACATCTGCCCGGTTGAAGGTGCGCAGGCTGAAATGGAGAAAATTGATCCGGCGCTAGCGGCCAGTGAGTTCATTTTCCCGTCGGCGGCAACCCTTGATCGCACTTATGTATTCAAGGCACTGACTCCCGAAGAGGGTGACAAGTACGAGCGCGAATTCCAGACCGCGATCGGCAACTAGGAACGTGGCTGGGGCTCTTCGGCAGGTTGAGGACCTGCACCTGGTAAATCTCACCAAGAAGTTCGGGGATGCTGCCGCGGTTGATGACCTCACGTTGACCATCGCAGCAGGCTCGTTTTTCGCACTACTCGGTGCATCCGGGTGCGGCAAGACAACCACCTTGCGAATGGTCGCCGGGTTGGAGGATCCAACCGCTGGCACTATTAGTATCGGTGCAAAAGACATCACGAACCTTCGGGCCTTCCAGCGTCCGGTCAACACGGTGTTTCAGTCCTATGCGCTGTTCCCGCATTTAGATATTTTTGAAAATGTGGCTTTTGGGCTGCGCCGCCGCGGGATTAAGGATGTTAAGACTCCGGTCAACCAAATGCTGGAATTGGTTGAGCTGAGTGCCATGGCCAGGCGGAAGCCAACTCAACTATCAGGTGGCCAGCAGCAGCGGGTCGCGGTTGCTCGCGCCTTGATAAATGAGCCAGATGTCTTACTTTTGGATGAACCCCTTGGTGCCTTGGACCTTAAATTGCGGCGGCAGATGCAAATTGAACTCAAGCGCATTCAAAATGAGGTTGGCACAACTTTTGTGCATGTGACGCACGACCAAGAAGAGGCCATGACGATGGCCGATACCGTCGCCATCATGAACGCCGGGCGAATCGAGCAGATGGGTAACCCAGCCACAATTTATGAACTGCCGAAGACGGTGTTTGTGGCTAATTTTTTGGGGCAGTCCAATCTGATCACCGGTGCTGCGCAAGGGCGAAGTGGTGACGACATCTTGGTGTCAGCGCACGGGCAGACCTATGTAGTGCCGGCGGCGCGATCAACGGCACCGGGGGTGGCGGTCATCGTGGGCGTGCGACCCGAGAAAATTACTGTTCTTGACGCCGTGGATGGCCACCGAGCCCCTGATGCGCACAATAAGATCGCCGGTCGAGTAACTGACGTTTCATACGCCGGGGTGTCAACCCAATACCTTGTGCGCACACCATGGGATCAAGAACTCACGGTATTCGAACAAAATGTCATCGTGGGGGATCGTTGCTCGGTGGGCGATGAGGTGCTATTACATTGGGCAACCGAGCACACCTTTGGCCTAGACGGTGCGCAAGATGTCCACGCGGGGGTCTTGCCGGAGGTGCTGGACCTCGAGGCGACGGCCAGTGCACTTGAAAGTCGCGGCGCCTAATCGTGTCACCGATACTTGTTGCGGAGCCGGCAAAGCCGGTTGTTGTGGCCCAGCGTCGCTCCCGAACCGGATACATTTTGCTGTTCCCCGGCATGACTTGGCTGGCAATCTTCTTCGCGATTCCGTTCATCACCTTGTTCATGACGAGTTTGCAACAACCTGTGCCGGGCAAGATTGGCAAATATCAGGCGGGGTTTGAGCTTAGTAACTACGCGAACGCAATGGTCGAGTATTGGCCGCAATTCCTTAGATCTTTCGTCTACGCTGGGATCGCCACCCTGCTCGCGTTGATTATCGCCTACCCACTTGCGTATTTCATTGCGATGAAGGGCGGTAGATGGCGACCACTGTTGCTGGTGCTGGTGATCGCACCATCCTTCGCATCATTCCTGCTTCGCACCTATGCCTGGCGCACTATCTTGTCTGATGAAGGCCCGATCACCTCCTTTTTCAATGCCCTACACCTACTGCCAGATGATCGAATCCTGAATACCGGAATCGCGGTGGTTGCGGGCCTGACGTATAACTTCCTGCCCTTCATGATTTTGCCGCTTTATGCGGCCCTCGAAAAGATTGACCCGCGGTTGATTGAGGCCGCAAGCGACCTCTACGCCTCGGCAACGACGACCTTCCGCAAAGTTACCTGGCCGCTCTCGCTGCCGGGGGTGGTTGCCGGAACATTGCTGACGTTCATTCCGGCAGCCGGTGACTACATCAATGCCGAACTATTGGGGTCAACCAAGGACCGCATGATCGGCAACGTGATCCAGACCAACTTCATTGAATTTCGTGACTACCCAACGGCAAGTGCACTCTCCTTTGTCCTGATGGCCGTGATCTTGGTGATGGTGTTCACCTATATTCGAAGAGCCGGGACGGAGGAACTGGTCTGATGCGCTTTATTCGCCGCAACCTCCTTGGCCTCATCGCTATTCTCGTTCTAGTTTATCTATTCATCCCGATCGCTGTCGTGGCAATATTGAGCTTCAATAATCCCACTGGCAAATTCAATCTCGCCTGGACCCAGTTCTCGACGGATGCCTGGACGAATCTGTGTGGCGTACCCGGGGTCTGCTCATCATTTGTCACCAGTATTCAAATTGGCATTATCGCAACCATCGTTGCTACGGCACTTGGAACCATGATCGCCTTCGCCTTGGTCCGCTACCGTTTTCGTGGCCGAAGTACCACCAATTTGTTGATCTTCTTGCCGATGGCAACCCCGGAAGTTGTTATGGGTTCGAGTTTGCTCGCCCTGTTCTTGAACCTGCGATTCCCGCTGGGTCAGTGGACGGTGGTTATCGCGCACATCATGTTCATCATTTCTTTCGTGGTAGTCACGGTTAAAGCCAGATTGCAGGGCCTTGATCCTAGGCTTGAGGAAGCGGCGCGCGATCTGTACGCCAATCCACGGGCAACATTTCGATACGTCACTTTACCGCTGGTCACGCCGGGGATCGCCGGTGCTGCACTACTTGGTTTTTCGTTGTCATTCGATGACTTCATCATCAGCTATTTCAACGCGGGCACCTTGGTGACATTCCCGATCTTCATTTGGGGCGCGGCGCAACGTGGTATCCCGGTGCAGGTCAATGCGCTGGCAACACTTGTTTTCATTATCGCACTACTTATTGTGCTCGGTAGTCAATTGGTAAATTACCGGCGCCGGAGAAAGCTAATGTCGGTCTGAGTTTTGTCGTGGTAGCCTTAGTTAGGGAGTTTGAATGAGGCTGGAAACAGCCGCGATTTGGTTGAAGGGACTGGTGGGATCCCCGGAGCGTCGGCCCCGGTATCCGAGAGTCCTTCTACCGAAAGGTCAAACCCGTGTTTGATGAGACGCAAACCGAAGCCTCGACTAAGTCACTCGTAAATGTTCGTCATAACATTTTTTGGCTCGATGACCCGAGTCGACCCGCAGCGCGGCCACAATTACAGGCGCATATCAATGCCGACTTTTGTGTAGTTGGCGGTGGGTTCAGTGGCCTTTGGACCGCGGTACTTGCTAAACAGCAGCATCCGGACTGGAGCGTGGTCCTACTCGAAGGTGATCGGATCGCGAGTGGGGCAACCGGCCGCAATGGTGGGTTCTGCGCGGCCTCGCTAACCCATGGGCTCGCAAATGGCATGAGCAGGTGGCCAAGTGAGATGCCGACCCTGCTGCAGTTGGGCAAGGAGAACTTGGATGCGATTGAAGTGTTCGTAGCCGACCACGGGATCGACTGCGAGTTCATTCGCTCGGGGGATTTAGCGGTTGCGACGGAGCCTTATCAAGTCACCGATTTAATTGAGCTGTGCGAGGTGGGTAAAGCACTCGGCATTTCATATAAATTTCTCGATGATGCGAACCTACGAAGTAGAGTCGATTCACCCACTTATCTTGCTGGACTATTCGATGGCTCAGGGACCGCAATGCTGAACCCGGCGCGGCTGGCTTGGGGCTTGGCACGGGTCGCGGCCGATTTGGGCGTCGATATTTATGAGCAGTCGCCGGTATTAACCAGCAAAGACAAAGGGGCAACTGTCAGCATCTTCACGCACTCAGGGAGTGTGGCTGCAGCAAGAGTGGCGCTTGCGACAAGTGCTTATCCACCGTTACTTCGTCGCATCCGCAACTACGTGGTGCCGGTTTACGACTGCGTGTTGGTGTCGGAGCCGCTATCCCACCAGCAACGTGCGTTGGTGCGATGGGATGGCCGTGAGGGCTTGTCCGATTGTGGGAATCAGTTCCACTACTACCGAATTACCGCCGATGGCCGAATCCTGTGGGGTGGCTATGACGCGGTGTACCACCGCGGAAACGGCTTTGGTCCGCAGTACGAATTTGATGAGGAATCCTTTGGGAGATTGGCAGCGCACTTCTTCCAGACCTTCCCACAATTAGCCGGGCTGGAGTTTTCCCATGCGTGGGGCGGGGCGATTGATACGTGTTCACGCTTTAGCGCCTTTTGGGGTAAGGCACACGGCGGTAAGACCGTCTACGTATCCGGGTTTACCGGATTAGGTGTCGGCGCCTCGAGGTTTGGCGCGCAGGTCATGCTGGATCTATTGGCTGGGCATAACACGATGCGTACGCAATTACAGATGGTAAGGAAGAAGCCGAAACCGTTTCCGCCCGAGCCACTGCGGTCCATCGGTATTGATTGGACAACTAGATCCTTACAGGCGGCCGACCGAAATTCTGGGCGCCGCAATTTGTGGTTGCGCACATTGGATCGGTTCGGGTTGGGGTTTGACTCCTAATTGCCTAGCATTAAGGTCAGGATATGACGCGGTACGGGGCACAATTTGGGCCGGATATCACCTTTCTCGGAGTGGATCGCTGTGATCTAGACGTACCTAGTACGTATGAGGACGCCGATATTGTGATTCTGGGTGCGCCATTTGATGGCGGTACCTCCTTTCGAAGTGGTGCCCGTTTCGGCCCGCAGGCGATTCGAGCAACCTGCTACCTACCGCATGACGGTAGCCGGCCATCACTGGCGATGCGAGTAGATGGCTTGGCCGATATCCGAGTTGTCGATGCCGGTGACGTCGAGATGTATAGCGGGGACGCGGCTACCGCATGCGCTTCCTTGGAGGCGGTGGTTGAGAAGGTTGCCAGGACCGGAGCTATCCCAATTATTTTGGGTGGTGATCACACCATTACCTGGCCAGATGTCACCGGGGTGGCGCGCGCATGCGGGTGGGGCAAGGTTGCAATCATCCATTTCGATGCGCACGCTGACACTGGTGACACCTGCTTTGGTTCACTAATCGGTCACGGCCAACCAATGCGCCGACTGATCGAGTCCGGGGCGGCTCGCGGTGACCGTTTCCTGCAGATTGGGCTGCGTGGTTATTGGCCCGAGCCGCAAACCCTGCAATGGATGGCCGAGCAGGGCATGCGCTCATACGAGATGACTGAGATTGTCGAACGTGGTCTAAGTGAAGTTTTGACCGAAGTATTTAAGATTGCTTTGGATGAATGCGACGGGGTGTTCCTGAGTGTAGATATAGATGTCTGCGACCCGGGCCACGCACCAGGCACCGGTACTCCAGAACCCGGTGGCCTTACCGCGCGGGAGTTACTTGATGCGGTGCGACGTATCTGCTACGAGTTGCCCGTCGTCGGCATGGATATTGTCGAAGTTGCTCCACCCTTTGATCATGCTGACATCACGGTGATGCTAGGTAACCGCGTGGTGCTGGAAGCACTATCAGCAATCGCTCGACGCCGGCAAGATGATCGCGATGGCACGACTTGGGATCCGCGACAGCCACTGCTCGCTGACCGCACCCCGGGGGAGTAGCAATGCGAGTACTCGCAATTGGCTCAGGAGGGGTGGGCACTTCTGCCGCACTGATAGCAAAGCGCCGAGACTTCTTCGAGGTTTGGGTTTGCGCGGACTATGAGCTGAGCCGGGCCCAGGGTTTAGTGGACCGAGTGGGTGACGCACGTTTTTTGGCCGCTCAAATTGATGCGGCGAATACCGCCGAGATCACCAGACTATGTCAGGCTCATGGCATAACCCACGTGCTGAATGTAATTGATCCGCGCTACGTGATGCCAATTTTTGACGGCGCATTTGCGGCCCGCGCCAACTACCTCGACACCGCAATGAGCCTTTCGCGGCCCCACCCGACCCTGCCACATGAACAAGTGGGTGTCATGCTCGGTGCTGAGCAGTTTGCAAAGGAGCCGCAGTGGCAAGAGGCTGGCCTCTTGGCCTTGTGCGGAGTTGGCGTGGAGCCCGGACTCTCGGATGTTTTCGCCAGGTATGCCGCAGATCACCTATTTACTGAAATCGATGAGATCGGCATCCGCGATGGCGCCAATTTATCGGTTGCGGGCTACGACTTCGCTCCGTCATTTTCAATCTGGACCACGATCGAGGAGTGCCTTAACCCACCGGTGATCTGGGAGGAGGGCAGAGGCTGGTTCACGACCGCGCCATTTAGTGAACCTGAGGTGTTCGATTTCCCCGAAGGAATCGGACCGGTTGAATGTGTCAATGTTGAGCACGAGGAAGTCCTTTTAGTTCCACGCTGGATCAAATGCAAGCGAGTTACCTTCAAATACGGACTAGGCGATGAGTTCATTGAAGTGCTAAAGACCTTACATAAACTCGGGCTCGACAGCACGACGCCGGTAAGTGTCAGAGGGGTGATGGTAAGTCCGCGGGATTTAGTGGCGGCTGCATTGCCGGACCCAGCGACTCTCGGTGACAAAATGACCGGCAAGACTTGCGCGGGTACTTGGGTTACTGGCATCGGAAATGCGGGTGAACCAAAGTCGGTTTATCTTTATCACGTGCTCGATAATGCATGGTCCATGCGTGAATACGGTGTGCAGGCGGTGGTTTGGCAAGCGGCCATGAATCCGGTAATCGCCCTTGAGTTGCTAGCAACAAATGCGTGGCAGGGTACCGGGGTATTAGGCCCGGAAGCGTTTGACGCCGTCCAGTTCTTAGAGTTAATGGAATCTGGTTACGGTCAAAAATTCGGGCTCAGGGTCGACAGTTAGTACTTAACCGGTGGCTTCGAAGCCGCGTTCGACAATGCTCAACGCCTCTTCGAGCAGGTGCATTGGCATGGTCAGTGGCGGTAGGAAACGCATGACATTGGAGTAGGTGCCGGTGGTGAGCACCATCACCCCTTCGCCGTGGCAATACTTCGCGACCGCGCTGGTGCGCTCAGGGTCTGGCTCCATAGTGCCCGGGCGAATGAGCTCAATTGCGAGCATCGCCCCGCGACCACGGATCTCGCCGATGGTGGGGTGATTGACTTTCATCGCGGCCAAGGCGGGCAGCATTACCGACTCAATTGCTTTAGCCCGACCGCAGGCATCCTCTTCTTCCATCCACCTGATTGCCCCTAGGGCGGCCGCGCAGGCAACCGGGCTGCCCCCGTAGGTGCCACCGAGGCCCCCGGCGTGCACCGAATCCATTATCTCGGCTCGCCCGGTAACTCCGGCCAGGGGCAGGCCGCCAGCGATCCCCTTGGCGGTAGTTACTAGGTCAGGGATAACACCTTCGTAACTGCTGGCGAACCAGTCGCCGGTGCGGCAAAAACCGCTTTGGATTTCATCAGCCACGAACACGATGCCGTTCGCCTTTGCGAACGCTGCTATCGCGGCAAAGTAACCGGCGCCTGGGACGATGAAGCCGCCCTCACCTTGAATCGGCTCGATGACGATCGCGGCCACCTTGGTGCCACCGATCTCCTTCTCGATGCGGCTAATGGCTCGCTTGGCGATATCTAGTCCTGACAATGGTGCATCGCGGAAGGGATATGAGGTGGGGACGCGGTAAACCTCCGACGCGAATGGGCCAAAGCCATCCTTGTAGGGCATGTTCTTCGCTGTCATCGCCATAGTGAGGTTGGTGCGGCCGTGATAGCCGTGTTCGACAACGACGACCGCGGCTCGATTGGTGTAAGACCGAGCAATCTTGACGGCATTTTCGATGGCCTCAGCACCGGAGTTGAAAAGTGCCGATCTCTTGGCATGGTCCCCGGGGGTTAAGCGATTAAGTGCCTCACAGACTTCGACATAACCTGAGTAGGGATTCACCATGAAGCAGGTATGGGTAAATGCCGCCACTTGACGCTGCACATTTTCGACCACATAAGGGTTGGCGTTGCCGACCGTGGTGACCGCAATACCTGAACCCATATCAATGATGGAGTTACCGTCAACGTCTACCAGGACACCGCCACCGGCTTTGGCCACGAAAACCGGCAAGGTCACGCCGACCCCGTTTGATACCGCCTCGGTTTTACGTGCCAGCAGAGCCATTGATTTTGGCCCGGGGATAGCAGTAACGAGCCGGCGCTCTTGGGCCAGTTCGTTGTCGGTGCGCTCAGGGGTAAGAGTCATTAGGGTCTCCATGTTTGGTCCTAGGTGGGAGTCTAAGTCAAGGCGCGTAATCTCGCCGTAGAAGGGTGACATAGATTTTGCCTATGGCCAGGCAAGAGTTGCACACCCCTCGGCATTGGCCAGCATGGATCGCGGGCACCGCTTCAGACGCGGGTGAACTAGCTGAGGTAACCCACCCAGGTGATGGGTCGGTGGTCGGCACCTACCCGGTGCCCGATGCGGCCAGCGTGGAAGCCGCCATCGAAGGGGCCTGGCAGGTGCGTAGGGTCGCCCAGCGCACTTCGGCCGCCCAGCGGGCCGCCGCGCTAACCCATGTCTCGCGCCGGTTGGAAGAGCGTCTTGACGAAGTAGCCGCGCTCATTACCGCCGAAAACGGCAAACCGATAACCTGGTCGCGGGCCGAGGCCACACGCGCGGTGTCGACATTTCGATGGGCGGCGGAAGAAGCCCGTCGGTTCAACGGCGAGTTCCAGCGACTGGACACCGAGGCTGCTACCGAGGGCCGCGCTGCAATTATTCGTCGTTTCCCGCATGGACCGGTCCTTGGGATTTCGCCATTTAACTTCCCGGTCAACCTGGTCGCCCACAAGATTGCGCCCGCACTCGCCGTTGGCGCACCGATTGTGGTCAAACCCGCCCCTGCCACCCCACTGGGTGCGCTCCTTCTTGGCGAGTTGCTCGGTGAAACCGACCTGCCGGCCGGCATGTTCTCGGTTATCCCGGTCGGTAACGAGGTAGCGCCAGCATTGGTAGCCGACCCGCGACTACCGGTCATTTCGTTCACGGGATCAGAGCCTGTCGGGTTCGCAATTCAGCGCGAGGTACCAAATAAGCACATAGTTCTTGAACTGGGTGGCAATGCTGCTGCGATCGTCCTGGGCGACTACAGCAGCGATAAGGATCTGCAGTGGGCAGCTCGACGCATTGCCATGTATGGCAACGCGCAGGCTGGGCAGACCTGCGTGTCGGTGCAGCGCATCTTTGTAGCAGAGTCAGTTGCCGAAGCATTCACCGATCGACTAATTGAGCATGTGCATGCGCTTGTCAAGGGTTCACCTTGGGATGCGGCTACTGAAGTCGGCCCCATGATCAGCGAGGCTGCTGCGGTGCGAGTGGCCGAGTGGGTGCGAGAGGCGGTTGCGGCCGGAGCCAAAGTGCTGGCCGGGGGTTCGCGTAATGGCACCTCTATCGAGCCAACCCTGCTCGCCAATGTCGATCCATCGGTTCGGGTCTCATGTGAAGAGGTCTTTGGCCCGGTGATGTCAATCCAGGTCATCAAAGATTTAGACGAGGGCATTGACCTAGTAAACAATTCGAGGTTCGGCTTGCAGACCGGCCTGTTTACTCACGATATTCACGAGATTTTTCGCGCACACCGTGAACTTGAGGTGGGCGGTGTCATCATTGGCGATGCTCCGACCTTCCGTGCTGACCAGATGCCGTACGGCGGAATCAAGGCTTCGGGGGTGGGCCGTGAAGGATTGCGGTCAGCGATGACCGATTTAACCCATGAGCGCGTGTTGGTCCTGACCGATCTCGCGCTTTAGGCGTTGCTTGAGTCTAGGATCATGCTGTGACCGTTCATTTAAATATCCATCATCTAAATAACCATCACCGCGGTACTCTGGCCGCGATATTCGCCCACCCGACCAGCCACAACATCCGCTGGGTTGATGTCATCAGCCTGCTAGAGGCGCTTGGCAGTGTGGAAGTGAAACACGACGGTCGCCTCCGCATAACGGTAGGCCCTGAAATTGAGGTTTTTGACCGCTCGCACAACAAGGACATTTCAATCGAACAGGTAACTGATTTTCGTCGCATGCTCAAGCACGCCGGATACGGGCCGACCCCGCCCGATACCGTAAAGATAGCAGTAGAGAAAGACTACTTGGGAACCGAGCCCGATCTCAATTTAGGGGATAGCCGCCGCGGCGAATAACGTGATCAGGCGCATCGTAATCTTAGGAAGTACTGGGTCTATTGGTACCCAGGCACTTGACGTTGCTGCCCGCAACCAGAATCTCTTTAAGATTGTGGGGTTATCGTCAACCGGTGCGGATATCCCGATGCTGGTCAAGCAGGTACTTGATTTTGCGGTCGAAGCCGTTGCGGTTGCCCGCGCCACCACGGCGCAGGAGTTGCAGCTGGCCCTCTACGCAGAGGCGAAGTCACGTGGTTACGGGGTCGGGGCGTTCAAGTTGCCCGCAATTTTTGCCGGCCCCGCCGCGGCAACCGAGCTAGCGCAGTGGCCCTGTGATGTGGTGCTCAATGGCATAGCAGGTGCGGCCGGGCTCGAACCGACATTGGCGGCACTTGCTACCGGTCACGTCTTGGCCCTGGCGAATAAGGAGTCGTTGATAATTGGCGGTGCTCTGGTCAAGAATCTAGCGGCACCTGGTCAGATCGTGCCGGTTGATTCAGAGCACTCTGCAATCGCGCAAGCATTACGGGGTGGCGCCCCACATGAAGTCCGCCGGTTAGTGCTGACGGCAAGTGGTGGGCCATTTCGTGGCCGCACGCGAGCTGAGTTGCTGGAAGTTACACCGGCCGAGGCACTGGCGCACCCAACTTGGACGATGGGTCCACTTGTCAGTATCAATTCAGCGACCTTGATGAATAAGGGCCTTGAACTCATCGAGGCGCACCTACTTTTCGATCTGCCACTTGATGCCATTGAGGTAGTAGTGCACCCGCAGTCGGTGGTGCACTCGATGGTGGAGTTCATCGACGGTTCGACGCTGGCCCAGGCGAGCCCCCCGGATATGCGGCTGCCGATCGCGCTGGGGATGTCATGGCCGGACCGGGTGGCAGGTGCTGGCCCAAGTTGTGACTGGTCGAGTGCAACCACCTGGGAGTTTTTCCCACTCGATGAGGAAGCCTTCCCGGCCATCGGGTTGGCCCGATTGGCCGGTGCCCAAGGGGGTACCGCGCCGGCGGTATTCAATGGGGCCGATGAAGCCTGCGTAGCGGCCTTCTTGGCCGGGGAGATCGGCTTCTTGGATATCGTGGATTATGTGTCACAGGTACTCGACGAGCACCTCAGCGGCAAATTCGCTGCTACGGGTGGCGGTTGGGTACCGGGGAACGAAGTGAGCCTAGAAAACGTCATAGCGGCAGACACTTGGGCGCGCGAGCGCTCCCGTGAAATAGCGGGGGAGGGTAGACGCTGATGTTGGAGGCACTTGGCATCATTGTTTTCGTGCTCCTAATCGGGGCCTCTATCGCACTGCATGAACTCGGCCACCTATTGCCGGCCAAGAAGTTCGGCGTCAAGGTCACCGATTACATGATCGGCTTTGGCCCCACGCTTTGGTCTAAAGTCAAAGGTGAAACTAGGTACGGCCTCAAAGCAATACCCGTCGGTGGCTATATCCGAATGATCGGCATGATTCCGCCGGCCAAGGACGATCCGACGGGTGCGCCGCGCAGTATGACCACCGGCAAATTCGGCGCCATGATCGATGATGCACGGCGCCAGTCACTTGGTGAAGTTGGCCCAAGTGATGCCGGTCGAGTTTTCTATAAACTGCCGGTACGCAAGAAGGTCGTAATCATGCTCGGGGGCCCGACCATGAACCTGATATTCGCCTTCGTGCTTTTCACCATCATGCTTGTTGGCATTGGTCTGCCGCAGCCAACCCTGCAGGTTGCGGGAGTCGTGCCCTGTACCCCGACCGTCGCAAGGCCAACGGGTGAACCACTGCCGTCAGGTCTTTGCCCGACCGGGACCGTCCTCGCACCAGCGGCGGCGGCGGGCTTAGTCGACGGTGACTTGATCACGGCAATCGACGGTGTACCGGTGACCTCCTGGGACGATGCCACGGCGTGGATCCGAGCCCACGGTGACACCACGGTGGCCTTGTCCTTGGTTCGAGCGGGCTCGGCGATCGAGGTACCGATCACGATAGCCACCATTGATCGGCCGGTCTATGACGACCGGGGCAATCCAACCGGTGAAACAACTGCTTCTGGTTACCTTGGAATGCGTCCCGCATTTGAGTTCGTCGCCCAGCCGTGGTCAAGTGTGCCCGCTTTCATGTGGGATATCACCGCGCAATCGGTTAAGGCATTGATCTCACTACCGGTTCGCCTTTATGAACTAGTCAAGGACACCTTGATCGGCGGCGGTGAACGCGCCATCGACAGCCCGGTAAGTGTGGTTGGAGTTAGCCGCTTAGGCGGTGAAATCGCCGCAATGGACCAGCCCCTTATGGCTAAAGCTGCGACCTTCTTGGGGCTGGCCGCGTCATTGAATCTATTCCTGTTCCTGTTCAACCTGCTGCCGGTGCTGCCACTTGATGGCGGCCATGTGGCCGGCGCCCTCTACGAAGGGCTACGCCGGTGGCTTGCCAAAGTTCGCCATCGCCCCGATCCTGGCCATGTTGATATTGCGCGGCTGCTGCCGGTGGCATATGTGGTAGCCGCCTGTTTGGTCGGCATGGGAGTAATTGTGATTTGGGCGGATCTGATTAAACCCATCAGCTTGGGCTGAATACCGCCCAACGTCAAAGAGCAATACCTCGCACCCAGCGATGAAGTGCGTCGGTGGGTGCCGAGCCGGCCGCCACCAAGTCCGGCGGAAACCCTGCCGTTTTCAGACGAAAGCATCCCAGGTTACTAGGTGGCAGCGAGTAGTATGCGGCCATGGGCGTACTCATGTTACCGATTGTGCTGGCGCTGGCATGGGTTTTTGCACTCCTTGGTTGGTCGCCCATCGGGGGCCAGCCAACCGATGATTTTGCGGATTCGGCAATGCGCTGGATGCTGTTCATGCCGGTGGGCATTCAGTTCATCGTGAGCGGGTTCATGCACACGGTCTTTGCCAAGAGCACCGCCAAGGGGATCGGTTGGGTGACCAACGGGTTCCAGTATGAAATTGGGTTTGTATCTTGGGGCCTTGGTATCGCAGGCTTGCTGGCGGTGACCCGCGGGCCTGAGGCTTGGCTGGTGATCAGTGTGCCGGTGATCGTCTTCTTGCTACTTGCCGGTGTGCAGCACATCAGGCAGATGGCGGTCGAGAAGAACTTCAAGCCGGGTAATTCTCTGATTTTGCTAGTTGACTTCGGCTTACCTATTTCACTTATTGCCTTGCTCTTCGCGACCCAATCGGTGTAGTTGTCCTGGTGGCGGCATGCGCCCCGGGGGGCGGTCAGGGATACTGGTGCCGTGAGTATTGATTTAGGGATCCCGCTGCCACCGCCTGCGGTCTTGGCGCCTCGGCGTAAGACCCGGCAGATCTTGCTGAAGCATCCGACCCACCCGGTGCCGGTGGGTGGCGACGCACCGATCAGTGTGCAATCGATGTGCACGACCTTGACTGCGGACGTAGATGCCACCTTGCAGCAGATCGCCGAGCTCACCGCCTCGGGCTGTCAGGTGGTGCGAGTTGCGGTGCCCAGCCAAGATGATGCCGATGCGCTACCGGAGATTGCCCGCAAATCTGGCATCCCGGTGATTGCCGATATTCACTTCCAGCCGAAATATGTTTTCGCCGCCCTTGATGCGGGCTGTGCGGGGGTGCGCGTGAACCCTGGCAATATAAAGGCCTTTGACGACAAAGTCGCTGAGATCGCCAAGGCCGCCGGTGACCTTGGTACTCCGATCCGGATCGGGGTAAATGCCGGCTCACTCGATCCGCGACTGCTTAAGAAGTACGGCAAGGCCACCCCGGAGGCACTTGTTGAGTCCGCACTTTGGGAAGCCTCACTTTTTGAGGAGCACGGATTCGGCGCCATCAAGATCTCGGTGAAGCATCACGACCCGGTGATCATGGTCGAGGCCTATACCCAATTGGCGGCGCAGTGCGACTACCCACTGCACCTAGGTGTCACCGAAGCCGGCCCAACTTTTCAAGGCACTATCAAATCTTCGGTGGCCTTTGGTGCGCTTTTAAGCCGCGGGATCGGCGACACCATCCGAGTGTCACTTTCAGCGCCACCGGTTGAAGAAGTAAAGGTTGGTAATCAGATTTTGGAGTCGTTGAACCTGCGGCAGCGTGGGTTGGAGATTGTGTCGTGCCCATCGTGCGGTCGCGCCCAAGTTGACGTCTACACCTTGGCCGAACAGGTAACGGCCGGTCTTGAGGGCTTAGACGTGCCACTGCGGGTCGCGGTCATGGGTTGCGTAGTCAACGGACCGGGTGAGGCCCGTGAGGCTGACCTCGGGGTGGCCTCCGGTAACGGCAAGGGCCAGATTTTTGTTCGTGGTGAAGTCATCAAGACGGTGCCCGAGGCGCAGATTGTCGAGACCTTGATCGAAGAAGCCCTTAAGTTGGCTGAGCTAATGGGTGATGTTTCTGGCGACCCGATTGTTACGACGGCCTAACAGATATCCGGACATGACAATCGACAACCTGCTGACCGGTGTAGTCCGGGGGATTGGGTCAGGTGACCTCGCCCAGGTGCAGGCCCTCCTCGCGGCGGACCCGGTTGTTAATTGCTTTGTCGATGCCCGGGTGCAAATTGCGGGAACCGATCCATGGCGCCTCGGCGGCGACCTATGGGGCTATTTCACCGATGACCGGCTGCACTCAATGGTCTACGTGGGGGCCAACCTCGTCCCGATTGCAACCACTGCGTCATCGCGTGCCGCATTCGCCGATCGACTGCGCCCACTGCCGCGGCGATGTTCCTCATTTGTCGGGCCCGCCGAGGAGGTGCAAGACCTCTGGCGATTACTCGAGCCCGCATGGGGGCCGGCCCGCGAGGTCCGATCAAATCAGCCATTCTTGACCATTAGCTCGCCTCCGCTGGCCACCGCCGATGATCGCGTTCGGTTGGTGGAAATGCATGAACTCGACCTCTTGGTTCCGGCCTGCGTGGAAATGTTCACCGATGAAGTCGGGGTCTCGCCGGTATCGGGTGGGGCGGGCGGTGGCTACCGCACTCGCATCGCAGAAATTATCCGATCCGGATATGCGCTGGCGCGGATCGAAAACGGCGAGGTGATCTTCAAGGCCGAGATTGGCTCAGCCACCTCGGCAGCCTGCCAGATGCAGGGGGTTTGGGTAGCGCCGGCATATCGCGGTCGCGGGTTGTCGGCGCCTGGGCTGGCGGCGGCCGTAAATATCGCCCAAGCCACTATCGCGCCAACTATTTCACTATATGTAAATAACTTTAATTACTCGGCGCGCAAGGCCTATACCCGGGTTGGATTCGCCCAATCGGAGATCTTCGCGACCGTGCTCTTCTGAGGCGCGCGGGGCGCGGCCGATAGGGTTTGGCGATGCTGCGAATGTCGACCCTGTTTCTAAGGACCCTGCGCGAGGATCCGGCCGATGCCGAGGTGCCGAGCCACCGGTTACTGGTGCGAGCAGGGTATGTGCGAAGGATCGCCCCAGGCGTCTTCTCGTGGCTACCACTTGGATATTTGGTTTACCGCAATATCGAGAACATTATTCGGGCCGAGATGGATCGGGCAGGATTCCAAGAGGTGCACTTTCCCTCATTACTCCCACGCGAGCCGTATGAATTGACCGGCCGCTGGACCGAATATGGCGATAACTTGTTTCGGCTTCAAGATCGACGCAAAGGCGACTACCTGCTTGGGCCAACCCACGAGGAGATGTTCACCCTGCTCGTTAAAGGTGAGTACTCATCGTACAAAGACTTACCGCTGGTGCTTTATCAGATTCAGACCAAGTTTCGTGATGAGGCGCGCCCGCGCGCCGGGATTTTGCGCGGCCGGGAGTTTGTCATGAAGGATTCGTACTCCTTCGATATTGACGACGCCGGCCTTGAGAAGTCATATCAACGCCATCGCGATGCCTATATCGACACCTTCACCCGGCTCGGCATGGAGTTCGTCATCGTGTCAGCAATGTCCGGAGCCATGGGCGGATCGGCGAGTGAGGAGTTCTTGGCGCCAACCGAAGTCGGTGAAGACACCTTCGTTCGGTGCTCGGCATGTGATTACGCCGCTAATGTCGAAGCGGTAGTTACGCCCGCACCGGCGTCACTCGATTACTCATCGGTATCACCGGCCCATGCCGAGCAAACACCTGACACCCCGACGATCGCGTCACTTGTGGATCTGGCAAATGAGCGGGCCGATTTGGTAAGGGCTGATCGCGCCTGGACCGCGGCTGATACGTTAAAAAATGTTGTTTTCATGGTTAGCAGTCCAGACGGCACCGAGGCCCCGTTGGCGATCGGTCTGCCCGGTGATCGCGAAGTAGATATGACTCGCCTGGAGGCGGTACTGCAACCCCGTCAGTCAAGACCATTCGAAGATTCGGACTTCACCAAGTACCCGACTTTGATGAAGGGATATATCGGCCCGGGAGCTTTGGGCAGTGCCAATTCTTCGGGGATCAACTACCTGGTTGACCCACGGATCGTAACCGGCACGCGATGGATCACCGGCGCTGATATCAGCGGGTCACATGTCTTTGACCTGGTGGCCGGGCGCGACTTCACCCCGGATGGATTTATCGAGGTCGCTGAAGTCCTTCCCGGAGACAGTTGCGCCAAGTGTGGGAGTGGCCTTCAGCTTGCGCGCGGCATTGAGATCGGCCATATTTTCCAGCTGGGACGCAAGTACGCACAAGCCTTAGGACTAAAGGTTCTCGACGAAAATGGTCAACTTGTAACCGTCACGATGGGTTCATATGGCATCGGGGTGTCACGCGCGGTAGCCGCGGTTGCCGAGCAGTCACATGATGATAGGGGCCTGATTTGGCCACGTGAGGTGGCGCCAGCTGATATTCACCTGATCGCGACCGGTAAGGAGGACGCGCCATTTGACGCTGCCGAGTCGCTGTCAGGGCAACTTGAGGCAGCAGGTCTTAGAGTGCTTTATGACGACCGCCGCGGGGTCTCACCCGGGGTGAAATTCAATGATTCGGAACTCATCGGGGTACCCACGATCGTGGTAGTCGGAAAGCGTCTTGTTGACGGATTCATCGAGGTAAAGGATCGTCGCACGGGTGAGCGAACTGATATTGCCATCACCGATGCGGTGCCGGCGCTGTTGGCAGTTTGCGGGTAACCCTTGACAATCGAAGCGATAATTTTCGATTGGGGCGGCACGCTGACACCATGGCATGACATTGATCTCTTCGCGCAGTGGTACGCCTACGCCGAGATTTATGATCCGACCCATGCGGCAGTGCTGGCCCAGCAACTTTTCGACGCTGAGAGTAACCGCTGGCGATTGCAGCGAGAGTCAGGTGGCGCGACTAGCACCGGGGCACTCGAAAGTTTATTCATAAGCCTAGGGATCGATACGGGATCAGCCGCACACTTCGGTGCGTTATCAAAATACCTAGACTTTTGGGCACCGCATACCTTGGCTGATCCGCAGGCAGCCGAGGTGCTTATGCAATTGCGGTCAGATGGATTAGCAATCGGAGTCTTGAGTAATACTTTGTGGCCGCGCGCACATCACCAAGAGGTTTTTGAGCGCGATAATCTGGCACACCTAATTGATGAGTCTTGCTATACGAGTGAAATGGATGTCGCTAAGCCGCACCGTGAAGCATTTTTGTCGATAGCAGCTCAACTTGATGTTGCACCTGAGCAATGCGTTTTTGTCGGGGATCGCATCTGGGATGACGTTTACGGGGCCCAGCAAGTTGGTATGCGGGCCGTCTGGATACCGCATCCCCAGGTTACTAGTGAACATATCCCAGATGGTGATGCGGTGCCTGATGCAATTGCCAGTGAACTTATCGAGGTGTTGGATATTGTGCGCCTATGGCGTTCAGTTTGATCACTTGAAGTGGATATCCTCGCCTTCGAAATAGCCGGGCTTGACCTGACCACAATCATCTTGCTGTGCGTCGCGGCCGCTGCCGCCGGTTGGGTCGATGCCATTAGTGGCGGCGGTGGGTTACTTCAACTACCGGCATTGTTGGTCGCGATGCCGGCCGCCGAGCCAGCACTTGCCTTGGGCACGAACAAGTTATCGGGCATCATTGGCACCAGCGGTGCTGCATGGACTTATTTGAAGCAAGTCAAACCCGATCTGCGGACCGCCCTGCCTATGGCGGTGGCCGCATTCATCGGATCGGCGATCGGTGCGTCATTTGCAAGTCGAATCCCGGCGGGGACTATCCGTCCGGTGATCCTTTCTCTGTTGGTGTTCATCTGGTTTTGGACACTGCTCCAGCCCCAACTTGGACAAGTGCAAGCACTACGTTGGCACGGTAGGCGCCGCCATTATGTGATCGCTATCTTCGCCGGGTTCGTCATCGGTGGTTATGACGGGCTATTTGGCCCGGGCACCGGCTCGTTCCTATTGATGTTACTGGTGGCGATTCTCGGATATTCATTTTTACAGGCTTCTGCTACGGCGAAGATCGTCAATGTCGGTACCAACGCTGCTGCGCTAATTGTGTTTGGTCTCACCGGTTCGGTGATCTGGTTGCTCGGCCTGCTGATGGGCCTATGTAATTTGATTGGCGCCCTAATAGGTGCACACACCGCAATCAAGCGCGGCAGCGGTTTCGTGAGAATAGTGTTTCTAGTTGTGGTGGCGGTACTAATTATTCGACTCGGCTGGGACATCTTTAGCCCTTCGAGTTGATGCAATTAGGAGCCGTGCGGAAATGCCTGTGATGGAGCTCCCCAGACAACAGCTCGAGTGGCGCATTCGCTCGCAGCCAGAACCGCGTCAGCCCGCCCATCGCCGCTGGCAGCCGCAGCGAGATCGGCGTAAACCACCACGAGGCGATTCTCAACGAGTTGAGCCAGTAGATCCGCCTCTTCGTCGTTGGTCACTTGGAAGGGGAAGTCGTAGGCGATAGCGGGAGTAGGTGCAGTGCCCGCAGGCAAAAGCGCCGCTACTCGGTCACGCCAAGATTGGTGGGCGCGCAATGCCAGGAGGGCCCTGCGACGCTCAGTGTTACCGAGCATGGCGCTAATCACCCCGTACGCATAAATCGCTGCGTCCTCGCCGGCGACGGCGGCTGCCCTGGCTTCCTCGACGTTCATTGGCCTTGGCCGATTGACCTCAGCGCAGCGATATGTGACGCCTCGGAGGCCGCGATGAAAGTCAAGGTGCGCACGAACTCGGGCTCATCGGCTAGCAGGCAGGATGCGCGACGCTCCACAGCGGCGGTGAGCTCGGCCTGCCGCAGTGCACCGAGTGCCGCCCTGAGTCCACTAGGTGGGGTTTGGGTCGGCGGGTCTGGTACCTGTACCCCGGTGGCGGCGAGGTGTTCTTCATGCTGGCGAAGTAGGGGTTCAAGGCTCGGTGCCAATTGCGCAAAAGCAGCGATGGTCTCGGTGTAACGCGCGATCAAGTGGCGTTCGGAGGTAGCGACGTCAAGATAAACAAGGTCATCGCCCGCTGGCATATTGGTTGTGGACGCCTCAGGGATTGAGGTATCAGCACCGCAGGCAGCCAAGGTGCCGGCGGCGGCAACTGCCAGAGTGGCGCCAGCACAGTGCTGGAGTAATCGCCGCCGATTAAGGGGCGGTGTTAGGTCCATCGGGGGCGGCATGGGGATAACTGTGTCAGGTGAGCAGGTAGAGTACCTTCAGCAACACAAATAACTGGTCCACCAAATAGAATCAGCATCAATGCTCGGGCAGGAGGCGCCATGGTCGCGTCAGCGAGTGTGTTGCTGGAGGCAATCCGATCGGCATTGGCCGAAACCGGTGTGGATGTGGAAGGTGTACACGTTCAACAGGCCGGGCGCCGCGAAATTGTTCGGGTGATCGTGGATCGTGATGGCGGTGTTGACCTCGACCGAGTTGCTGAGGTGAGCTGCAAGATTTCTGAAATTCTCGACAGCCCGCCCCTTGCTGATCAATTCGCTGGCACTTTTGTTCTCGAAGTGTCTTCGCCGGGCGTTGATCGGCCATTAACTGAACCAAAGCACTGGCAGCGTGCGCTCAAACGCAACGTTGAAGTGCACCTGAACGATAAGTCGATGCTGTACGGACGCATTCTCGAAGTTACCGATACCGGTGTGGTCCTGCAGACTTCCGCAGTGGACCCAGTGTCGATTGCATTATCCGACATAACCAGAGGCTTGGTGCAAGTTGCGTTTACTTCGACGGCTGATGAATCGGATGCGGGGTAATAATGGACATTGACGTAAGTGCGCTCAAAGCATTGGTGCGCGAAAAGGATTTATCCCTTGATGTAGTTGTTGCGACTATCGAGCAAGCACTGCACGTTGCCTACATGCACACCGACGGTGCTGCAGGGTTCGCTAGAGTCACGGTAGATCGCAAGACCGGCCATGTAGTGGTGATGGCCAGCGAACGTGACGAAGAAGGCAATGTGATTCGCGAGTATGACGACACCCCGGAGGGTTTTGGACGCATCGCGGCAACCACAGCGCGGCAGGTGTTGCTAACTCGCTTACGTGAGGCCGAGGATGACGCCACCTTGATCGAATTCACCGGGCGCGAAGGCGATTTAGTCTCCGGAGTGGTGCAGCAGACCAGTAACCCGAAAATGGTGCGGGTAGATATTGGCAAAGTAGAGGCGAATCTGCCGCCAGAGGAGCAGTCACCGGGGGAGTCGTATCCGCACGGCGCGCGTTTTAAGTGCTTGGTAACGGCCGTCCGAAAAGGCTTTAAAGGTCCGCAGGTCACGGTGTCGCGAACCCACCCGAATTTAGTTCGAGCACTTTTCGCCCTCGAGGTGCCAGAGATCGCAGATGGCACGGTGCAGATAGCGGCCGTGGCCCGCGAGGCCGGTCACCGGACCAAGATCGCGGTGTTTTCCACGGTGCCCGGGGTTAATGCGAAAGGCTCATGTATTGGGCCCTTGGGCCAGCGCGTACGCCAGGTGATGTCCGAACTGGGCGGCGAAAAGATGGATATCGTCGATTTCAGCGAAGACCCGGCCGAAATGATCGCCCATGCGCTATCCCCGGCTCGGGTCTCCGGAGTGGTAATCGTGGATCCGGTGGCCCGGTCGGCCCGGGTCACGGTACCCGATTATCAGCTGTCCTTGGCAATAGGCCGGGAGGGGCAAAATGCCCGATTGGCGGCCCGACTCACCGGTTGGCGAATCGATATCCGATCAGATGGGGCCCCCGCGGATTCCGTTACCATGCACGAGGTGGGACCGATTGACCCCGAGTGAACCCGAGGTGGCTTCAGATCACCTTGGCAAGGCGGTAGACTCTGCAACTGGCGGCTCGCCCGGCCCGGTACGAACTTGTATTGGTTGCCGTGGTCGTGCTGTCTCGTCCGATCTCCTTAGGGTGGTCGCGGTGGGTGGGGAGTGTCATCCTGACCCGCGCGCTCACCTACCGGGTCGGGGCGCTTACATCCACCCAACGGTGGCCTGTTTTGACGCCGCGACTTCGCGACGAGCTTGGGTACGTGCACTACGGGTATCAGGTCCGTTGGACTGCGCCCCGGTGCGCACCAGGCTTTAGCCCGGGTTGGGTTCGGCTTTAGGTGAACCACCAATGTCCAAGGCACCCGCCGCGGATGTGCCACGAAGAGTTCGGGAGTTTGCTTTGAGGACTTTCACCAAATGAACGCGTTCGAAATGTCCGCGTTCGAAATGACTGTTAAGAAATGACGCTGCAATGAGGCGTCCTACGCACTGACGGTCCGGAGCAAGGCCCGGACCAAGACAGGAGAATCGTGTCGAAGGTTCGGGTACATGAGCTCGCAAAGGAGCTCGGGGTTGAGAGCAAGGTTGTTCTCGCCAAACTCCAAGAACTTGGGGAATTCGTAAAATCGGCCTCATCTACGGTCGAAGCTCCGGTGGTGCGAAAGCTCAAAGAGGCCATGCCAGCGGCCGCACCAAGTGATGCTCCCGCAGATAAGGCGGCGGCGAAGAAAGCGCCGAAGAAGACCACCGCCAAAAAGACCACCGCGCCGGACTCCGATGAGGCAACTGAGCCACCACGACTGCCGGCCGCACCGGCAGCGCCACCGGTCGCCGCCGCTATGGCAACCGAGGCCGCCACGGCTATTGCCCCGGTCCCACCAGATGTTCCGCGACCGGCTGGACCGCGACCGGCGGGACCGCGACCGGGCAACAATCCCTTTGGTGGCAGCACCGGCATGGGCCGGGCACCGGCTCCGCGGCCCGGTAACAACCCATTTGGCACCAGCACCGGGATGGGTCGACCGGCACCAACTGCCGGCGGGTCCACAACCAGCGCACCGGCGCCCAGCGTTGGTGGCGTACCAGGTGCCCCACGGCCACCCGCATACCCGAGTCGTCGGCCCACCGGTGCCGGTGGGCCCGGTGGCTTCGTCTCGCGCGGTCCCGGTGGCCCCGGTGGACCCGGTGGACCCGGTGGACCCGGTGGCCCTGGTGGATTTTCCGGTAGATCGGGTGCACCTGGTCGTGGCCCCGGTGGGCCCGGTGGACCCGGTGGCCCCGGTGGACCCGGTGGGCCTGGCGGTTTCCCCGGCAGGCCGGGTGCAGGTGGTCGAGGTACCACCGCCGGTGCATTTGGCCGACCAGGTGGTCGACCATCGCGCGGGCGCAAATCCAAACGTGCCAAGCGGCAAGAGTTCGACAATATGCAGGCACCCTTACTTAGCGGGGTGCGAATCACGCGCGGTTCAGGTGAAACCGTCCGATTGCCGCGTGGCGCTAGCCTGACCGACTTCGCGGACAAAATCGATGCGATGCCGGCCGATTTAGTCAAGGTGCTCATTGATCTTGGCGAAATGGTAACCGCCACCCAGTCCATCGATGACGACACACTGCGCCTACTTGGTAGTGAACTTAACTACGACGTCGAGGTGGTTTCACCTGAGGATGAAGATCGTGAACTGCTCGGCTCCTTCCATCTTGAGTTCGGTGAGAATGCGGGTGTTGAAGCCGATTTAGTGATTCGCCCGCCGGTAGTAACTGTTATGGGACACGTGGACCACGGCAAGACCCGTTTGCTTGATGCCATTCGCAAGACCAATGTCTTCGGTGCCGAAGCTGGAGGCATCACCCAGCACATTGGCGCATACCAAGTTGCTACCCCAACGGCCAATGGTGAACGCAAGATAACTTTCATCGACACCCCGGGCCACGAGGCCTTCACCGCGATGCGGGCACGTGGTGCGCAGGTAACCGATATTTCCATTCTGGTTGTTGCGGCTGATGACGGTGTTAAGCCCCAAACGATTGAGGCACTAAATCACGCGCAAGCAGCCGGCGTGCCTATTGTGGTCGCGGTCAACAAGGTCGACAAGGAGGGCGCGGACCCGCTCAAGGTGCGAACCCAATTGACCGAATATGGCCTGATAGCGGAGGAATTTGGTGGCGGCACCATGTTCGTTGACGTTTCGGCTAAAGCCGGTACCGGGATCGAGGGTCTGCTAGATGCGGTGCTCTTGACCGCAGACGCGGCATTGGATCTTCGGGCCAACCCGAACCAAGACGCACAAGGTGTCGCGATCGAGGCGCATCTTGACCGCGGCCGCGGCCCGGTCGCTACCGTCCTGGTTCAGCGCGGCACCTTACGTGCCGGTGATTCCATCGTCACCGGAGATGCATTCGGTCGCGTTCGAGCAATGCTTGATGACGAAGGTAATGTCGTCGAAGTGGCCGGGCCTTCGTTCCCGGTTCAGGTTCTTGGTCTGACTTCAGTGCCAGGGGCCGGCGACAGCTTCCTAGTGGTCTCCGAAGATCGCATCGCGCGTCAGATTGCCCAAACCCGGCAGGCCCGTGAACGCAACGCGATGCTGGCGAAGAATCGCGTCAAGCGCTCCCTCGAAGACTTCTTGGAGTCGATCGAGAAAGGTGAGATTGCTGAGCTCACTCTCATCATCAAGGGTGACGTTTCCGGCTCCGTTGAAGCCCTCGAAGACGCGTTACTCAAGATTGATGTCGGCGAAGAAGTCTCGCTGCGTGTTATTCATCGCGGTGTTGGCGCTATCACCAAGAACGATGTCACGCTCGCTAGCGCTTCTAAAGCCGTCATCATCGGCTTCAACGTGCGCCCGGAAGGCAAGGTTGCTGAGCAAGCTGTACAAGAGGGAGTTGATGTCCGTTACTACAGCATTATCTACCAGGCGATCGACGAAGTGGAATCAGCCCTTCGCGGCATGCTTAAGCCCGAGTACGAGGAGGCCCAACTTGGTACTGCGCAGGTGCGTGAGGTCTTCAAATCATCCAAGTTCGGCACTATCGCTGGTTGCATCGTGAATACCGGCGAAATCCGACGTAACTCGAAGGCGCGATTGGTCCGTGATGGATCAGTTGTTGCTGAGAATCTTTCGATCGCGACGCTGCGCAGGTTCAAAGATGACGTCACCGAAGTGCGTGAGGGCTTTGAGTGCGGCATCAACCTCGGGACATACCAAGACCTCAAGGCTGACGACATTATCGAGACCTTTGAGATGCGTGAGATCCCGCGAAAGACCTAGTCTTCGGGGTGAAAGGGTGGGCAAATGAGTAGCGAGGCTCGGCAGCGCAAGATGGCTGATCGCATTAAAGTGATAGTCGCGGAGTGCCTAGAAAAGCGGGTTAAGGACCCGCGTCTGGGCTTCACGACGATTACCGATGTCCGGGTAACTACAGATCTGCGCGAGGCGTCAGTGTTTTACACGGTCTATGGAGACGATCAAGCGCGCACCGAAACTGCTGCTGCACTTGAGTCGTCTAAGGGCATTATTCGCTCTGAAGTGGGTCGCCAGACGGGCATCAAGTTCACGCCGACCTTGGCATTTTTTCCAGACGCGCTACCCGAGAACGCTCAGTATGTTGCCGAATTGCTGCAAAAGGCGGCCGAAGCCGATGCGCAGGTACACGCACAAGCGGCTAACGCCACATATGCCGGTGATGCTGATCCATACCGAGCCCCTCGCGTGGACGATTCCGAACTCCGATGATCCCCGTCGGCGTCATCGTCGTCGATAAGCCAAGTGGCATTACGTCACATGATGTAGTTGCCAGAACGCGCAAGGTGTTGCAGACTCGAAAAGTCGGCCACGGGGGCACCCTAGATCCGATGGCCACCGGGGTTTTGCTCATCGGGGTGGATCGCGCTACGCGGCTACTTGGGTATCTAGCCCAGCAAGACAAGGTCTACCAAGCAACAATTCGGCTGGGCTCTTCCACCCTAACCGATGATTCACAAGGTGAGACCTTGACTAGTGCAAGTGCTAGTCAACTGGCCGCAATCGACGAGGCAGCAATCATGCTGGGTATCGCGAAATTGACGGGGGAGATCACCCAAGTACCTAGTTCGATCAGCGCGATCAAAGTCGATGGACGCAGGGCGCATTCATTGGTGCGTGCAGGTGCGAGCGTTGAACTCCAGGCACGTGCGGTGACCGTTGCGAGTTTCGCTGTACATCGCCTGACAGTCGATCCCAAATGGCTTGACCTTGATATTGAAGTCACGTGCTCAACTGGCACCTATATCCGGGCCCTTGCCCGCGATTTGGGTGCTGGGTTGGGCGTGGGCGGGCACTTAACGGCGCTTCGCCGTACCCGGGTCGGGCCGTTCTCGGCCGCCGAGGCGGTTGACCTCTCGGACTTGACTTCGAAGTCGGTGATTTCAATGGGCGAGGTTGCCAGCCGTGCGTTCTTGACGTGGGGAGTCGATGAGAGGGCTTCCGATGCGGTGGCCCACGGTAGGCGCATCGAATGGGGCCCGGACGACTCGGGCCCACTTGCAATAACTACGGCGGCCGGCGACCTATTGGCAATCGCGGTGCGCCAAAACGGCCTTGCTCACTATCTTGCAGTTTTCGTCTGACCTAGAGTGGTGCTGTGATGGCAGAGGCAACTAAGACAAGTGGAACTTTGGCACCAGCCGTGGTTTGCCTGGGTGTCTTCGATGGCGTGCACCGGGGCCATCGGGCACTAATTGACCAAGCGCGGATGATTGCAGGTGACCTCGGCATCGATGTCGCCGTAATGACTTTTGATCCGCATCCAATGGCTGTGCTTCGCCCTGAATCAGCGCCGAAGATGCTAGCCGACATCGACGAGCGCAAAGATTTACTCCTTGCTGCCGGGGTTGATGACGTCTACGTGCTGAATTTCACCGAAACCACCTCACGAATGACTCCGCGGGATTTTGTTGAACGCGTAGTTGTCAACCGGTTGAATGCTCAGGCGGTTGTGGTTGGCAAGAACTTCTGGTTTGGCCATGAAGCTGCAGGTGATGCGCAGGTCCTTACGAACCTTGGAGCTGAGTATGGGTTCGAGGTTTATCCTGTTGATATTCAAGGGCATCAGGGCGAACAATGGTCATCTACCAATGCGCGCCGACTAATTGCTGCCGGTGAAGTGGCCCAGGCGGCCGCGATCTTGGATCGCTACTATCGCCTCAACGGCTTAGTTATGCACGGGGATGAGCGCGGCCGGGAACTGGGCTTTCCTACTGCGAACCTGCAAGTCGCGCAAAATCGTGCGATCCCGGCCGATGGTGTGTACGCGGGCTGGGTCACGGCGGCAGGACTAGGCCAATTGCCGGCCGCCATTTCAATCGGGACTAACCCGCAATTCGACGGGCAAGATCACCGGATCGAGGCTTATGTCTTAGACCGCGCGGACCTTGATCTATATGACCAAAAGCTGGGAATTGATTTTGTCGCTAGAGTCAGGGGACAGGCGGTGTTTTCGGGGTCAAAAGAGTTGGTGGCGGCAATGCAGAGAGATGTCGCCCAGACCCGAAAATTACTGACTATCGCCTGAACTCACCACTGGCCGAGGAAGAATAGTGACGAGTAACTACTGTTCATGATCCGCAAAGCAACTGCCCTTGGGAGTACCCGGGTACCGGGCGGGGTTTATGGTGCCGCCGATACTGCCCGCACCGACCCTGACATTGCGCACAATCGGGCCAACCAGAGGGTTTGGCGCCTAGTGCCCATTTTCGGGCAATTTCGCCGAATAGGGCACAACTGGTAGCCTGTGCGATAAGACGGTCGTGAAGCGGGCGCTTTGCGATACGTGTCGAATACGAAAGTGCCAACCGGTGCTGCCGGGAAGCGCGCCCGAGAGGAAGAAATGCCATTAGATACTGCCACTAAGGCAGCAATTATCGCTGAGTACGGCTCTAAGCCCGGCGACACCGGATCACCCGAGGTTCAGATCGCGATGCTCACACGTCGCATTTCAGACCTCACCGAGCACTTGAAGTCGCACAAGCACGACCACCACAGCCGTCGCGGACTGTTGCTCCTTGTCGGGCAACGCCGCCGGTTGCTGCAGTACTTGGCCAAGACCGAAATCGCCCGTTACCGGACGATCATCGAACGCCTTGGTATTCGTCGCTAGCAGCAACGGCTATTAAACGCCGGTTACCTAATGCCGGCGACAACTAAAGAACGGCACACCAGTACACACATCCGGGGCGCTCGCGCACGCGTAACGCCTGGAGTCGGTCCTCGGTAGTGACCTCCGGGAGTTTGCTCCCGTGGGCCTCGATCGAAGACCGCGTCTCCCGGAAACAATGCCGCGCGCGCCCCTGTAACAGAAACAGGAGGCACCCGTGGAGGGTTCCCAGATTGCAACAGCTAAGGCCGTTATCGATAACGGCTCGTTCGGTACACGCACGATAACTTTCGAAACCGGTCGCTTGGCCCGCCAAGCCGCCGGCTCAGTAGCTATCTATCTCGATGAAGAGACGATGCTGCTCAGCGCTACGACTGCCGGTAAGTCACCGAAGGATCAATTTGATTTCTTCCCACTCACCGTTGACGTTGAAGAGCGCATGTATTCCCTTGGGCGAATCCCAGGCTCGTTCTTCCGCCGCGAGGGTCGCCCGAGTGAAGACGCTATTTTGACCTGCCGGTTGATTGACCGCCCGCTGCGTCCAACCTTTATTAAGGGTTTGCGCAATGAGGTTCAGGTCGTAATCACCGTAATGGCGCTTAACCCAAATGATCTTTATGACGTTGTCGCTATCAATGGTGCTTCAGCGTCAACCCAACTATCCGGTCTGCCGTTCAGCGGGCCGATCGGTGGTGTCCGCGTAGCACTTATCAGCGGGCAGTGGGTTGGGTTCCCGACACATGAGCAGTTAACTGACGCGGTCTTCGACATGGTCGTAGCCGGTCGTATTGCCGGTGATGATGTCGCGATAATGATGGTCGAGGCCGAGGCAACCGATCGCACTATCGAACTTATCGCGGGTGGGGCCACCGCACCCACCGAGGCCGTAGTGGCCCAAGGTCTGGAAGCGGCCAAGCCGTTCATCCGTGCCCTTTGTGAAGCGCAGATCACCCTCGCCAAAGCGGCCGCCAAGCCCACGGCGGATTTCCCGATCTTCCTGGAGTATCAAAGTGATGCCTATGAGGCGGTCGATAAGAGTGCCAACGAATCAGTCCGCAAGGCGTTGACCATAGTCAGCAAGGCCGAGCGGGAAGATCGCCTTGACGAGATTAAGGGCGAGGTACTTGCCGAGTGCGGGGGCGCCTTTGTCGGGCGCGAAAAGGAGTTGTCGGCGGCACTGCGTTCGGTTACCAAGTCATGTGTTCGCGACCGCGTACTTCGTGACAAGATTCGAATTGATGGTCGCGGATTGACCGATATCCGTACGCTGTCGGCCGAAGTTCAGGTGTTACCTCGAGTTCATGGCTCAGCGTTGTTCGAGCGGGGTGAGACCCAGATCCTTGGTGTTACCACCTTGAACATGTTGCGCATGGAGCAGCAACTGGACACGTTAAATCCGGAGAACCGCAAGCGTTATATGCACAACTACAACTTCCCGCCTTACTCAACAGGTGAGACCGGTCGGGTGGGTTCCCCCAAGCGGCGCGAAATTGGTCATGGTGCACTCGCTGAACGGGCTTTGATCCCGGTACTCCCGTCGCGTTCGGAGTTCCCGTACGCAATCCGCCAGGTGTCTGAGGCGCTGGGCTCTAATGGATCCACTTCGATGGGTTCGGTATGCGCCTCGACGATGTCGCTGCTGAACGCCGGGGTGCCGCTCCGTGCTCCGGTCGCTGGTATCGCAATGGGATTGATATCCGGTGAAGTTGATGGTAAGACGGAGTACGTTGCGTTGACCGACATCTTGGGAGCCGAGGATGCCTTCGGCGACATGGACTTCAAAGTCGCTGGTACCAAGGATTTCGTGACCGCACTGCAACTTGATACCAAACTTGACGGCATCCCAGCATCGGTTCTTGCCGGCGCGTTAACCCAGGCGCACAATGCGCGATTGGCAATTCTTGAGGTAATGAATGAGGCCATTGACGCTCCGGATGAGATGGCTGCCACCGCACCACGTGTGATTTCTATCAAGATCCCGGTAGACAAGATCGGTGAGGTGATCGGTCCGAAGGGCAAAATCATCAATCAGATCCAAGAGGAAACCGGCGCTGATATCTCGATCGAAGACGACGGCACGATCTACATCGGCGCGACCGATGGCCCATCAGCCGAAGCCGCACGCTCGCAGATCAATCAAATCGCCAATCCGACAATGCCTGAAGTTGGTGAGCGGTATCTGGGTACAGTCGTAAAGACCGCAGCCTTTGGCGCTTTCGTCTCCTTGGTACCCGGAAAAGATGGGCTCTTGCACATCTCGGAAGTCAAGAAGCTCGCCGGTGGCAAGCGCATCGACAGCGTTGATGACGTACTAAAGATCGGTGACAAAATCCAGGTCGAGATCAAGGAGATTGATCCACGCGGCAAGTTGTCCCTCATTCCGGTAATTGAAGCTGGTGCCGCGAACGCGGGTAATGAGGGCTAGTACTCGCACCCTGCTCCGGGAGGGCGACGGCAGCACCGTTCGCCGCACCGTCCTCCCGGGCGGATTGCGAATCATTACCGAACAAGTACCTGGTGTCAGGTCAGTCGCATTTGGTATTTGGGTGGCCGTTGGATCACGTGATGAGACCGCTGCCCAGATGGGATCGGCCCATTACCTCGAGCATCTGCTTTTCAAGGGCACCTCGACTCGGTCCGCACTTGAGATTTCGGCATCGATAGAGGCGGTCGGCGGCGACCTGAATGCCTTCACCACTAAGGAGTACACCTGCTATTACGCACGGGTACTTGATGTGGATTTACCGCTAGCTATCGAGGTGGTAAGCGACGTAGTAAATGACGCCTTGATTCTGCCGGACGATGTTGAAGCCGAGCGCGGGGTCATTCTCGAAGAGATTGCGATGCACGACGATGACCCAAGTGATGTGGTGCACGATGAGTTTTCATCGGTACTATTCGAAGGTAGTGCACTTGGACGGCCGGTGCTGGGCACGATCGAGACCATTGAAGCTATTCCTCGCACGGCGATAAATCGGTTCTATCGGGGTAGGTACCAACCACAGGCCATGGTGATCGCCGCCGCGGGCAATCTTGAGCACGATGCTGTCGTGAAATTGGTTAGGAAAGCCTTCTCCGATTATTTGGATGAAACCGCGAGCGTGCAGCCAGCGCGTAAGCGCGGCCAAAAACTAAAACACGGAACAGGTGTGAAAGTAAATAACCGGCCCACGGAGCAGGCGCATCTGGTTCTTGGGGTGCCGGGCCTGCCTCGAAGTGATGAGCGCCGCTATGCATTGGCGGTGCTGACGACCGCATTCGGTGGCGGAATGAGCAGCCGACTGTTCCAGGAGATCCGGGAGAAACGTGGTCTGGCGTATTCGGTCTATGCATTTTCACAAGGCTTCGCCGATGATGGCATGTTCGGAATTTACGTGGGTTGCCTGCCAAATAAAGTCACGACAGTGCTCGAAGTCTGTAAAAGCCAGATGCAGTCCCTAATCGACGGTGGCCTTTCGAAGGATGAAATCGACCGCGGCAAAGGCCAGGTTCGCGGGTCGACCGTGCTTGGTCAAGAGGACACCGGTGCGCGCATGACACGAATAGCGCGCTCCGAACTCCACGACGAGCCATTACTTAGTATCGATCAGCTGCTGGCCAAGGTGGATGCTGTTACTCCAGATGAGATCAATGCAGTGGCTCGCAATTTGCTAGATGCGCAATTGTGCCTCGCGGTAATCGGCCCTTTCGCGGATGAATCAGTGTTTACCGGATAAGGTCGGTTCATGAGTGCAACCAACATCAAGGTCGGGGTAGTTGGCGCAAGGGGCAAGATGGGCGCCACGGTCGTCGCTGCAATCGAAGCGGCCGATGACTGCGACCTAGTTGCCGCGATTGATATCGGCGAATCCTTAGAGCTACTCAAGGGCGCTGATGTAGTAGTTGATTTCACGACACCAGACGCCGTAATGGGCACCTTGGAGTTCTGCATCAACGCAGGAATCAATGTGGTGGTGGGTACCACTGGGTTTGACTCATCCCGCATTGAGCAAGTGCGGATTTGGTGCAACGAGGTCCCGGGCGTAGGTGTATTGATTGCGCCGAATTTCGCGATCGCGGCGGTACTCATGATGGAGTTTGCCGCCAAAGCGGCACCGTATTTTGAGTCCGTAGAAATTGTCGAATTGCATCATCCGGCAAAACTCGATGCACCATCGGGCACGGCACGCCATACGGCGGCCTTGATCGCGCAGGCGCGCAAGGACGCTGGCAGCGCCGCCATGCCAGATGCCACTTCGCAGGAGCTGCCGGGTGCGAGGGGCGCGCTAGTTGATGGGGTCCCGGTGCACTCGGTGCGGGCCCGGGGTCTGATGGCGCACCAAGAGGTAATTTTTGGTGATACCGGCGAGATATTGACTATTCGACATGACTCATTTGACCGCACTTCCTTCATGCCGGGTGTACTTCTTGGTGTTCGATCGGTGATCTCACACCCCGGGCTAACGGTGGGGCTGGGCGGTTTCCTGGAGCTTGGTTAGCACCTAGTGCTGTGCCGACCAGTTTTCAATCGAGATGGTGGCGGCGTCGTAGGCACTAGGTCGGAGCCAGGTGTCTAGGGAGTTGCGTGCGATGTGGGTGCTAACTGTTGATCCGTCAACTAGGTGAAGGACTACTTGACCGTCGGTGCGGTCGGTGTTAACTACACTGGACCAGGATCCAATAGTCGAGGTAAACATTCGTCGAATGGCAAATCCAGCGTCATTGACGTAGGTTCCGATTGACCACCCGCGTAATAGAACCAAGAGCGCGCTGGCCAGTACGGCGCCGGTAAGGAGCACCGGAAATAGGCCGGCACCGGCGGACCCCATAATCGCCACGCCACCTAGCATGACCAGGAGCAAGGTGGCCGCGACTAGCAAAATTAGGCGCCACGGTCCGCGGGCTGGGATTCGAAGCATCCTAATTTGCCGAAAGTCACCGTCGACAGCAGTTTTTTCTTGCGGCCAAAGAAACCAGAAGATTGGGCGGTTCGGCGCGGTGCTCATGTGGCTAGCCCCGACGCACGGAGCAGCGCGGCCGTGATCGCGGCTGCGAGTACGACAGCCAGGAATGGTGCGCGCAATAACAGCGCGACCACCGCCACGGCAACACCCGCTAGGCGAGCATCGATTACCAGCGATTGCCCAGATCCAAATGTCTGCACCGCAACCAAAGCCGCGAGCATGGCAATTGGTAGTAGTGCCGCGACACTTCTAATCATCGGGCGATCAAGAAGTGCTGGAGGCAAGATGAAACCGAATAGCTTTTCGAGGTAGCACCCGAGTGACCCAATTAACACCGCGGCCCAGATCATGTGCGATCCCGTAAGCGGTAGCCAGCAAGGATGGCGATCAGTGCGGAAGCGAGCACCGGCACGCCCGAGCTCGTGAGTGGCGTTAGCAGCAGTGCGATGGTCGCGCCGCCGGCAGCGATAGCCCAGGCTGTGCGATCGCGTAGCCGCGGCCAAAGAAGGGCAAGAAATCCGGCGGGGATTGCAGCATCAAGCCCAAGTGATGCCGGGTCGCCAATTGCGGAGGCACCAAGTGCGCCAAGTAGCGTCCCGATATTCCAAAGGACATAGACGCTGATGCCGGTCGCCCAGAACGCGTGCCTGCTGTGGTCAGCAATTTGCTCGTGGGAAATTGACATCGCCGTGGACTCGTCGATGGTCAATTGTGCAGCCACCGGCTTTCGTATGCCGCGGAGGTTCAATGTTGGTGCAATATGCAGGGCATATAGCCCGTTGCGGACTCCAAGTAACCAGGCGGTGAGCACCGCGGCGATGACCCCACCCCCAGCGCCGAGGACTCCGACGAGTGCAAATTGCGAGGCGCCGGTGAACATCAGTAGTGAAAGAGTCTGGGTCTGCAGGGCGGTAAGACCGCTGGCAACGCTAATTGCACCAAAGGAAAGACCGTAGGCTCCGGTGGCTAACCCGATACCTATCGCACTTGAGTAAATTGGCCGCTTACCGCCATTAGGTGATTGCGTCAAGGATCTCCTCGGCGCGTGGCAGGGCGGCCGCTAAATCCGTCGTTACCAATGAAAGTCGGGTCCGCCGTTCGAGGACATCCGCCACCGTGCGGGCACCTTCGCAGCGGACCGCGAACACTAGTTCAACTCCCCGCACCCCAACGCCGGGGGCAAGTGGCTCAAGGAGTTCGGGGCACCCGTTGGCAAATGCGGCAACCCGTGCTGCTTCAGCGCCATACCGGCGGATCAATCGGGCGGGTAAAGCCTGCACTGGGGCGGCGGGGCCCGCACCAACGAGGGCGATTTTCGTGGTGCGGCAGGGCTTATCGCTGAGTAAATCGACGGCATCTTGGGCCATCCGCCGATAAGTGGTGAGCTTGCCACCGGTTACCGTGATGACCCCATTAGCACCGCGGCGCACCAAGTGCCGGCGCGAAATATCAGCAGTCTCGCCAGCTGGCGCTTCGGGTTGGGCAACCAATGGGCGAAGGCCGGTGAATGCACCAACTACGTCACCGGCGCGAAGTGGGGTTTGAAGTACCCGGGAAACTTGCGAAAGGATCCAGTCGATGTCTTCAAGCGGTGTGCTAGGAACATCGGGAATCAGACCAGATTCGTCGACATCGGTGATGCCGGCGAGCAAAAGACCATCGGGGCGCGGCAGGACAAAGCAGTAACGCCCGTGCATTTCCGGAACTGGGATTGTCATAGCGGCACGTGGTCGCTGCAGGGTTTCTGCACGCAGCACCACATGGGTGCCACGTGATGGGGTGATTACCACCTGGTCGTCAAAAGTCTCGGCCCAAACTCCGGTAGCACTGATTACGTTTTTCGCACGCACCTCGATCTGCTCATCGCCTTGATTGACTACTCGGACCCCGGTGCCATCAGCCGATAGGACGCGGTAACCGGTAAGAATGCGAGCGCCGTAGGCGGCTGCTGTTCGTGCTACGGCAACAACGAGGCGGGCATCATCTTCCAATAGGCCATCCCAAGCCAAGAGGCCACCACGTAGGTGAGCACCGTCAATAGCCGGCAGTAACCTTCGGGTTTTCGCTGGGCCGATGACCCGGGCCCCGGGCAAGACATGTCTACTGGTTCGCGTTAGCGCTCGCAGCGCATCGCCAGCGGCAAAACCAGCACGCGTTAGCACCGCTGAGCCGAAGCTGGTGTCGTTCATGATGGGTACTACTTGGGCGAGGGGGCGCACCAGATGCGGTGCGATGACCGTCATCAAGTGGCCGCGTTCGACCGCACTTTCCCAAGCGACGTCAACTTGACCGCTGGCCAAATACCGCAGGCCCCCGTGTGCCAACTTGCTGGACCACCTTGAGGTACCAAAGGCGAGATCCTGCGCTTCGAGGAGTAAAACGGAAAGTCC
>JAQCEO010000072.1 GCA_027729805.1 Actinomycetota bacterium
CGGGTGTATCCTCGACCGGATTGATAGTGGATTCACTGAGGGCATTGGGGTAGCAATGGGAGAGTCACTGTCGCCGGTTGAGGTGGCACACGAGGCCCACCGACACCAAGAGCACACCAATGCGCATGGGCAACCGACCGGGCACTGGCGCATTGTGCAGATTGCTGAGGCGGTCTTGTTGGCCGCCGTAACAGTGATGGCGGCATGGTCAGGGTTCGCGGCCGCTGTCTACGGCACCGAATCCCAAGTGGCCTTTGCTGAATCATCGACGGTAAGTACCGACGCTGACGCCAAGGCAATTGAAGCCAACGAAGAGCAGAACTTCGACGAATTCGCTTTCTTTTCATGGTTGCAGGCTAAGTACTCAGGAGATTCGAGCGCGATCGCTTTTGCAGAGCAACGGTTTCGACCTGCGCTAGAGGTCGCCTTCAAGGCGTGGCTGGCAACGAATCCCGAAACAAACTCTAAAGCGCCGGCAACTCCATTTGATATGCCGGAGTACGTCAGACCGTTAATTGATGAGAGTAATGCCTTTAAGATAAAGTCGGAGACAAGTTATATCGAAGGGATAAAACTGGGCATATTGTCGGATCAATATATTCGACTGACGGTGCTTCTAGCTGGCGTTTTGTTCCTAGTCGGGATTGGCAGCACTTTCACGATGGTTTCACTGCGGTACGGGTTGATCGGCATGGGCTTAGTGCTCTTGATCCTGGCGACTATTTACCTAGTGAATCTGCCGCAGCCTGATTTCAATCTTGGTGCCCCCACCGAAATCTCCAGCGAAGGTTAGCTAGGCGCGGTAGGTTTCACCCATGGTGCAACGCAATGTGCAGGGAACCCAGCTAGAGATTTGCAGCCTTGAACCATTAACCGGCTTCTACCGTGATGGTTTTTGCAATACCGGGCCGGATGATCTTGGTTCACACACGGTTTGCGTGGTGGTTACCGCAGAGTTCCTCGAGCATCAACAGGCAATAGGTAACGACCTCAGCACCCCGGTGCCCCAGTACGGCTTCCCGGGTCTTACCGCCGGGGATCGGTGGGCGGTATGCGCTGGGCGGTGGCTGCAATCCTATGAATCCGGCGTTTCATCGCCGGTGCTACTGCGGGCGACCAATGAACAGGCGCTGTCAATAGTGCCACTGGCGGCCCTTGAAGCCTGTGCCGCGGATGCCCCCGATGACCTATCCGGATTCCGCGGCTAGTTCGAGTCACCGGGTAATGCATAGTGTTGGTACCCTTCGCGGGTGCTGCTTTCCGATCGGGATATCAAGGCTGAGATAACCGCCGCGCGCGTCGCCATTGAGCCCTTTGATCCGGGGATGATTCAGCCGTCCAGTATCGACGTGCGCCTTGATCGACTCTTCCGGGTTTTTGAGAATCATCGCTACCCGCATATTGATCCCAGCATCGAGCAGCCCGAACTCACGCGGTTAATTGAGTCCGAAGGCAGTGACCCATTCATATTGCATCCGGGCGAGTTTGTCCTTGGATCGACCTACGAAGTTGTCACTCTGCCCGATGACATCGCCGGACGACTCGAAGGTAAGTCCTCCTTGGGCCGTTTGGGCCTATTGACCCATTCCACCGCCGGGTTCATTGACCCTGGGTTCTCCGGCCATGTCACCCTTGAACTTTCCAATGTCGCCACTTTGCCGATCATGTTGTATCCGGGAATGAAGATCGGCCAATTATGTTTGTTCCGACTCTCGAGTCCGGCCGAGCATCCGTATGGCTCAAAAATGTATGGCTCGCGTTACCAAGGCCAGCGCGGGCCGACGGCTAGCCGGTCATTCGCGAACTTCCACCGCACCGACGTTTAGCGACTAGCCGCCCATGGCCCGCGTCTAGGGGTTGGTGCGCCGGTGCGGGTGCGCCGATTCTGGTGGCGTGACTTGGACGATTTCCTTTTGTGCTGACGAAGATGGTCCCGCTTGAGTACCACACAGCGATATCTGGTGTACCTACTTTTGGGAATCGGGTCAAGGTTGGATAGTTAGCTTTAGCTCTTACTTGCTGAAAGCAGCAGTGTCGCAACATCGACAACCTCGACCCCGGCAGCGCCACCTTCTTGCTGACGCGTAGTTACCGCGTCATTGAGCATAACCGAGCAGAACGGGCAGGCGACAGCGATCTTCGCAGCTCCGGTCGCGATGGCTTCATCACCGCGATTCATGTTGACCTTGGTGCCGATCTTTTCTTCCATCCACATGCGGGCACCACCGGCGCCGCAGCAGAAGGATTTATCGCCGTGGCGCTCCATCTCGACTCGGTCCACACCGGTGGCATCAATGAGATCACGCGGTGGCACATAAACCTTGTTATGACGTCCGAGATAGCACGGATCGTGATACGTAACTTTCTCCTCGATCTTGCTGACCGGCGTCAAGCGGCCAGCTTTCACCAGCTCATTGAGCAACTGAGTGTGATGAACGACTTCGTAGTTGCCACCAAGTTGCGGATATTCGCGCTTGAGCGTATTCAAGCAGTGGGGGCAGGTGACGACGATCTTCTTCGCCTTGATCTCGTTGAGTACCTCGACATTTTGCATGCCCTGCATCTGGAATAAGAACTCATTTCCGGCGCGGCGAGCCGGATCGCCGGTGCAGGTTTCACCCTCACCGAGCACCATGAAATTCACCCCAGCGATATGCAGCAGCTCCGCAACCGCCTTGGTGGTGCGCTTGGCCCGGTCCTCGAAGGCACCGGCGCAGCCAACCCAAAAAAGGTAATCGACATCCTCGGGGATGACCTCCTCGCCGTTCATTCCGAAGACATTGACCTCGAAATCAACCTCGGTGATCCAGCCATTTCGATCAGCGGCATTCATGCCCCACGGGTTGCCCTTGGCTTCAATGTTCTTGAACATGCCGTTGAGCTCGCTGGGGAAGTCACTTGCGATCATGACCTGATTGCGGCGCATGTCGGCGATATGGTCAATATGTTCAATATCCACCGGGCACTGATTTACGCAGGCGCCGCACATCGTGCAACTCCAAAGAGCCGCCTCGTCAATGATCGGCAAATCAAGGCCGGTGGTGCGGTGGCCGTCGAAGGTGTAGCCGTCGTCACCGGCATGCTCGCTGCCTTCGCGCGAGCCGATGAAAGGTGTCTTCACCTCACCTTGAACCTCAGATGAAACAGAAGCTAGGGCCTCGGGGAGTAACTCACCGGGCTCGGCCACCTTGTCCTGATACTTATAAAATAGGCGTCCGGCTTCTAGATAAGGCGCGGATGCGAAAAGGTTTTCGCGTAGATCCATGATCAGGAGTTTGGGGCTGAGCGGCTTACCGGTATTCCAAGCCGGGCACTGCGACTGGCACCGGCCACATTCGGTGCAAGCCATGAAGTCGATGTAGTTCTTCCAGGTGAAGTCAGAAATATGGCCTTTGCCAAATAGCGCATCGTCGGGTGGATCCTCGAAGTCAACCGGCGCACCTTTGTAATAGATGGGGAGCAGTGGGCCGAGGGCATCGGGGCGGCGCGAGGTGTAGACGTTCACCGGTGCCGTAGCGATATGCAGGTGCTTGGAGTGCAGCACGATCAACAAGAAGACGAGCACGACACCGATCTGCAACCAGATGCCAACGGTCTCGACGATTACCAGGGTCTCCTCGCTCAGACCCGAGAACCACGTGCCAACCCAGTCGGAGAAGAAGGCCCCGCTTTCAAATGGGAGGTTCCCAAGTGCCGCTTGCGCGCCTCGATAGAGGAATAAGGTCCAGACCACGTTGAAGATCATGAACAAAATGAGCCAAGCACCCTTGGTGTGGCTGCCGAAGAACCGTGACTCGCGACCTTCCGTTGCGGGGTTATTGGTTAAGCGAATGATCGCGAATATGCCAATGCCGACGAGAACTAGCACGCCAAAGAGATCTTCTAGGAAACCAACGATCGCCCAACGTCCGACAACTGGAATTCCAAAATCCGCGATGAACAGGGCGCCGTAGGCCTCCAAGATGGTCAGGCCAAGGACCAAAAAGCCCCAGAAGGCGAATACATGTGCGATACCGGGCACCGCCCACTTGAGTAATTTACGCTGACCCAATACCTCGGTGGCCTCGGCCTCAACTCGCTTAGGAGCGCCTTTGGTGCGGCCAACGGCTGGTTTTCCGGTGCGCACCAACCTGAAAAGGAACAACCCACGTTTAGCCGCGAGCCCCAGCAGAATTACCGTGAGGAGGACACCGATCACAGCACGAAGAAGCACGGTACCTCCATGCAAAGAGCCTACTGCCAGTCAGCAAGATGTGCTGCCAGCGTAGTCGAGTCAGTGGGCCATCGCAGTAGGCAGATATTCGAGTGCAACCAAAGCCACGTCCTGGAGGTCTTCTGGGTGGATCGTTGCGTGCGCGGCGAGGTCAGCAATCATCTTCGGGGTCCAATACATCCGAAGATGGGTGGCAACGGCCTCGACGGCCGCCAATTGGTGCAGGTGACTGTTGTTAGAGGTGATCTCGTTCGCCATTCGGACCAAAGTTGCGGTGGCGTCCTCATGTACTTCAACGCGCAGTTCCTCGAGCCCGAGGTCTTGGGCGGATGCCACCCCGCCGGCCTGGAGGCTTGGTCGCACCTCAACGGCGGTGACTTTGTACTCCGGGCAGTTGGTCGCCCAGTCCGAGTACTCGGTAGTCACGACATTGGCACCGCTTTGGGGGAAGTGGAATGTCGTGTAAACCACACCGGGGGGCACGCGCTCGGAGATACGCGCGTGCATTTTGGTCTTGCCTACGCGGCTAGCGAGTTCAACCCAAGAGCCATCTGTGATTCCACGCAGCTGTGCATCTGACTCATGAATATCGAGGAAATCCTCAGATTGCCAGATCACATTTGCGGTCCGCCTCGTTTGCGCTCCCACGTTGTACTGGCTGACGGCGCGACCGGTGGTGAGGAGTAGCGGGTAGCGCCTGGTAGACCGCTCAGGGGTTGGTACGTAGGGGGTTTCGACGAAGCGACCTTCGCCGCGGGTGAACTCACCGATATGCATTGTCGGTGTGCCCTCTGGATGCGCGGTGTTGCATGGCCATTGGATACTGCCCAGTTCATCGAGCTTCGCGAAGGAGACACCGGCGAAAGTGGGGGTGACCTGTGCGATTTCATCCATGATTTGCGAGGCATCGTCGTAATGCATTGGGTAGCCCAGGGCTTTTGCTAGATCGCAGGTCACTTCCCATTCCGCCTTGCCCGTTCGACTAGCCATGATTGGGCGCACTCGATTTATGCGGCGCTCGGCGTTGGTGAAAGTGCCGTCCTTTTCTAAGAATGAAGTTCCGGGTAAGAAGACATGAGCGTATGCCGAAGTTTCGTTTAGGAATAGATCCTGCACGATGACTAAGTCCATTGCGGCTAGAGCATGTGTCACATGCGTGGTATTTGGATCAGACTGAGCGATGTCTTCCCCTTGAATGTAGATACCCCGGAAACTTCCGACCACCGCGGCGTCAAGCATGTTAGGTATGCGCATCCCTGGAACTGATTGCAGCTCGCGGCCCCAAAGTGCCTCGAATTGCTGCCGCACCGCATCGTCAGCAACATGCCGGTAGCCGGAGTACTCGTGGGGGAACGAGCCCATGTCGCAGGCGCCCTGCACATTGTTCTGCCCACGCAGTGGGTTAACTCCGACACCCTCGCGACCGATACTTCCGGTTAGCATGGCTAAATTGGCCATGCCGATGACCATTGTTGAGCCTTGACTGTGCTCGGTGACTCCGAGGCCGTAGTAGATCGCGGAGTTCGGTCCAGCGGCGTAGAGACGAGCCGCACCTCGGAGAGTATCCGCCGGCACTCCGGATTCGGTTGCTACTGCTTCCGGGCTGTTGCTAGGGAGCCTAATGAACTCCTCCCACGCCTGGAAAGATTCGTCATCACAGCGTGCAGCCACGAATGCTTTGTCATGAAGTCCTTCTGTCACGATGACGTGAGCCAGAGCATTGATGACGGCAACGTTGGTGCCCGGCTGCAACTGCAAGTGGTATTCAGCCTCGATATGTGGTGAACGCACTAACTGGGTAGCCCGTGGATCAACCACAATCAATTTCGCCCCAGCGCGGAGGCGGCGCTTCATCCGAGACCCAAAAACCGGATGGGCATCGATTGGGTTGGCTCCGATGACCAAGATTACGTCGGATTGTTCAACGGACTTGAAATCTTGGGTGCCGGCCGACGTGCCGAAGGTCTTTTTGAGTCCGTAGCCGGTTGGTGAATGGCAAACCCGGGCGCAGGTATCCACGTTGTTGTTCCCGAAAGCTGCTCGCACGAGCTTTTGGACTACAAACACGTCCTCATTAGTGCATCTCGATGAGGTGATGCCTCCGATGCTGTCGACACCGTATTCGCTCTGAATCTCGATGAGCCGCTTGGCTGCGTAGCCAATCGCCTCCTCCCATGAGACTTCACGCCAAGGGTCGGTGATGGATTCTCTAATCATTGGCTTGAGAACTCGATCGGGGTGCGTGGTGTAGCCGAAGGCGAAGCGACCCTTGACGCAGGAGTGACCTTCGTTCGCGCCCCCATCCTTATAGGGCACCATGCGAACCAGTTCGTCGCCGCGCATCTCGGCCTTGAACGTGCACCCGACACCGCAGTAGGCGCAGGTGGTCAGCACGGTACGGGTGGGAGTCCCGAGTTCGATAACGGCCTTTTCTTGCAGGGTTGACGTCGGGCAGGCCTGCACGCAGGCACCGCATGAAACACACTCACTCTCGAGAAAGTTTAGGCCACCCGGGCTGACTTTGGAGTTGAATCCACGTCCTTCAATCGTTAACGCGAATGTGCCTTGAACTTCACTGCACGCCCGCACACAACGGCTGCAGACAATGCACTTGCTCTCGTCAAAGGAGAAATAGGGATTGCTATCGTCGGTTGGTGCATCAAGGTGGTTCTCACCGGCATACCCGTAACGAACTTCGCGCAGCCCGACCACACCCGCCATATCCTGGAGTTCGCAGTCACCGTTGGCCGGACAGGTAAGGCAGTCAAGTGGATGGTCTGAGATGTAGAGTTCCATCACCCCGCGGCGCAGCCGATCAAGTTTGGGTGAGGTGGTGTGCACCACCATGCCGGACTCACATGGGGTGGTGCAGGAGGCTGGAGTTCCCTTCTTGCCATCGATCTCGACAATGCAAAGGCGGCACGACCCAAATGGCTCGAGTGAGTCGGTTGCGCAAAGTTTCGGTATCGGAAGCCCAGCTTCACTGGCCGCGCGCAGGACCGAGGTGCCGGCGGGTACGCAAACTTCGTGGCCGTCGATGCTGACGGTGACCGAGTCGCTACCGATTTTGGCCGGGGTCCCGTAATCGTGCTCGCGCAGGATTGTCATCGCTGGAAATCCTCCGGGAAATGGCGGAGCGCACTCAATACCGGCATCGGGGTTAAGCCTCCCATAGCACATAGTGAACCATCAATCATCAGGTCGCACAAGTCATTGAGTAATTCGAGGTTCTCGGTC
>JAQCEO010000073.1 GCA_027729805.1 Actinomycetota bacterium
AGGATCCCCCGGCAACGTGGCCTTGAGGTTTTCGGTCAGAACGCCGGTGCGCCACGGTGGTGCTGCCGATCCGACAGCGTCGGCAGCTCCCGCAATCAGCGGCAGCAGATCCCGGCCGTCTACCCACTCCGGCACCGCAGCACCGAGCAGGCTCGCGATGGTGGGCGCCAGGTCAATGGTGGAGGTCATCGCATTCACTACGCCACCGGCGGTGATACCCGGTCCGATAAAGACCGCGGGTACCACCGAATCCTCGCGGTACGGCGTGCGCTTGCCCGCAGGCAGGCGGTGCGTACCTAAGTGGTACCCGTTATCGGAGGTGATGATGACCAAAGTGTCATCGAGGTGACCAGTAGTGCGTAACCGAGCCATAATGGCGTCGAAGGAGTCAGCCAAGGTCTCTGCCGACTCAAGGCGCCGGGTCCAGAGCCGGTCCATCTTGGCCATCCTTTTAGGCCCTAGCCGCGGCAGCGCCGCCAGCCACGCCGGCTCATCGGTGCCAATTGCATTAAAGGACGCACTCCTTGGAGCTTGGGCACCGGCCCTGGATCCAAGGTTTCGCACCGCCGAAGGCGCCGGCCCGTGCGGTAGGTACGAGGTGAACTCCAGGTAGAAGGGTGGCTTCGCGGTTTCTAACCACTTGTTGGTTTCCGCGGTGAGCACATCCTCTAGGAAGTCATCAGCCTCGGCGTAATGCTGGCTGATCACACCATTGGAGTCCAGCTGGTAGTTGTAGCCGTCATAAGGCGAACCGGCACCGCGCATAGCGGTCACGAAGTGATCCCAGCCCGGTGGCAGGTAAGTGGGCTCAAGCCGGCGGTTCTGGAAGCCGTTGAGGTACTTACCGATGTGCGCCGTGGTAACACCGGCCGCACTCAGCCAAGTGGGCAGATTGTCCTTCTCCTGCCCCAGTTGGTAGAACTTCTCCCAGCCACCGCCGGTCTGCGGCACATTGGAATCCACCCGGTGGTTGTGCACGTACTGGCTGCGCAAGATCGAAACCCGCGACGGGCAACACAAGGATTCGGTAACCACGAAGTTCGTCAAAGTGGTGCCGGCCTGCGTAAGCGCGGCCAGCCGCGGGACTTCCGTAAACATCGGCCAGCTCAGGTCGTCGGCCAGTAGCAGCACCACGTTCGTTATTTGCCCGACATCTTGCCCGATATCTTGCTCGTCAGTTGCTGGCGCAGTTACTGATGCAGCGGTCGATTCTGGCGCCGCAGCCGTCGGCGCCGAGGTCGCAGTGGCGGCAAGCCGCGCCCCGGTGGCCAAGGGCGTGGGCTGCGCGATCAGGCCCGTGATGGTAGCGATAACGACAACGCTCAACCCCACGGCAACTAACTTGGTGATCTTGGCCACCCGGCTGCGCTTTTGTGCTTCAGGCAACAAGGGCTCCAGGGATTTCGGGCTGGGTGCGACCGGAAGTTTCGCGAGTTTTTAGAGGATACTCCCCACCAAGCGGGCGGCCAGACCCCTGTCGCCCGTGTTCATGCAGTCACCTATCGGCGCACCCGCTACCCGGGCCACCTGAAGGAATTATTGATTCGAGGGGTGGTCTCAGGTTGCTAGATCCACTTCCCTCCATAATGAACCAATTATGCGCAAATCATTACTGCTACTCGCCAGCTTTCTCACCCTCGTCGGTCTCACCGCCTGTTCCAGCCACTCCTCTACCCCCGACCTCGACGGTGGTCCGGCTGCTGCCGATGCGATGTTTGCGCAGATGATGATCCCGCACCACGAGCAGGCTGTGGTCATGGCCGATCTCGCACCCACCCGCACGCAGAATACAAAGATTCTGGAGTTCGCCGCGCAGATCAAGTCCGCGCAGCAGCCAGAGATCGACCAAATGTCGGCGTGGCTCGCTAAGTGGGACGTGGCGCGACTGGAGGGCGGCGAGGCGATGGCCGCTCACGGCGGTCACGGCATGAAAGGAATGCTCACAAACGAGCAACTCGCGGAACTCGAAGGCAGCTCGGGCGCCAACTTCGACCGGCTTTTCTCGAAGTTGATGATCGAGCACCACCTCGGCGCAATCGACATGGCCACCCAGGTTGCCGGCTCTTCGGATCCACGAGTGGCCGAGCTCGCGGGTCAGATCATCAAAATGCAGCAGCTCGAAATCGAACTGCTGCGCGCGTTCACCTCCTGATTCAACCTAATGATCATCCGGACAGCTCTTAAGTCGGGGCCGCCAGCGGACGATCTGACATCGGAGTATCAGTGCCCACTCCCTTCCCGTTGTCGTCGACGCTGGCCAAGACGCCGATGCGCCCCGCCCTGGTCATCGTTACGAAGGCCCCCGGTCGGTTGGCCATGCCAACTTTCTTGTAGCGGGGAGAAGCTGGAAAAGCATTGCCTTATTTACGTTTCTCCCAATTGACGACTGTGGCGAACACATTGTGCCTCGTCGTGTTAGTCTCCTTTTTTCGATTTACCCACCCTCTGGAGGAGATCTAAAATGACCTCTCGGCGTCCGCTCATAATCCCTTCGCTCACCATCACGGCAGCGATAGCTCTCGGGCTGGGACTATTGCCTGCCAGCGCCACCGCAACCACAACCTCCACGGTCAATGCGGCGTTCACCCCCAGGCTGACGTACGTCACCTGCCCCGTCGATGAAGACCTGCCACCACGGACCAGGTGCGCGAAGCTCACCGTCCCGCTGGACTGGCAGACTCCCACCGATGGGCGCACGGTCGAGATTGCCATGAGGGTCACCAGGCCCCGGCGCGACGCTGGAAGGCTCGGGCTGACATGGAACCCCGGTGGCCCCGGTGGCGAGGCGGTCCCGGCTCACGGGGGGATCTACTCCCTGCTGCCGGCCACCATCCGCGACCGCTTCGACCTTATCTCCTGGGATCCGCGCGGCGTGGGAAAAAGTCAGCCCAAGCTCCAAGAGTGCACCCCCGTTGAGGTGCTGCCACCGGCCACGGGCCCGATCAACTGGGATGCCTACTGGGAAGAGGTCGCAGCCAAGGAGGGGGCGGCGGCGGCGGCTTGCTTTGCTGCCAACCCCAATGCGGCTCCCTACCTCGGCACCTGGCAGGTCATTCGTGACATGGACGCCATGCGCGCCGCGCTCGGCTACTCCGCGTGGAACTTCTGGGGCATGAGCTACGGCACCCGCCTCGGCAGCGCCTACGCACGCACATTCCCCAACAAGTTACGCGCCCTGATCGAGGACGCCGCCCTCATGTCCAATGAGAGCATCGCGCGATTCGGCTCGACGTCGGCGGCCGGCTACTACCAGCCCGTGCCGGTCTATGCCTCACTGGTCGGCAAGGGACAGGCCTACAAGATTCGCGCAATCGAAGCCTACCTCGAAGATTCAGAGATCACCATTGAAGAGACGGTCGTCAATCGCTATGTCTTCCAAAATGCCTTGAATGCGAACTTCCGAGATCAGTCCACGTATCCCGACCTGCGAATTTTTATCAAAACCCTGTACGACTATGTAGCGGCCAAGGGTGCGGACAGTGGCGGCAAGGGCTCGGCCCCCGAAAGCGACATGTCACATCCGGACAGCGATGGCGACAATTTAGTTCCGGACCCCGAAAGTGACAGTTTCGTTCCGGACCCCTACAGCGACAGTTTCATCATTAAGTTCGTTAATTGCGCGGACATGGCGGATCGCCCCACGCCGGCTGTCCTGGCAAGGATGTCCAAGACACATGAGGAGAGCTACGGCGCCGCCTACGCCTGGAGTAGTGTCGGTCGATCTGCTATTTGCCTCGGCCTCCCATCCGGCTACTCCCCACCGTCCCCGCCCGCCGACACCACGATCGTCCTGCCCAATCCACCGCTCTTCCTGCTAGCCATAGGGGACGCCGCAACACCGTGGGTGTGGGGGCGCAGCCTGGCCAACACCTTCGCGGGGTCGAGCACCGTCACCTCTGTCACCACGGCGCACGGGCTCATTAGTTCGCCGTCTGCGTGCGTGCAAAAGGCCGCCGAGGAGTACCTACTGACTCCGCGGCTGCCACGCCCCGACATCTTTTGCCCCTACGTGCCCAGCAAGCATGCCGGCAGCTAGGAGTTTTACGATCCGAACGGCTGTCGGGCAGCCCGCACTGCACTGGCACGACCTAAAGCACACTGCGGGCACCTTGGCGGCGCAAGCCGGTGGCACAGTTAAAGAGGTGCAAGATCGTTTAGGGCACTCCACAGCCAACGCCGCTATGCGCTATCAGCACACTGCAGCCAACCGCCAACAAGATCTCGCCGACCGGCTTGCAAAGATGGCCGACTGAAATGTTTCAACCTGCCCACGGTGGGGTATCAAGTGACGAGCCGAATCCCCCGCTCGTCAGTCAGGCCACCGACTGACGCAAGCACCGCAAGATGCCCTCACAAACGGCCACTTTTGCACCTCCCTCGGCACCCCCTGGGGGATGAAGGCCTGCACCCCCATCGCTGATAATCCCTATGGTTAGGCCACTGCATTGGGCTTGAGTTGAACGCTCAAAGTGGAGTCGAAGGCAATCGCGATTCCTCCAGGATCGGCAGTGTGGGCGTGATGCCGCCAGCCTCGAAGCGGGCTATGGCCGGGAATAACCAAGCGAAAAACCAAAATACGAGGTACCGAGACGAACCAAACCGATGAAGACTCAGGCGGAAAAAGAAAGGCACCATGGGTTCTCAAGCAGTTTCAGGTTTCGCCCGGCGACCACCGAGACCTGAGGTGGCGGGTCCAGACTGTGGAGATCCCTTAAGATTTCAAACACAAAAATCACTTCACAGCCACGATGTAATACACATTACGGTTATCCTTCAGGACAACGACAAGGAGATCTGATGTCCGCTGCGCCTACAGAAACTTCCGGCGAAGGCTTGCTCGATCAGGCCGCGTACTGGAAGCGAGCGCAGTCGGTCATCCCGCGAGGCGCATCCTCGGGCCATCGCGTCGGCTGGGATCAGGTCATCAATCGATCCTCCGGCTCATATGTATGGGATGGGACAGGCAAGCGTTACGTCGACTACCTCCTTGCCTGGGGCCCCATCGTGCTGGGTCACTGCGATCCGAGGGTCAACGAAGCGGTGACTAAGGCAATGTCCACGTGCGATCTCACGGGAATCGGACCGCAGTACGGCGAGGTAGAGGTTGCCGAGATCATCTGCGCAGTCATGCCGAGTGCTGAGCGGGTTGCCTTCTGCACCTCGGGCACAGATGCGACGATGCACGCGGTCCATCTTGCTCGTGCTGCCACGGGGCGCAGGAAGATTGTGAAGTTCCATGGCTCTTACCATGGTTGGAGTGATGTGGTGGCGGTCGGAAGTGCACGTGTTGACTCCACTCCGACAACTCCCATGGGCACACCCAATGGTGGAGGTCTGCATCCGGATTCCATCGCCGATGTGATCATGGTCGAGTGGAATGATGACATTGCCGTCAAGCAGGCCTTTGCCGATCACGGACATGAGATCGCCGCAGTGTTCTGTGAGCCCTACGTGCACAGTTTCGGCTGTGTCCCTGCGAAGGAAGGCTTCTTGGAGATGCTCCGCGCCACGTGCGACGCGCACTCCTCGGTACTTGTCTTCGACGAGGTAAAGACCGGCTTCAGGTCGGCCATCGGCGGGTATCAGTCCATCTGCGGAGTCACCCCGGACCTGACGGCGTTCGGGAAGGCCGTGGCGAACGGCTTCGCCCTAGCCGGACTGGCGGGTAATGAAGTGCTGATGGGCCACCTGGGGGCATACACAGGAGATCGGGCGACGATTGACGGCACCTACAACGCCGCTCCCTATGCACTGGCCGCGGCACGAAAGACTCTTGAGATCATGCAGACGGAAGACATCTTCGAGCGCCTCTATCTTCGTGGGGAGCAGGTCCGCACAGGTCTGCGCGAGGCGGCTGCCGAAGCCGGCGCCCAAGTCTCGATCGTGGGGTTGGGTTCGGAGTGGGCCGTGTATTTCCAGCCCACGGCCCCCTCCAATTTCCGGGAGGCGCTCAGATCGGACACTGCTGCGCACGCGCGATTCAATGAGGTGATGGTGGAAGGTGGCATCATCCAGCCGGCCTTCCCAAATGGCGACCGCAGGTTATGCGCGGCCACCTCGCAAGAAGACGTTGACCTGACGATCGATGTCGCTCGCCGGGCGTTCGCAGCCAGCATCAAGATCTGACTGTTTGCTCCAGCATGCAAGGAAAGCAACCAGGCAAAGCGAAGAGATAAGGACTCAGACAGTGGGCAGAGTTGAGGGCAAGGTCGCATTCATCACCGGCGCAGCACGAGGTCAGGGTCGTTCGCACGCAATCTTCCTCGCGCGGGAGGGAGCCCGAATAGTCGCCACCGACGTTGGTGGAGGCCAGGTGGAGCACGTGGAGTATCCAACTGCCTCGGAAGACGATCTTCAGGAGACAGTCCGCCTTGTCCGGGAGGCCGGTGGTGAGATCGTTGCTGGCTACGCCGACGTTCGAGATCGTGAAGCCATTGATGCCGTCGTCGCGCAGGGCTTGGAGGCCTTCGGCTTCATTGACGTCGTGGTAGCCAATGCGGGTGTCTTCACCTGGGGTGCAGCACCGAATCTGAGCCGCGAAAGCTGGCAGACCGTGATCGACATCAACCTGAACGGGACATGGAACGCTGTCCAGTCCGTGCTGCCAAGCATGGTAGCTCGGGGCAAGGGTGGCTCCATCATGATGACGGCGTCGCAGATCGCTACGCGCGGTCAGTCGAATGCCGTTGGCTACGCTGCTAGCAAGGCCGGCATCGTCGGCATGATGCGAGCACTGGCCGCGGAGTTGGCTCGCGACAACATCCGTGTCAACACTATTCATCCGAGCACGGTCTACACCGAGATGATCTTGAACGAGCCGGTTTACAAGGTGTTCCGACCAGACCTCGAGAATCCGGGCCTCGCTGAAATGGAGGCCGAACTGCGCCCCTTCCATATGCTTGATGTACCGGCGCTCGAGGTCGAGGACATCAGCCACGCGGTCGTCTATCTCGCATCGGAAGAGTCCCGATATGTCACGAGCATGAAGTTCGCAATCGACGCCGGCTCCACCCAGAAGCTTGGCTGACGTGTCGGCCAAGAAACTATGCCTGAGTATGATGAAAAAGGGTGTTCTCGCCAAGGACACACAGCAGAGCACTGTGCGGATTGCGCCACCGCTGACGATCAGAGAGAACGACGTGGATCTGCTCGTAACGGCATTGGATTCAGCCGTCAAAGAATACGGAGGAGCCTGATATCCGGTACATCGTTGTTGGAGCCGGCACCGCCGGGTGCGTGGTAGCGGCGCGATTGAGCGAGGACCCCGCGAACTCGGTGACGTTGATCGAGTCCGGGCCGGATCGACATT